>NZ_AQPF01000002.1:0-293665 GCF_009846745.1 Alcanivorax xiamenensis | reverse complement strand
CCTGACAGGGCGTTTTGCCGTGCGCCCTCTTTCGCTGCAACTCGCCTGATCCAAAGCCGGCTGACTGGGATTTTCGTGCCAGCCCGGGAAGGCTGACGGATTTCCCGCGGATCCGTTAAAGTAAATTCCATGACAACTACAAAGAGTCGCTCATGTCTCTGACCACGCCCGCGCTTCTCTTCCCCGCCATTTCGTTGCTATTGCTGGCTTACACCAACCGCTTCCTGGTTTTGGCGCAGTTGATTCGCAAGCTGGCGGATGAGGAAAAGACGCACCACGAGGAAGTCGCCACGCGTCAGATTGAGTTGTTGCACAGGCGAGTGGTGTTGACCCAGCGAATGCAGGTGGCCGGGGTGCTCAGTTTTCTTCTGTGCACACTGTCGATGTTCGCGCTCTATCTGCATCAGGACATGCCGGGGGTGGTGCTGTTCGGAGCCAGTCTGATCAGCCTGTCACTGTCGTTGATCTTCTCGCTTTGGGAAGTTCTTATTTCCACCAATGCGCTTAATGTGCAGTTGGAGGCGCTGCGACGTCCCAAACCCTGATTACGAAAGCAATGACGTGTCGGGGGGCAGGTGAACCCGGAGCGCGCCAGCATGTACCTTTATATCAAAGCGGGTGTCTTCCAGCGGCTCGCCATCCAAATTCAGATACATTGCTTCGGGGGTGCGGATTTCCATCGACGCCAGGCGAGCGCGGACGAACAGGCCTTCCTGGTCACCGTTTCCGTTGGTGCCGTTGCCGGAACTGAATAGGCCCCGGAGTCCGGACATCAGATCCATCTGTGCTGGCAGGATGGCCACATCCATCAGACCGTCGTTAATCATGGCGTCCGGACACAACTTCTGGCCACCTCCCGCCTGCCGGCCGTTACCGACCCCGAGGGCCATGAACTCGCCTTCCCATTCAAAGTCCTGGCCCTGGAAGTGGCCCTGCGCGGTCCGGATCTCGGTAAAGCGGGTGAGACCAGTGAGCAGGTAGGCGGCACCACCCAGCATGGATTTCAACTCCTCCGAGGTTTCCGTGGTCACTTCCGTGCCGAAGCCACCGGTGGCCATATTGAGAAAGTAATGGCCGTTGACTTCGAGCACATCGATGGCGCTAGCGGGCAGATCAAGCAGCGCCAGCGCATCCTCCGGAGGCACGGGAATGTTCGCGGCGGTGGCGAAGTCGTTGGCGGTTCCGAGCGGTAGAATGGCCAGATTGGCCCCGCCGCCGTTTTTCATCAGAGCATCGGTGATGTCGCGCACCGAACCATCGCCACCACCGGCGATGACGGTGTCGTAACCGGCTTTCAATGCTTCCTCTACATACCTTTCGGCGTCTCCGCCTTCCCAGGTGACCCGAACATCAAGTTGGTATCCTTGTTCACGACGGGCCAAGACCGCCTGACGCACCTCATCATTGGTGGCTTGTTTACCGTGAAGGATCAAAACCGCTCTAGCGCTTGCCATGGGCACTCCTTGCAATGGACAAAAAACAGCCACCGGATCGCCGGATGGCCCGCCACTCATTCTATTCCAGATTGGTTTATACGGAACCGTGGGTCTCACCATGACGCCTGCCCGCCAATAGCTTAAAGCTATTGGGAAAATAACATCATCTTCCTTTTTTCATTTATGAGAATGGTTATCATATACAAATGATGGTGGAGGTGTCCCATGGTGAAGACATTCAGTTTCGGCATTATGCATATCAGTGTTGCGTTTCTTGTGGTGTGGGCCATGACTGGTGACTGGCGCATTGGTGGCGCCACGGCGTTGGTGGAACCTTGTGTGAACACGGTGGCCTACCACTTCCACGAGAAGATCTGGAAACGCTGGCAGCGCCGCCGGGCCCCTCGGGAAGAGGAAACGGCCGCTCTGGCTGCTTGATAGACCCTTTGTTTACTGGGTTCCGGGGCTTGGTTTAAGCTACGCCCCGGTAAACAAAAACAAAGGATAAGTTACTGTGTGGAATCAAGGGGATGATCTGGACGCCATCCGCCAGGTGGTTAATCAGGTGCTGGACGCTCATGCCGAGGACGAAGGGGGCTCCCGCTCGCCGGCGCGGGCGGAAATTCTGATTCATTCCGTGCAGGTATTCGCCCTGCGCGGTGTGGAGCGCACCACGGTGCAACATCTGTTGAGTGCGGCGAAGGTGTCACGGCGCACTTTCTATAAGTACTTCCGTAACAAGGTAGATGTGTTGGAGAATATCTACCGCATCTTCATCGACAATATGCTGCTGCATTTCCATCATGAAATGCGCCAGGCCCGCTCAGTGCAGCAAATCATCCATAACACCACCAAAGTCTACTTTGATTACCACATCAGCATGGGGCCTGTGATCAAGTTGATGATGGAGGAAGCGCGCAGCTCCAATTCGGCGTTGGCGCCGCACCGGGACCGCGCTCAGACCATCGCCGCGGAAGTGCTCACCGCCGAAATCAATCGGCTTACCGGCCGCGATTTCGACCCCCTGGTGATGCGGACCATGCTGTGGATTCTGGAAAGCTATTCGCTATATGTTTTTGAGGGCGGGGAGTTCAGTGAGGAGCGCCTGCATCTTTGCCAGCGCACCATGATCGGGATCGCGGAATCGGTGATCCTGGGCCAGGAGGCCACTCCAGGGACGCTGAAGCGGCAGCCCTGACCCGGCACCGGCTGTTACAGGTACTTGATCTTCTCCAATTGCTCTTCCAGACGGGCGAGCTGGGAGCGGTAGTCGTCGAGTTTGGCTTTCTCCTTGGCGACCACGGCTTCCGGCGCCTTGTCGACAAAGGCCGGGTTTTTCAGTTTGCCTTCCGCGCGCCCCACTTCCTTGCGCAGTTTGTCCACCTCCTTGGTGAGGCGGTCGATTTCCGCGTCCTTGTCGATCAGACCAGCCATCGGCACCAGGATTTCCATGTCGCCGACCAGGCTGGTGGCGGAGGCCGGCGCGGAATCGTCGGCGTTGAGCCAGTTGATGCTGTCCAACCTGGCCAGGCGGCAGAGGAAGTTGTGGTTGGCTTGCAGGCGACGCAGGTCTTCGTCCTTGCCGTTGTGCAGGTACACATCCAGAGTGCGGCTGGGAGGAATGCGCATTTCGCCGCGGATGTTGCGGATCGCGGTGATCACCGCCTTGATCCACTCGATATCCTGCTCCGCTTGCTCATCCACCTTGTCCTGTTCGGGCCGGGGGTAGGGTTGCAGCATGATGGTGGAGTCCTTCTCCTTCCCGCCCGCGGCGGGTGCCTTGCCGGCCAGCGGTGCCACCTTCTGCCAGATTTCCTCGGTAATGAAGGGCATGAACGGATGCGCCAGACGCAAAATCGCTTCCAGTACCCGCACCAGAGTGCGGCGGGTACCGCGCTTTTCCGCTTCAGAATAATCGTCGCTGTAGAGCACCGGCTTGGACAATTCCAGATACCAGTCGCAGTACTCGTTCCAGATGAATTCATAAGCGGCGTGGGAGGCGACATCGAAACGGAACTGATCCAGCGCCTCGGTCACTTCGCGCTCGGCCCGCTGCAAAGCGGAGATGATCCAGCGGTCCGCCAGTGACAAGGTGGTTTCGCCCTCCGTTGCATCGATAGCACAGTCCTGGCCCTCGGTGTTCATCATCACATAACGGGCGGCGTTCCAGATCTTGTTGCAGAAGTTACGGTAGCCTTCGATGCGGCCCATGTCCCACTTGATGTCACGGCCGGTGGAGGCCAGTGACAAGAAGGTGAAACGCAGCGCATCGGTACCGTAGCTGTTGATGCCTTCGGGGAATTCCGCCCGGGTACGTTTGCCGATCTGCTTTTCTTTCTGTGGCTGCATCAGCCCGCGGGTGCGTTTCTCCACCAGACTGTCCAGATCGATGCCATCGATCAAATCCAGCGGATCGAGCACATTGCCCTTGGACTTGGACATCTTCTGGCCTTCGGCATCCCGTACCAGGCCGTGCACGTAGACCTTTTTGAAGGGCACCTCACCGGTGAACTTCAGCGTCATCATGATCATCCGCGCGACCCAGAAGAAAATGATGTCGAAACCGGTAACCAGCACGCTGCTGGGATGGAAGGTGCTCAATTCCTCGGTCTGCTCCGGCCAGCCCAGGGTGGAGAATGTCCACAACGCGGAACTGAACCAGGTATCCAGTACATCCTCGTCCTGGCTGAGCAGGCGATCATCGAGATCATGGGCGGCGCGGACTTCCTCCTCGCTGCGTCCCACATAGACATTGCCGTCCTCGTCGTACCAGGCGGGGATGCGATGTCCCCACCACAGCTGCCGGGAAATGCACCAGTCCTGCAGGTCACGCATCCAGGAAAAGTACATGTTCTCGTAGTTCTTTGGCACGAACTGGATATCGCCATTTTCCACCGCCGTGATGGCCGGTTTGGCCAGGCTTTCCACCGCCACGAACCATTGATCGGTGAGATAGGGCTCAATGACCACGCCGGAACGATCGCCGCGCGGTACTTGCAGCGTGTGATCGTCAACTTTTTCCAGCAGGCCCAGGACATCCAGGTCATCCACCACTTTCTTGCGCGCCTCGTATCGATCCAGGCCGCGATAGGCTTCCGGCACCTGGTCGTTGAGGTGGGCGTCGATGGTGAGGATATTGATCATCGGCAGATCGTGCCGTTTGCCCATTTCATAGTCGTTGAAGTCGTGGGCCGGGGTGATCTTCACGCAGCCGGAGCCGAAGTCCGGATCCACGTAGTCGTCGGCGATGATTGGAATCTCGCGGTCGGCCAGCGGCAAGCGGATGGTCTGGCCAACCAGGTCCTTGTAGCGCGGATCCTCCGGGTGCACCGCCACGGCGGTATCGCCGAGCATGGTTTCCGGGCGGGTGGTGGCCACCACCAGATGGCCGGAGCCATCGGAGAGCGGGTAGCGGAAGTGCCACAGATGACCCTGCTCTTCCTTGTTTTCCACTTCCAGATCGGAGATGGCGGTATGCAGGGCCGGGTCCCAGTTCACCAGACGTTTGCCCCGGTAGATCAGGCCTTCCTCATAGAGGCGCACGAACACTTCGCGTACTGCGTTGGACAGGCCTTCGTCCATGGTGAAGCGCTCGCGGGTCCAGTCCACGCTGGCACCCATGCGGCGCAATTGGCGGGTGATGGTGCCGCCGGACTCCGCCTTCCATTCCCAGATTTTCTCGATGAAAGCATCGCGGCCGAGATCGTGGCGGTTCTTGCCCTCGGCGGCCAGACGCCGTTCCACCACCATTTGAGTGGCGATGCCGGCGTGGTCGGAGCCCACCTGCCACAGCGTGTTGCGTCCCTGCATCCGGCGGAACCGGATCAGGGTGTCCATGATGGTGTCCTGGAACGCGTGGCCCATATGCAGACTGCCGGTCACATTGGGCGGCGGGATCATGATGGAATAGGCATCACCCTGGCCGGAAGGGCGGAAATAGCCCGCATCCTCCCAGGTGTTGTACCAGGCCTGCTCGATACGATCGGGTTGGTAGGTCTTGTCCATGATCTCCGCTGTCTTTCATCGCAAAAACGAAAGGCGGATTATACCGGAACCGGGGCCTGCCGTCAGAGGTTGTGGGTTTTCAGTGGAAAGCCCCTTTCCCGATAAAAACGGAACCGCTCACGGCCGCCCTCGCGCTGCCGCGGGTCGCCGGTGATCATCTCGGCGGCCCGTTCAAAGCGGGTGACGAAATCCGGTACCGCCGCCGCCAGATTGATCAGCACGTCGTGGTGACTGCCCGGGTCGTCGCCAAAGCCCAGCACCACCGGTGCCGGGCCCTCCCCGAGCAGGGAATGGGGCAGGAAGCCCGAAGCGGGTTGCGCCCAGAATTGCTGATCCAACGCCTGGGCATGGGTCTCGTCCTGGCAGTGGACGTAGATCTGGCGCCCCTGGCGCCAGGCCTTTTCCGCGATGCGCCAGGCGAGGGCGTCACGCACCCCCGTTCCGGCTTGCTCGGTGATGTAAAACAAAACCTCGGTCAATGTCTCAGCCCTTGCCGGCCAGATTGATCAGATAGCGGGTCAGCATCGGTACCGGACGGCCGGTGGCCCCTTTGTCCTTGCCGCCGCTGATCCAGGCGGTGCCGGCGATGTCCAGATGCGCCCAATTCACGTCCCGGGCAAAACGATGCAGGAAACAGGCCGCGGTGATCGAGCCGCCCTTCGGGCCGCCGATGTTCTGCATGTCGGCGAAGGGGCTGTCCAACTGGCTTTGGTAGTCCTCCCACAGCGGCATCGGCCAGCCCCGGTCGCCGGTATCCTGGCCCGCCTCCAGCAGTGACTCGCGCAGCACATCGTCGTTGGCGTACACCGCTTGGGCATGACTGCCCAGCGCGACCACGCAGGCGCCGGTGAGGGTGGCGATGTCGATGACGGTGTGCGGCTTGTACTTCTGCTGCACATAGGTGAGGGCGTCGCACAGCACCAGGCGGCCTTCGGCGTCGGTGTTGAGGATTTCCACGGTTTGTCCGGACAGCGTTTTGACGATATCGCCGGGACGGGTGGCGCCGCCGTCGGGCATGTTTTCCGCCGCGGCCACCACGGCCACGAGATGGATAGGCAGGCCCAGCTCACAGACGGTTTTGACGGTACCGAAAACGCTTGCCGCGCCGCCCATGTCGTATTTCATTTCGTCCATGTTGGCGCCCGGTTTCAGGGAGATGCCGCCGGTATCGAAGGTGATCCCCTTGCCAACCAGGGACACCGGCTTGCCGGCGGCGCCTTTGTACTCCATCACGATGAGGCACCCTTCCCGGGTGCTGCCCTTGGCCACCGCGTGGAAAGCCCCCATGCCCATCTTCTCCGCCTGGGCCTGAGTGACGATCTTCACCGTCAGCTTGTCGTATTCCTTACCCAACGCCTTGGCGCGCTCGGCCAGATATTCCGGATAGCAGTCATTGGGGGGCATATTGCCCAGATCGCGTGCCAGAGCGGTGCCGACGGCCACGGCCCGGCCTTGCTTGAGGGCCTGGCGCAGGGCGGCATCGCGTTGCGCGTGCCAGAATGTCAGCTTACGCAGGGTGGCAGCCTGGGCCGGTTTGCTGCGGTAGTCGTCGAACCGATAGCAGGCTTCTTCCGCTACCCGGGCTCCTTCTCGTACCCGCCAGCCCAGTTCACGGGCAACCTTGACGGTGTTCAGCATCAACACTGCTTGTTTCACCGGAGAAGCGAGCAATTGCCTGGTGGCGCCAGTGACCAAACGCTGCCAAGCCTGGCCGTCGAGTTCGGTCTTGTCACCGCAGCCCACCAGCAGCAAACGGCGGGCTGCGACGCCCGGTGGATTGTGCAACCAGCTGACCTGACCCTGTTTGCCGGAAAAATCCCCGGCTTTGATGAACGCCTGCACCGATGCGCGGGTCTCATCGGGCAGGGCTTCCGGTAGGGTGGAAGCGCTACCGAGTGGCAGAACCAGACAATCTGCTTTCAGTTTCGGCAGGGCCGAGTGGCTAATTGCGTACTCCATGCTCTCTCCTGAGTTACAATGCCGCACACTGCAAAGATGGAACAGGTGCGGGCGGGACCAACGTTGATACTACACCGCTACATAAATCGTCAGGTATTCGTGACCACGGTGCTGGTGACCTTCATTTTGGTGATGGTGCTGGTCAGTGGTCGCTTTATCAAGTATTTGGCAGAGGCCGCCGCCGGTCAGATCGCGGCGGACGCTCTGTTTCTGGTGATGGCGTTCCGGTTGCCGGAATTCCTGCAAATGATTTTGCCGTTGAGTTTGTACATCTCTTTGTTGCTAGTGCTGGGACGTATGCACATGGACAACGAGATGGTGGTGTTGCAGGCCGGTGGCCAGGGGCACGGCCGCATCGTCCGCTCGCTGGTGGCGCCGATATTGGTGGCGGTCAGCGTGGTGGCGCTGTTTTCACTGTACGTCACGCCTCGGGGCGATGCCGAAGTCAACCGTATCTTCGAGGAGCAAAAAGGGCGTTCGGTGCTGGAACTGCTGACACCGGGGCGGTTCCTGGTGCGCGGTTCGGACGGCAGTCAGCGTGCCACCTATGCCGAGAGCCTGAATCGCGAGGACGGTTATCTGGAGAACGTGTTCGTCGCCGATGCCCGGTTCGATGATTCCCAGGCCGGGCGCGTACTCACCGTCTGGGCCCATACCGGGCGGTTGGTGCAGGATGAGAACGGTATCAACTACCTGGAGTTGCGCGACGGCTACCAATACCAGGGCAAACCCGGTGACGCGGATTATCAGGAAGTCGCGTTCGAGAAGGCACGGGTCCGTATCGGCAGTGAAAACACCTCGAGCCGGCCGCCCAAGGTGAGAGGGCGCACCACTGGTGAATTGCTGGAGAGCCCGAACGACAGTCAGGCGGTGGCCGAGCTGCAATGGCGCTGGTCACTGGTATTGACGGTCCCGATCATGTGCCTTGCGGCTATCCCGTTGGCCAAGGTGAACCCGCGTCAGGGACGTTTCCTGCGGATGATCCCGGCGGTGCTGGGGTACATGCTGTACGTCGGCCTGCTGCTCACCATGCGAAGCTGGATGGCGGACAGCGGCGGCGAGCGACCCTGGTATTACTCGATGATCTGGATCCACGCGCTAGCGGCGGTGGCGGTGTTCTTCCTTTATTACGGTGATCGGTTGTGGCGCCGCGGGAGGCACTCATGAAATTGCTGAGAGGCTATTTCTGGCGGGTAGTTTTGATTCCGTCGCTGGCCATTGTCGCCATTATCATCGCCCTGGACTGCTTGTTCAGCTTCGTGTACGAACTGGAGTTTCTGCGTGGCGGCTATCAGGCGCTGCAGGCGTTGCAATTCGTGCTCACCACGGTGCCGCGCCGTTTCAACGAATACCTGCCGCTGGCGATTCTGCTGGGCACCCTGATCGGCCTCGGGCTGATGGCCAACAACGGCGAACTGGCGGTGATCCGTGCCGCGGGCATCTCCACCCTGCGAATCGCCTGGATGGTACTGCGGCCGGTGATCTTCCTGATGCTGCTGTCGGTGCCGGTGGGGGAATACCTGGCTCCATACTCGGAGCAGGTGGCGCAGAGTAATCGCTCGTTGCAGGAAGGCGGCGGTGAAACCATTCGCAGCAAATACGGCTATTGGCACCGCGAAGGGGATGAGTTCATCCACATTAACGCGGTGCAACCCAACGGCGTGCTGTACGGCCTGACCCGCTACCGCTTCGACGAGGAGCACAAACTGGCGGAAAGTCTGTATGTGGCGCGGGCCATCTACCAGGGGGATTCCTGGGCTCTGGAAGGTGTGCAGGGGACCCGCTTTCAGGGGGAGCGCACCGAGACATACCGTGAGGAGCATGGCATCTGGGAGACCAGCCTCAAACCGCAATTGCTCAGTATCGTGGTGCTGGACCCGGCCCGGTTGGGGATGGCCAAGCTGCTGGAGTACGCTTCCTATCTGAAGCGGCAGGGGCTGGAAACGGCGGACTACATGTTGTCATTCTGGCAGAAGCTGCTGATGCCCGCCGCCACCATCGGCATGGTGCTGATCGCCATTTCCTTTGTCTTCGGCCCGTTGCGGGAAGTGACCATGGGGCTGCGGGTGGCCGCCGGGGTTGTGGCCGGCCTGATTTTCCATTACGGGCAACAGTTCTTCGGTCATTTGTCCCTGGTGTTCCGCACCGAGCCGCTGCTCGCCGCCGGCCTGCCTCCGGTGCTCTGTCTGATACTGGGCGTCTGGTTATTGTTACGGGTGCGGTAACCACCATATCCACGGCATAATGGCTGGCATTGTCCGGCGAGATTGGTATACTCGCCGGCCGACGACTTGATGCAGGTTGTCGCCATCCCTTGCCAGAGTGGTGGAATTGGTAGACACGACGGATTCAAAATCCGTTGCCTTCGCGGGCGTGCCGGTTCAAGTCCGGCCTCTGGTACCAAATTCGTAGGTGCGCCAAGACACCTTTAAATCTTGGCAATTTGCCGCCGGGGACTCATCCTCCCCGGCTTTCTTTTGCCTGCGATGTTTTGGCGCTATCGTGCGTTCCTACGAACGGCTCTGATCGTTCACGTATCAAACACCATTTCGTGTGTTGGAAAAGCCCAACAGAAACGCTTTTGGCATGCCTTCCCACGGAACCCAACCCGGGCAGGTGGCCCAGGAAGGCGTTCAATTGCTCCAGATCGGGATGCACATAGATCATCGTGGTTTTGACGTTGGTGCGTCCCAGGATTTCCCGAAGGCTCCGAATCTGCCCTGTCAGGGCCAGGTGGGTGGCCATGGTATGCCGAAATTGTGACCGCCTGATTCCGGTGAAATAGAACGTTCTGACAACGATACCCCAGAACCACCGCGGCGACCTGGCTCGGGGTTGCCTCGATCAGGGCCTGTTTCAGCGCATAATTGGCGATGGCTCGAAGGTGGCGACGCTCCTTGTTCCAGGCAGTGCGCGCAATCCGTGTTAGCAGCCGGCTGCGCCAGTCAATCACGTGTGTGATTCATAGACCCCGTTTCACTTTTCCTGGCCGCAGGTCGAGCTTGTAGTTTGGATCATGTATCCGCTCTTTCCCAGGACCATAGAGAATGTGGGCCGCTTTGGCGGCGGTTCGGAACCACCAGGCTGAATAACCAGGGGGGCATTCCCGGGCGGGAAGCTGCCGCCGGAGCCCGCTTGAGCGGGCTGGCGATCCTTGGAGCAGGGTTGATACCGATCGGCTGGAAGGTGCTGCTAGAAATAGTAACCGGCGCCAACACCGATGGTTCGGCCCCGGTGCATGGCGCCGGTGCGCACGCCCGGGGCCAGTTGATAGCCGGACAGCTCGTATCGCTCATTGAGAAGGTTGTCGCCATAGACATAAAACTCGGCGTTCCCGGTCAATAACGTCACCCGCGTGTCCACCAGATCATAGTGATCGAGGTCGAAATGATTCTGTGGATCGGCGGGGCGCGCGCCCACATGGTGGTAACCCGCGCGGGCTTTCAGCATCGGATAGGGCAGGCCCGGAAAGTCCGGCAGTTCGCGTTGGTAGGTGAGCACCAGATCGCCACTCCAGCGGGCGGCTTGAGGAACCCTGTTACCGGATTCCACATCACCGCCCTGCACACCGGGGGCGTCACTAGTGATTTCCGCGTCGATGTAGGTCACCGAGGCGGACAGTGCCAGATCCTGGCTCAGCGACAGAGAGCCTTCCAGCTCCGCGCCCTGGCTGCGGGTGTCCGCGTTGATGGCGCTGGTGGCCTGGGTGGCAACGTCGTATCCCAACAAATGATCGTCCTTGATACGGCTGATGAACACGGCGCCGTTGACCGCGTAGCGCTGATGTGTGGGTTCCAGCTTGAAGCCGATTTCGAGGCTGTTGACCTTGGCGGCATCAGTGGGGCTGCTGTCCTCGACCTGAGTGGCGTAGTCGCTGAACAGCCCGGATTTGTAGCCCCGCGCCAACATGGCGTACAGGTTCAAGTCCGGCATGACGGCGAAGGACAGACCGGTACGTCCGGTGGTGTAGTCATCGTCCAGATCGCGCTCGTCGTGTTGCCAAGCGCCACTGAAATAGTCCGCTTCGTAGGTTTTCCGGTCCCAGGTGTGGCGCAGGCCGAAGGTCCAGTCCAGACGACCCGTGAGGGGATAGGTCGCTTCGCCATAGAGTGCGTAAGCGCGGGTCTCGTAGTCGCGGTCTTGCCGGTTGCCGGTGGTTTCGAAGAATGAATCGAAGTTGCGCCGGGAATCGGAGGCGTAGAGACCGGCAACCCAGAAGACCCGGGCACCGGGCAGTGAGGACACATTCAGATCCTGGCTGAGCACACGCTGGTCGGAGTCGTCCTCTTTCATGAACTCCATGGGGGCGCCGTAAAGTATTTCGGAGATTCGGCGTCCATAGCCAGTGACCAGACTCATGTCGGTCCGGGTAAGAGCCGTGGTGGACGTAAGGCGGCTGCCGGCGAAGTCGTGTTGGACCTCGGAGGAGTAGCGTTCCACGGTGTTCTGGTTATCGTCGAAGCGCCCCGGCGTCATATCGATCCCGGGGGGATCTCCGAACGGGTAAAGCACCTGGACGCTGGCATCGTGCTGTATTCGCTGCCGCTCGGCGATGAATAACGCGGAGGTGCGCTCGCCCACATCCCAGAGCAGGCTGCCGCGAAACGCCAGGGAACGAGGCTTGGAAATCGGGTCGCCGTCGTTGACGTTTTCCACCCAGTGATCCTCTCCGCTTTGCCGTACCGCCAGACGGCCGCTGAGCCGTTCACCGAGCGGGCCGCTGAGCGCGCCTTCAAGGCGGTATTGGTTGTCCTGGCCGTATTCTCCGCGCAGATAACCCTCACGATAATCGGTGGGGCCACGGCTGATCACATTGATCGCGCCGGCCTCACTGTTGCGGCCAAACAAGGTGCCCTGTGGTCCTTTCAGCACTTCCACCCGTTCCATATCCAGGGTCGCCAGGGAAATCTGACGGGCGGACAGAGCGACACCGTCCACATTCAGCACTACGGAACCGTCCTCCTGGCTGATCTGATTGAGCGACCCCACGCCACGGATCAGCACATTGGCATCGTAGGGGCCGGACGAACTGATGTTGACGCCGGCGGTATCCCTCAGGACCGCTTCCAGATCGGCGTTTCCCTTGGACTCCAGTGTCCCGGCGTCGATCACGCTGAGGCCGAAGGGGACCTCCTTGGCCTGTTCCTCGCCGCGACGGGCGGTAACCGTGACGCTTTCCAACTCGTGAGGGGCAAAGGATTCCGCACCGTCCTTCCGGGTGTCGGCGTGTGACGACAAGGGGGGCAGGGCAAGCCCCACCAGCAGGGCGACGACCGTAGGATGACGACGTAAGGGAAACATGTCTGATAGCTCCAAATACGTTATAACGTAACATTAAGAGATTGACACAAAAATATAAAATGCGAGCGGCGCGGGGCCTGGCCGCCGAGCGCACGGCGGCCAGGCCGGATCGTCAGAAGTAGTAGCTCAGGCCCGCGCCAACGGTGCGCCCGCGGCCAGGTGCGCCGTAGGTTACGGTGCTGGATTCGTAGTACCCGTAAAGGTCATAGGTTTCATCCAGCAAGTTTTCCCCCCACAGATAAAGCTCCACCGCGCCACTGGTGATGCCCAGGCGCGCATCCAGCATGCCGTAGTCATCCAGGTCAAAATGGTTTTGTGGATCGGCGGGGCGCTCACCCACGTACTGGTAGCTGATCCGGGCGTTCAGGGCTGGCGCGTACAGGCCGATAAAATTATCCGGCAGTGGACGGTCGTAATGGATGGCGGCGTAGCCGCTCCACTCCGAAACATCAGGAACCTGATTGCCGGACTGGACATCACCGCCGCTGATACCGGTTACATCGTCACTGATTTCCGCGTCCAGGTAGCTGATGGCGCCCGCGATGGACACACCCCGGCCGAGCCGGTAACGGCCTTCCAATTCGGCACCGCGGCTGCGGGTGTCCGCGTTAACCGCACGGGAGGCCCAGGTAATGACGTCATAATCAATCAGGTGCGCGTCCTTCACCCGGGTCAGGAAGACGCTGCCGTTGAGCATCAGCCGCTCTGTTTCGGTTTTGAAGCCGACTTCCCAGGAGTGGGCGGTGGCGGCGTCGTAGGGCTCGCTGTCCGCTTTCTGTGAAGCATAATCGTTGAACCCTCCAGGATTGTAGCCGCGCCCGATCTGGGTGTAGAGATTGGTGCTGGGTGTCAGTACATAGGTCAGTGCCAGGCGGCCGGTGGTGAAGTCATCATCCAGATCCCTCTGGTCCCGCACGACCCCGGCGCTGGAACGGTACACCGCATCGTATTCCTTACGATCCCAGGAATGGCGTATCCCCGCCGTCAATTTGAGAGCGTCGAACAATGGGTAGGTGACCTCACCGTAGAGGCCGTATTGTTCGGTGGTGAAATCACGAAACTTGGCGCTGGAGGGGTCACGGGAGTCGTAGGTGGTGTCGTAGCCTCGTTCCGAATGGGACACACTTATACCGGTGGTCCAGAACAGCGGACTGGAAGGTAGCGAACCGATGCGCAGGTCCTGGCTGTAGGTTCGTTCATCGGCTTCTTTTTTTAACCAGGCGACCATGGGAGAGCCATACATGGCTTCCATGATGTCGCGGTCGTAGACCACCGGGTCGGTGAGATCCATGCGGGTCATGGCGGTCACCGATGTGACCCGGCTGCTGGCCAGATCATGGTTGATCTCCATGGAATAGCGCTCCATGGTTTTCTCGTTGTCGTCGAACAGGCCCGGGGTCAGATCGTTGGCCGGATCATCGCCATAGGGCCGTAACACCAGCACGCTGGTACGGCCCTCCACTTTCTGACGTTCGGCGATGAACAGTGCGGTGGTGGCGTCGTGATTGTCCCAGAGCAGGCTGCCGCGGAAGGCCAGATCCTTCTGGTCGGTCAGCGGATCACCGGTTTGTTTATTGTCCACCCAGTTATCGGCGGTGGCATGACGAAGAGCGAAGCGGCCGCTGAACTGATCACTGAGTGGCCCGCTGATTACCCCTTCCTGCAGCCACTGCTCATCCTGTCCGCCTTCCAGTCGCAGATACCCTTCCCGGTGACGGGTGGGGCGGCGGCTAACCACATTGATGGCGCCGGCTTCGGCGTTACCGCCGAACAGAGTACCCTGGGGGCCTTTCAGTACCTCCACCCGTTCCACATCCAGAGTGCCAAGGGAGATTGAGCGGGGCGACAAGGTCACACCATCCATGATCAGGGCCACCGAGTTGTCGTCCATGTTCATCTGGTACAAGGATCCGACCCCGCGAATATAAACATTGGAATCGTTGGCACCGGCGGAGGAATTGATGTTGACGCCGGGCACCGATCGCAAAGCGTCCTCCACATTGTCGAGTCGTTGGTCGGCAAGCGTGCCGCCGTCGACCACGCTGATCGCGAAAGGCACATCCTTGGCTCGCTCCTCGCTTTGACGGGCGGTCACGGTGACGCCCTCCAATTCGTGATCGGGATCTTCCTTTGCGGCAACCAAAGGGGAAAGCAGGAACAGCATGGAGAATGTCGCGGCCTTCCCGGCCTTGCCGAAGCTCCCCACGGTCTTGGGCAATCCTTTTTCTAACATCGGTGTCTCCTGTGGATGACGGGTCATTCGTTATCGTGGTGTTGTGTAAACCGGGGATAGGCGGGCCAGCGATCGAGTAACAGACCTGGCTCATCGACGGAGTCGGGCCTTGAAACGATCTGGCCATCGTGACGCACCAGGCTTTGATAGCGGGCGGGGGTGGTCAGCGGCTGCCAGCCGCCGTCGCGCCAATGCCAGCGTTCGCCTTCGGCGCCAAACGCCAAGGGCGGGCCGAGCAGGCGCTGTGTGGCGTGGGATCCCAGGCGTGTGGACAGTACGTGTTCCACGTCCCGTTGCTGGCGAATGTCAGCGAGCAGGGCGGTCAGGTCGGAAGCGCTTTGCCGGGCCACCCAGCCGAGGTTGGCCAGGGGCGCGTAAAGGGATACCCAGCCTTCGCTGGGCGCCGCCCGCAGCGAGGTAATGGGGATATCACTGTTGGCGAGGCGTTGAGTGGTATCCTGCGCCTGGCGCTCGACCGCCGCTTGCAAAGCATCCATGCCGTTTGCGTCGCCCACGCACAGCAGGCCGATGGCACCGGCCACCCCCTCGCTCAGCCACGCGGCGCCGGGGCCGCGCCGCAGTTCGGCGGCCTCGACCAGGTGCCCTCGGGCCAGGGCCGTGGCAATGTGGGCTTGTCGCCGCCAGCGGCCCACGCCTTGATCGGCCACGTCCCAATCCGGATCCTCCGCCAGCCTTAGCACGCCTCGGGAGAAGCCCGTGACCTGCTGTCCTCGCGGCCACTGCTGTACGCTATTGACCTGGATATCGCGCCCCAGCCGGCGCGACACGCAGGCCCGCATCCGTCGTACGTCGTCGGCGATGCTCCGTGCGGCGGCGGTGCGCCCCGGATCACTGATGACGGTCAGACCCTCCAGGGCCTGTTCGTGGGCTCGATGCGGTAAATACAGGCTGAAATCAAGCGCACCGGAGGTTGCGCCTTGTTCGGAGTACCCGCCTTTGGCGAGATCCCTGCTCAGCCGCCAGCGCCAGAGCCCGGCTGGGGCAATACCTTTGACGGAGGCCGCCGCTTCGCCCGGTGGCACGGCATAGTCCGCGGGCAGGCCGTAGCGGGTTCTGGCGTTCGCGCCGCGTAACGCCCGGTCCGGATCGATGCCGAGCCGGGGGGCGGCCTGGTAGGCCCGCAGCCAGACGCCGTTATCCGCCAGCGCTGGCGGAGAGGCGTCCGCCGGCCAGGAGGCAAAAGACAGGCGCCAGGTCAGCTCGACGTCGCAGCCATCAGCGGTGCAATGGTCCAGAAGCAGGGTCAAATGATCGTTGGCCTGATCGGCCTGGACCGCCTGGCCGTCGACCCGTGAGGACAGCAATACAAAGCCGGGGGGCAATTCGGCGTGGAGCACTCCAGTGTCGGTCCGCACGGTTTTCAGCAACCATTGGCCGGTGGCTTCACGCTGATCGGTATTGAGGTTAAGAGTCAGCTCTCCGCCCTTCACGGAAAAGGCGCCGGCGTTGGCGACGGTGTCGCGTTCCCAGTCGACCTGCTCCAGACGTTCACTTTCGGCGGTACGGTAACTGCCTGCCGAGATCAGCTTCTGGTGCAACAGAGCACCGCTACCGATTATTCCTGCCACCGCGATCAGGGCCCCTCCGCCGAAGGGGCCGGGCAGTCGGGCGACCATTTCACGCAGCCGCCGCAAATGGCCACGCGGCAGAACCAGACCCGCCACCGCGACACAGAGCAGCGCGACGCCCAGCTTGTAGCCGTCCAGGGTCAGCAGGTAATTACGCCAGGGTGCCCAGCCAGTGAGGCTTGAAAGGGAAATCTGAACGGGAATGCCGAGCTTGTACGGTGGGTAGGTGACCAGCGCCAGTTCGTTATTGAGTACCAGCACGAAGGTCACGAACATGGAGGCGGCATAGGCCAGCCCGGGGCGTCGTATCAGGGCGTGAATCAGCAGTGCCAGCATGGCCAGTTCCAGCAGCGCCGGCGCCATCACCAGGATTTGGTAAAGCAGGACGGTGACCGGCGCGAGGCTGTCCGGCATCACCAGAGCGGTGACGATCAACACGGAGACGCCGGGAAGCAGTGCCAGAATCAGGGTTACTGCCAGTAGCGCCAGAGCGAGAGCGAACAGGCGTACGAATAGCGGTGCCGGCGCCGCGTCGAGCATATCCCTGAACCCTTCCACATCGTCCTGGCGTGACATCAGTCCGGCACTGGCCGCCACCACAAAGGCGATCACCAGATACAGGGTCGTCATCAGCAATGGCAACAACCGATCCGGATGGGGCAGGAACGGTCCCTCCGCGTGCCAGATCACATGTACGAACGCGGCCATCACGCCGACCGCCACTAACAGGACAGTGCCAACCAGGAAAGCGCGAGTCCGTACTGTCCGGCGCAACCGCCAGCCGGTTTCAGCGGTGACCGTTCGCCACCATCGAAAGGCGGTGACCGGTCCGGGCAGGGTGTGTGGAAGCACTGTTTCCGGGAGGGAGGGGGCGGTCTTGCGGGAAGGCTTCCGGGCGCTTTCCCGGATCAGGCTTTCCCGTCGTACCCGTGTGACCATCCATACCAGACCGGACATTGGCAGCACGCACCACAGGCCCCGGTTCAGCAGGAACTCCCGATTAATCGGTAACAGGGCCTGGCTTTTTTGTGCGGGCGTCCAATCCTCGACCTGGGCGTGGGCGAAGGTAAACAGGGACGGATCAAGGGTCGCCGAGAGAACGGGATTGATATGACCACCT
Organism: Alcanivorax xiamenensis; assembly: GCF_009846745.1. Classification (NCBI taxonomy): domain Bacteria; kingdom Pseudomonadati; phylum Pseudomonadota; class Gammaproteobacteria; order Oceanospirillales; family Alcanivoracaceae; genus Alcanivorax; species Alcanivorax xiamenensis. The sequence goes on along the minus strand of NZ_AQPF01000002.1, from coordinate 276,022 downwards.
TCCAGTACTACCACCGCCACCATCCACAGCAGCATCAGCAACGCGGACAGTGCGAAGGCCGCGGCCACGCTGCGGGTTTTTAGCGTCACCATGAAGTACAGGGCGCCGACGCCGAAAGCGATCGGAAACACCAGCCACAACCAACTGAATGCCAGGGCGTGCCAAGCGGGCGGCGCGATGGCGTCAGGGGGCACCAGACCCAGCCAGGAGAGGGCGGGCGTGCAGAGAAACCCGACCATGACCGAGGCGCCAAGCAGGGAGGCCAGCAGTGCGGCGCCAAGAAATCGCCCCAGTAGCAGGGCGGGCAGGGAAATCGGTGCTGACAGTATTACCTCGTGGAGATTGGCATGGCGGTCGCGAAGTACAGGTTGTGCGAACACCCAGGCCCAGGCGAAGAACAGGAAGAACATGCAGCCGGTAGCCATCAGATAAATCAGGCTGGGGGCGTTGCGCGGAATATCCGTGGCCCCCATCTTTTCCATGTACTCGGCGTTGGTGAGGGACATCAGCAGGTACAGCGTCAGTCCCAGAAACACCAGCGAGACAATGCCGCTGCGCAGGCCCGCGCGCAGTTCGCCGGCGATCTCATGAAGCATCAGACGCATTGGGTTCACGCGGCCGTCCCTCGCCCGGCGTTTTCCAGCGCCAGGTAGTAGACGTCCTCAAGACGCGGTGGGCGTGAAACGAAGCGGTCATCGGGAGCCCGTTCCGCATGGCGGATAACACGGCGGCCACCGGGTTGAGGCAAGACACGTAGAGCCTCTTCAGGTACCGGTTCATCTCGTTCGAACGAAGCTTCCCAGAGCATGCCCTGATAAGGGCGGGTCAGAGCGGCGGGCGTGCCTTCGGCCAATAACCTGCCGTTGGCGAGAATGGCCAGACGGTCGCACAGGTTTTCCACATCCTCGACAATATGGGTGGACAGCAGCACTACGCTGTTGTTGGCGGTGTCAGCCAGAACCCGGTGGAATTGGTTGCGTTCCGCCGGGTCCAGCCCGGCGGTGGGCTCATCCACGATCAATAGACGCGGTGAGCCGATCAAGGCCAGGGCAATGCCGAAACGCCGCAACATGCCGCCGGAAAACGTTGAGGCGGGACGATGCGCCACCTCCCGCAGGTTGACTTTCTCCAACAGAATTTCTACTTCCTCCTGGCGTTCCGAGCGGCGGTGGCGCCCCTTCAGCCAGGCAAAACGATTCAGTAAATCACGGGCCGGAACACCGGCATAGGCACCGATCTGTTGTGGCAGATAGCCAAGTCGTTGACGCAGATGATCTGGTGCGGCGAGAACATCCTCGCCGTCGAGAAAGAGGCGACCGCGGTCCGGCTCCTGTAAAGTGGCCAGTGTTCGCATCAGTGTGCTTTTTCCGGCGCCGTTGGGGCCCAGCAGTCCGTACATCCCGGGGGGGACTCGCAGTGAGACGCTGTCCAGAGCACGCACGCCATTGCCATAGGTTTTCGCCAGGTCTTCGATGACCAGGCCGGTGGAGTTCGCCATAACGTGGGTCCCCAGAATAGGAAGCCTTGATGGGTGGCAAGGCCTTGAAGTCGACAAGAAGAACGAAACCGTATAAAAGATAATGGTTCTCATTTGTGAATCCGCCCGAATCGGTTCCATTTATGCCCGAATCGGGTTCCTCGCAGGACCATGGAATGGAGGGCAGGTATGTCGGTGTATCAGTCGATCCTGGAGCATAAGGAGCTATCCGCGCTCGCGTTGCTTTCCGATACTTCGGTGATTGAACTGGCACCTTTCTCACGGTGCCGGTTACTTCGGGTGCCGTTACTGGAGGGCATGGAACTGGCGGTATGGCGGGGGCACTTTGCTGAGCCGGTGACCATGAATGTCCGGGATGACAGTGAGCGCATTCACTTTTCCTATTCGTTGCACGGCCATTTTCAGAGTTGGTTCGATGATGGTGGTCCGGATCACGTTCATACCGTTCACGAAGGCGCGGGTTGTATTAACTACAATCCGGGGCGTGCTGGTGGTTTTCGTCAGCATGGGGATTTTGAAAGTGTCATCGTCATGATCCGGCCGGACACTTTGTATCAATGGGTTGGCGAACCTGACATGGTGCTCAAACGCCTGTTCGACTCGGGGCGCTGTTTTGCTAACTGTTTGCACTGCGATGCGGAACTGAAGGCCACGGCCCAGACACTCAGCAAAGCGTTGCGAGTCGCTGATCTGTGTCCGGACGATGGCACTAACCGGGGACTCTTATGGTTGTTCGGAACCAGTCTGGTGTTTGTCGGCTTGTTGCTGGAAAGCCTGGATCCCGGTTCGCATTGTGCCTGTGATCTGTCGATTCCGGACCGGGAAAAGTTGCTTCGAGCCCGGGATTGTCTGCTGGCGGACCTTTGTCAGGCTCCGACCATTGAAGAGCTGGCCCGGGCTTCTGGCTTGAGTGTGATCAAACTCAAGCGCGGCTTTCGGCAACTGTTCAACAACAGCGTTTACGGATTGTTTCAACGTGAGCGGATGCATGAAGCGCGTCGTCGTCTTGGTTCTGGCGGGCAGTCGGTGCTCCAGGTGGCCGCGGAATTGGGCTATACCAACGCCAGTCACTTTGCCGCCGCGTTTCATAAGGAGTTTGGCGTCAAGCCGTCGGCGCTGAAACGCCGGTGACGCGACACGACCCGGTTCCGGCATGGTGAACGGATCCGGGCTCAAGTCATCCTGATTCGGGTAGAGCCGATACCGCAGTTGGATATCATTTGCATTTATAAATGATCCTATGACTGACGGTGAACCATGGATGACATCACTGATGTGCCCGGCGTGCGTGCGTGTGTCGCGGCGGTGCTGGAGCTCCCCGTAGATGCCGTCAGCGACGACGGCAATCTCATTGAAATGGGGGTCGACTCGATCACCATGATGCGCCTGGCCAGCGAGTGGCGCCGGCGGGGGCATGACATTTCTTTTGCCCAGATGGTTTCCAATCCCAGGTTGTCTGCCTGGTGCTCTCTGCTTGGTACCTGTGTGGATACCGATAAAACGGAGACATCGGCACCGGAAACGATGGGCCGTTGTCTGGATGAGCGGGCACCCTTCGAACTGGCTCCGATGCAGCATGCGTATTGGATCGGGCGGTCTGGTGACCAACAACTGGGCGGCGTAGCCGCGCATTTCTATAACGAATTCGATGGCGCCGGCGTGGATGGAGACCGGCTGGAGCGGGCGGTTAAAGCGCTTATCGAGCGTCATGGCATGCTGCGGGTGCGTCTCACTGATGACGGTCGTCAGCGTATTCACGCGGACAGCACCTGGCTTGGCCTGAAGGTGCATGACCTGCGGTCGATGACGGTGGAAGGTGCCGAGCAGGCCCTGGAACGGCTGCGCCAAGCGTTATCTCATCGGTGCATGAACCTGGCGGCCGGAGAGGTTTTTGATGTTCAGCTGTCGTTGCTGCCGGATGCGATGCGCGTGGACGGTACCCGTGTCCACTTAAACCTCGATATGGTCGCCGCTGATGCTCTGAGTTTGCGCGTATTGTTGAAGGATTTGGCCGACCTGTATCGCGGTGAGGTGTTGCCCCCCATCGAGTACAGCTATCCCCGCTACCGCGCCGATCATGACGCGTCCATGGCCGGGGAGGGGCGTCGTGCCGGCTGGCATCGAGACCGGGATTATTGGCGTGACCGACTCGCCGATCTGCCGGCAGCGCCGCGCTTGCCGATCACGGGTGGGGGCGGAGCGCAACAGGCGACCCGTGTGATCCGGCGTCACGGCTGGCTGCCTCCCGAGCGGGTCGCGGCGTTTACGACGATGGCGCGTGCGCATGGGCTGACGCCGGCCATGGCGCTGGCGGCGGTGTTCGCCGAAGTGCTCACGGCCTGGAGCGCCGAGCCGGATTTCCTGATCAACCTGCCGTTGTTCAACCGGGAACCGCTGCACTCCGATGTGGACCAGCTGGTCGGTGATTTCACCTCCTCGGTGTTGTTGGCATGGCGGGGCGGTGCGCCGGGCTCCTTTGTCGACCGGGCACTTGCTCTGCAAGACCGTTTTCACTCCGACGTCCAGCACGGCACCTTCACCGGCGTTGACGTCCTGCGGGAACTGTCCCGTCATCATGGTGAAAAACGGTTGGCACCAGTGGTGTACACCAGTGCCTTGGGGTTGGGGCCGCTGTTTTCCGACACCGTGCAGACCTGCCTTGGGCGACCGAGCTGGATTATCTCCCAGGGGCCTCAGGTCTGGCTGGACGCGCAGGTGACGGAGCTCGACAACGGCCTGCTGGTGAATATGGATGCGCGCGAGGACGCTTTCGAGCCAGGTGTTCTGGATGCCCTGTTCGAAGCCCATGAGCGATTGCTGTCGGTGTTGATTGATTGCCCGGACGCGTGGTGCCGGCCGGTGCCCGCCCTGTTGCCGGACAGCGCGCTGGCGCGCCGGGCCTCCATCAATGGCGTTTCCCGACCGTTGTCCGGCCGCCGGCTCCATGAAGGCTTCTTCCACATCGCCGACACCAACCCGGATGCCCCCGCCCTGCTGTGGGAGACACACGAAACGCTGTCCTATGGCGAACTGCGGCGGCGGGTGATGAGTGTGGCCGGCTATCTGGTGGGCGAGGGCGTGCAACCGAATGACGTGGTGGCGGTGTCGTTGCCCAAAGGGCCCGGGCAAATCATCGCGGTGCTTGGGGTGCTGGCGGCCGGGGCAGTGTATCTGCCGATCGGCGTGGACCAACCCGAGGCCCGCCGCCGGCGTATCCTCGGCGCTTCCGGTGCGCGCCTGACGCTGGACGCGCTGCCCGAGGTGTCGGCGCCCTTGTCGGCACCGGTGCCGGGCAATGACCGGGATCTCGCCTACATTCTCTATACCTCCGGTTCCACCGGTGAGCCCAAGGGTGTGGAAGTGCCGCATCGGGCGGCCATGAACACCATCGAGGATCTGATCGATCGATTGGACCTGAGTGGCGAAGACCGGATCCTGGCGCTGTCCGCGCTTGAGTTCGATCTGTCGGTGTTCGATATGTTCGCCGCGCTGTCCGTTGGTGCCGCCGTGGTGTGCGTGAGGGAAAGCGAGCGGCGTGATGCCATGGTCTGGAACCGTCTGATCCGGCGCCACCGGGTCACCGTGCTCAATTGCGTGCCGGCGCTGCTGGATATGATATTGAGCGCGGCGGACGCCGAGACACTGATGACACTCAGAGCGGTGTTGCTGGGCGGCGACCGGATTCCCCCCGAGCTGCCCGGCAGACTGGCCCGCCAGGTCCCGGATTGCCGTTTTATCGCTTTGGGCGGCACTACGGAAACCGCCATCCATTCCACTTTTTTTGAGGTTAAGGAAACTCGGCCGCGCTGGCATTCCGCGCCGTACGGAACGCCATTGGCGAATGTACATCTTCGGGTAGTGGATGCCCTGGGGCGCGATTGCCCGGATTTCGTCGCTGGTGAACTGTGGATCGGCGGGGACGGCGTGGCCCGGGGATACCGCGGCGATCCGAGCAAAACAGCGAGCCGGTTTGTTGAGCGTGATGGCATACGCTGGTACCGCACCGGTGATCAGGCCCGCTATCGGCCGGACGGCAACGTGGAGTTTCTCGGGCGCCTGGACCATCAGATCAAGGTGCGTGGTCACCGCATCGAACTGGGCGAGGTGGAAGCGGCCCTGGCCGGCGCGCCGGGCGTGCGGCAGGCGGCGGCGGTGGTGGGTAAGCCGGGACTGGTGGCGGTGGTGGCCCTGGTTGCCTCGCCGCGCAACCATGACGAGGAGTGGGTCGATCTGCGAGCGCTGCCGGCGGTGTTCGAATCATTACGTGATCATCTCGAAGCGACCTTGCCCTCGGTGATGATTCCGGTGCGTCTCTATGTCTGCGCCGCGCTGCCGCTCACCGCCAACGGCAAGATCGACCGCAAAACCCTCGCCCGCCATGTCGAGGAGCAGGAAAGACGGCGGGAGCCCGCCGCCGTGACGCCGCCCCAGGGTGAAGTGGAACGCCGGGTCGCCGTGGTCTGGCGCCGTCTTCTCGAATTGCCGCGGGTGGGGCGCGAGGAGAATTTCTTTTCCTTGGGCGGCGATTCCCTGCTGGCCACCCGAATGGTTCGCCGCTTGGGTGAAGAGGGGCTCACTGGCGTACGTCTGGCGGCGCTGTTCGAGCATCCGGTCCTGTCGGAGTTTGCCGCTACTCTGGGACTCAGAGACGACCCCACCCCACGGCGGCGATGGCACGCGGATATCGAAAACCGCTACCAGCCGTTCCCGCCCACGGAAGTGCAACGCGCCTATTGGATAGGGCGGGATCCGGGGCTGCCACTGGGCGGGGTGAGCTGCCACTTTTACCGGGAATACGACGTGGTGGATCTGGACGTCGCGCGTCTGCAGGACGCACTGAACCGGTTGATCGATCGTCATGAGATGTTGCGGGCGGTGTTCGATGATCAGGGGCACCAGCGAATCTTGCCGGATGTGGCATGCTTTTCCATTCCGGTGGAAGACGTGGAAGGCGATTGGGACGCGGCCTGTGAGCGACTGCGGGAGGCGGCCGCGCACCGGGTATTCGATCCCACGCTGTGGCCGTTGTTCGATGTCCGAGGGATCCGTTCGGGGAGTCGAATCCGTCTGGCGATCAGTCTGGATAACCTGATCCTTGATGCCTTGAGCATTTTGCTGTTCTACCAGGAATGGGATCTTCTCTACCGGGAGCCGCGCGCCGAACTGCCACCAGTGTCCTTGTCGTTTCGCGATTACCGGCTCAACAGTGCTCCCACGGAACAGGAACGGGATCAGGCCCGGGCATTCTGGCGGAAGCAGCTGCCGCAATTACCGCCGGCGCCGCAACTGCCGCTGGCCTGTCGTCCGGAAGACATTAGCCGGCCGTGCTTCGTTCGGCATCAGGGGGCGTTGGACGCGGACACCTGGTCGCGTCTGATCGCGCGGGCGCAAAACGAACGGGTGACGCCCTCGGCACTACTGCTGACCGCGTTCGCCGAGGTGCTGGGACGCTGGAGCGCGCAGTCCCGACTGACCCTGAACCTGACCTTGTTCGACCGTCAGGAGGTTCACCCGGATATTCATCGGGTGATGGGGGATTTCACCTCCCTGATGCTGCTTGGCTATCGGCCGGATCCTGGCGATTCATGGCTTGATCGTTTGCGGCGCACGCAAAAAGCGTTGGGCGAGGCGCTGGATCATCGCGCCTGGTCCAGCGTGACACTGTTGCGCGAACTGGCCCGCGATTCCGGGGAAGGCCTGGCGTCGATGCCGGTGGTGTTCACCAGCGCCCTCGGGGTTCCGGGGGGTACCGCCGCGCCGAAGGAGGGACCGTTCAGCCGCCAGGTCTGGGGCCTCACCCAGACGCCCCAGGTCTGGATCGATCATCAGGTGGTGGAGGCGGATGGCGGTATTGCCTTGAACTGGGACGTGGTGGAGGCGTTGTTCCCCGATGGCCTGATCACTGACATGTTCCAAGCCTATATGGACTTGCTTCACGAACTTGCCGGGATGGACTGGCGAGCGCCGGTACCGGACGTGATGCCCGCGTCGCAGCGCACCGTGCGCGATCAGATCAACGACACCCGCGCGCCGTTACCAAGCGGCACCCTTCACCAGGCCTTCTTTCAGCACGCCGGCGACCAGGGTGAGCGAGTGGCTCTGTATTGGGGGCAGGACGGTGCGCTGAGCTATGGCGAACTGGCGGACCACGCCTTGCGGATCGCCGCTCGGCTGCGACGGGTCGGGGTGTCACCGGGGGACGTGGTGGCGGTGCAATTGCCCAAGGGGCCGGATCAGATCGCCGCGGTTCTGGGGGTGCTGGCCGCCGGCGCCGCTTATCTGCCGCTCGGCATGGAGCAGCCGCCGGCGCGGCGCGACCGGGTATTGAAGCGCGCCGCGGTACGGTGGGTGGTGACGGCTTCGGAGCACAACTGGCCCGGATCAGTAACACCCTGTTTCCTTGAGGATGCCCGGTCCATGGCGCCGCTGTCCGGGCCGCTGCCGGTGGCCGCCGACCAATTGGCCTATGTGATCTTCACCTCCGGCTCTTCCGGTGAACCCAAAGGCGTGGAGATCACTCATCGTGCCGCTTTGAACACGGTACTCGACATCAATCGCCGTTTCGAGGTGGGGCCGGGCGACCGGGTCCTGGCCGTGTCCGCTCTGGATTTTGATCTGTCGGTGTACGACATCTTCGGGCTGCTGGGTGCCGGCGGCGCCTTGATTCTCGTCGACGAGCAGGAGCGCCGCGAGGCACGGAACTGGCTGGCCCTGATGCGGCGATACGGCGCCACCATCTGGAACAGCGCCCCGGCGTTGTTGGAGATGCTGATGGCCGTCAGTGATCCGGCGGAGCCGCCGGGTCTGTTGCGGCTGGCGCTTGCCTCTGGCGACTGGGTCGCGCTGGATTTGCCGGCGCGGGTGGCCGAATGCTCTCCGGGATGCCGTTTCGTGGCGCTGGGCGGTGCCACCGAGGCATCGATCTGGTCGAACTTCTATCCGGTGGAAGAACCGGTGGCAGAACGGGCGCCGGACTGGTGCTCGATCCCCTACGGGTGGCCGTTGACCAATCAGCGCTTCCGGGTGGTCGATGACGAGGGACGTGACTGTCCGGACTGGGTCGCTGGCGAATTGTGGATCGGTGGCGACGGCCTGGCGCTCGGTTACCGGGCTGATCCGGAACGCAGTGCCGCCCACTTTGTAATGGCTGAAACCGGGGAAGCGCGGTGGGACGGCCGCTGGTATCGCACTGGCGACCGGGCGCGCTATCGGCCAGGCGGACTGCTGGAGTTTCTCGGCCGCATCGACGGCCAGGTGAAGATTCGAGGACATCGCATTGAACTGGGCGAAGTTGAAGCGGCGCTGTCGGCGTTTGCCGGTGTCGAACGGGCCGTGGCTCTGGTGCGGCGTGGTCCGGCTTCGGCGATGAAACTGGTTGCCGCCGTCGTGGCGCCGGCCGGACAACCTGATGCCGAGCAGTTGCGCTCGCATCTGGCGGGGTTGCTGCCGGTGCCGATGATTCCCGAACGAATCGATGCTCTGGAGACACTGCCGTTAACCGCTAATGGAAAGGTGGACCGCGCCGCGCTGGCCGAACATTTCGCGGCGCCTGGTGGTGAGGAGGAGCGAGCCGGACCACCGCGAGGCCAATGGGAAGCGCGGGTGGCGGCATTGTGGGCGGAGCTGCTGGAGATCAGCGCGCCCCAACGGCAGCAGAGCTTCTTTGAGCTGGGCGGGGACAGTCTGTTGGCGACCCGATTCAGTGAAAGCGTTCGCCGCCGCCATGGTGTAGCCCTGTCGCTTCGTCATTTGTTCGCCCATCCCGTTCTGGCGGATGTGGCGGCGGCGCTGCAAACGGAGAGCGCGCGAACCGCGGATATGGAAGAGGGTGCGTTATGAATCCGTGGCCCCGGCTTACGACCCAGCACGACATCCGGAGAGGGACGTTATGAACGCCAATGCCTTGATCGAGGAACTGCAGGGGCTCGGAGTGGAACTCTGGGCGGAGCAGGAACAATTACGGTTCCGTGCGCCCAGGGGGGTGCTTACCGAGGAGCGGCTTGCCACGTTACGCTCGCTCAAGACGCAAGTGGTCGAATTGCTTCGCGGCGCGGCCTTCGACGCGGTGACCGCCGACAGCGAAGGCCGCCATGAGCCTTTCCCTTTGACCGAGGTGCAGGAAGCCTATCTGTTGGGGCGCAACGAATCCTTCGGCTTTGGCGGGGTGGCCTGCCACGGTTATCTGGAAGCGGTGTATCCGGCTTTGGAACCGCAAGTGTTGGAGGACGCCTGGAATCGGCTGATCACCCGCCATGACATGCTGCGTGCGGAGGTCAGCGCGGACGGTTACCAACGGATATTGCCGGAGGTCCCGCACTACCGGATCGCCATCGCGGATGGACGTGGCTGGTTGCCGTCCGAATTGGAGCGGCATTTACAGGCAACCCGCTCGGAAATGGATCATCGGCTCTATCCAATCGGGCAATGGCCCATGTTCGAACTGCGTCTGACCCGCACGCAAGGGGCCGACATCCTGCATTTTTCTCTGGATGCGTTGATTGCTGACTGGGCCAGCGCGGGGATTCTGTTCTCCGAACTGAATCAGTTGATCCAGGGGCATGGCGATACCTTGTCCGAACTGGAAATCAGCTTCCGCGATTATGTCCTGGCGCAGCGGCGCATGCGTGAGGGGAGCGCTTATCGGCAGGCCCGTGACTATTGGCTGGCGCGACTGGATGACCTGCCGCCGGCACCTCAATTGCCGGTTTTGTCATCGGCTGCCGCGGACAAGGCCTGCTTTCATCGGCATCACTGGCGGTTACCGGCCGGGCATTGGCGGGCCTTGCGCCAGCAGGCCACCGGGTACGGGCTGACGGCCTCCAATGTGGTGTTGACCGCTTACGTCGCGGTACTGCGGCGCTGGAGCCGAAGCCCGGACTTTTCCCTGAACCTCACCTTACTCAATCGCCAGGCGCTTCATCCACAGGTCCATGCCTTGGTGGGAGACTTCACTTCGGTGAGCCTCCTGGCGGTCCGCGCCGCTGATGATTTGCCCTTCCATCGACGGGCGGCGGCATTGGGGGAGCAGCTTTTCGCCGACTTGGATCACCGGTTGTTCTCAGGGGTGGAAGTGATTCGGGAGATCGGCCGGCGGCACGGGCAAGACGCCGCGTTAATGCCGGTGGTGTTCACCAGCGCCATCGGGCTGGGTGGCACCGGCGAGGCGGAGATCGGCTGCCGCCTGGAGAACGGTGTTACCCAGACGCCCCAGGTCTTCCTGGATTGCCAGGTCCGCGACGACGAGGGCGGCCTCGAGGTGAACTGGGATGTTCGTCAGGGCGTGTTTCCTGCCGGGCTGGTCGACGATATGTGGGAGGCCTTCCAGACCCTGCTGCTCGACCTGGCCGGCGGCGAGCACTGGACGGCCACGGAGCCCGTGGTATTGCCCGCCTGGCAGACGTCGACCCGGGCCAGGGTGAATGATACCGAGGCGCCGGTGCCGGACCGGCTGCTGCACCAGGCCGTGCTGGAGCAGGCCGCGCGGACGCCCGACGCTGACGCGGTGGTGGCCCCCGGAGAAACGCTTTGCTATGGCGATCTGGTTCGCCGTGCCGGGGCCGTGGCCGGCGCCTTGCGTGACCAGGGCTGCCGCGCCGGCGATCACGTCGCGATCGTGATGAGCAAGGGCGTGGAGCAGGTGGTGGGCGTCCTCGGCGTGTTGCTGGCCGGCGCCGCCTACCTGCCTCTGGATGTTACTCAGCCCGCGAAACGTCGCGATAAAGTGCTTGCCGATGCCGCCGTCGCGGCGGTGTTGGTGCAATCATCAAACCGGCCCCGGGATCTGCCCGAAGGGCTGCCGGTCATCGAGGTCGACCGGCTCGACGCCACGGAAGGCATGCCGGAGGTCGCTGGCGGTGACCCGGACTCCCTGGCGTATCTGATCTATACCTCGGGCTCCACCGGCGATCCGAAAGGCGTGATGATCACGCATCGCGCCGCGCTCAATACCATCGAGGACATTAATCGCCGATTCGACGTCACCGGCACCGATCGTGTGCTGGGGCTGGCGAATTTGAACTTTGATCTTTCCGTCTACGATATCTTCGGCCCGCTTTCACGCGGCGGCGGGTTGGTGCTACCGGACGCTCAACGCGGGGCTGATCCGTCTCATTGGGCGGAATGTGTTATCGGACATGGCGTCACGCTTTGGAATTCGGTGCCGGCACAATTGCAGATGCTGACCCATTACCTTGATGCGGAACCGGCCGCCATGCCCAGCCTGCGTCTTGCTCTGGTGTCGGGGGACTGGGTACCGCTGTCGCTGAAAGCGAATCTTCACCGCCACGCCCCGGCGGCGGACCTGGTGGCCTTGGGCGGCGCCACGGAAGCGGCGATCTGGTCCAACTACCATCGGGTGGCGACGGTGGACCCGGAATGGACCAGCGTTCCCTATGGACTACCGCTGGCCAATCAGGGGTTTCGGGTGCTTGACGCGGGCCTTCGTGACCGCCCGGTGTGGGTGCCCGGCGAGCTCTATATCACTGGAATGGGATTGGCCACCGGCTACCTGGGCGACGCGGCGTTGACCGAAACACGCTTTTTTCACCATCCGGTGGACGGACAGCGCCTGTATCGAACCGGTGATATGGCCCGATATCTGCCGTCCGGCGAGTTGGAGTTTCTTGGTCGCGATGACGGCCAGGTCAAGATCCGGGGGCATCGTGTGGAACTCGGTGAAGTGGAGGCGGCGCTATCGGCATATCCCGGCGTGGCCGCCGCCGTGGCGGTCGCCGCCGGGAACGATAAAGGGGATCGGACCCTGTTGGGGTTTGTCGAAGCGAAGCGGGGGACCACGCCACATGCCGCGTCCCCGCCGGTCGATGCGGCGCGACGCCTGGCCGGGCACCAACTGAAGGATACGGACACCGAACACGCGGCGGATCAGGTCGATGCCCTGCATCGTGCCGCTTTGGTTTCGATGCTTTGGCTCCTGAGGGAACATGGGTTGTTCTCCGACCGGGAAAAGGGTGTCACCCCGGATCAAGTGTTGCAGGCCCTGACGGTGGCGCCACGCCACCATTGGTTGGTGCGCCGCTGGTTGGCGTTGTTGGTGGCGCATGGGTGGCTCACCGGTGATGACGCTGGCGGCTACCACCTTGCCACGGAGCTGGCGGCTGATGACATGGAGCGGTCATGGCGCATTGTGGCGGAGAGGGCGGCGGGACGAGAGGGTGGCAGCGCCTTTGTCGCCTACCATGAAGACCATGTGGCGCGCCTGCCACGGCTGTTGAGCGGTGAACAGAATCCGTTTGAACTGCTGTTTCCCGAAGGCTCCCAGGAGCCGGCCCTGGCCTTGTACCGTGATGATCTGATCGCGCGCTACAACAACCACGCGGTGGCGGCGTTCGTGAATCGGGTGGCGGTGGCCAATGAGCGGACGGAGCCGCTGCGCGTTCTGGAGATTGGCGCCGGTACCGGCGCCACCACCGAAGCGGTGGTGCCGATGCTCGACGGGTGCCGGGTGGAATATCTGTTCACCGACCTGAGTCCGTTCTTTCTCTCCGCCGCCCGGCAGCGTTGGCGGGCGCTGTCCTGGATGCGTTTTGGTCTGTTCAATCTGGACCAGAATTACCGGGCGCAGGGCCTGGCGCCGAACTCCATGGACGTGGTGATTTGCGCGGGGGTGCTCAGCAGCACCCGCGATCCCGACGCGGCGGTGGGCCGCATCGCTGAATTGCTGGCACCGGGAGGCTGGTTGATCCTCACCGAGCCGACCCGGGAACATCCGCATATCATGCTCACCCAGGGTTTCATGATGGAGCCGGCCGGTGATCGGGAAACCGGTGCCGCCCCGTTCCTGTCCCAAGACGGCTGGCGCGACCTGTTGGCCGGCCAGGGAGGCGAGGATGTCGTCTGTTTGCCGGATGCCTCGCACCCCCTGTCGGTTTGGGGCATGAATATGATGGCCGCCCGTTTCAAAGCGGATCGCGCGCCGCTGTCTTGCGAATCAATCCGCCAGTTTCTGGCTGAGCGATTGCCCAGGTACATGATCCCCTCCCATCTGCAGGTGCTTGATCGTCTGCCGCTCACCGCCAATGGCAAGGTGGACCGCAGCATCCTGAGCCGCTGGCTGCCAGCGCCGCTGATGGGAGAAGACACCCTCGCCGAGACGCCCTCGGACGACCCTCTGGAGGACAGCCTCGGGGCGCTATGGGCGGCGGCTCTGGGTCTGCCCGCCATCGGTCGCGATGACAACTTTTATGATCAGGGCGCCGATTCCCTGGTGCTGGCAAGAGTGGCCGGACAGATCCGTGACACCGTGCCGGCGGCGGGGGATTTCACCTATGACGCCTTGCTCCGGCAAATGCTCAATGAGCCGACGGTGGCGGCGCTTGCCGCGGTCTTGCGCTCGGCGGCGGAGGGTGACACGGCCACGCCGGTGGATGGCGGCGCGCCCGCCGAAGTGGGAACGGCACAAACACGTGCAGGGAGTAACGCGCTGATCGTGCCATTCGGCGGTGGTGAAGGGCCGGTACGGGTACTGTTCCACGCCGCGCTCGGCACCATGGATTATTTTCAGCATCTCGGCCGGGCGCTGGCCGCCCAACAGGTCGGCCCGGTGATCGGATTGGCGGTGGCGGACGCCGAGCAGTATGTCTCCATTCCCCATCAGGAGTTGATTGGCCGGGTCGCCGACGACTACGCACGGCGTTTGCTGGATGAGGGCTATCACCGCTTTCAACTGATCGGTTATTGCCTGGGCGGGTTGCTCGCCATGGAAGTGTCCCGCCGCTTACTGGAGCGGGGCGTGGAGGTCATCGACCTGACGCTGGTGGACAGCATCCCCATGTTCATCAATACCGATGAGGAACTCGCCTTCGAGGCGATTTTCGCGCCGAACCTCAATCTTGATCCGGTCAAGGATGTGTTTGGCGAGGGGCTGAACGAGGCGGATGTTTATCGCGCCATTGAAACGCTGATGCAACGCCATGAGCGGCATATTCCCGCCGGCGCGATGGCGGCGTTGGATGGCGATGACGGGCTGCGGGCGGTGGCCGGGGCGGTGCGACGTCGCTCGATGATTCCCCAGGACCAGCGCCTTGCCGAATACGCCCGCGTGGCCGCCGGTAAAGCCGGCGTGCCGGTGGGGCCGGAGCTTATTCCCGCCTTGTTCCGGGTATGCCGGCACAGTATGCGGGCAGCCTGTTTCGACCCCGCGCCCTATGTCGGTGACATCAACTACCTGCGTTGCAAGGAACAGCAATCCTTTGGCATTACCGCCGGTGTGGGCCATTACGCCGCGCCGTTCTGGCAAAACGCCTGCCTGGGCGTGTTCAACCTGATCGATGTGCCGGGCAACCACTTCAGCGTGATCGAGCCGCCCCACGTGGAGACCGTGGCCGCTCACCTTGCCGAGACTTTACGGAGAGCACTGTGAGTCGAAAGACCAATGAGCCCTTGTACCAGTTGCGGTATCCGGTGGCGGGGCTGATCCGTCTCGGTGTACTGCTGGGTGGCGTGGGTGCACTGACATCGCTGCTGCCGTTTGTCGCCATCGTCGAGCTGGGTCGGGTGCTGTTGTCGCCTGGGCCGCTGGATATCGAACGGGTGGCAATCACGGCGTTGGTGATCGCGCTGGCATTGGTGCTGGGCTGGTTGTGCACCGGGCTGGCGCTGTGGGCCACCCATGTGGCCGATCACCGCATGCAGGCGGCGTTGCGCCGTGATCTGGTGCGGGTACTGGGGCGCGTGCCTTTGGGCTGGTACTCGGATAAGACATCCGGCGCCATTCGCAAGGCAGTGCAGAACGATCTTGAGGATCTGCATCACTTGGTGGCGCACCACGACGTGGAACGGATCGCCGCCTTGGTATTGCCCGCGTCGGGGCTGCTCTATCTATGCTGGCTCGACTGGCGTCTGATGGTGCTGGCGGTGGTGACTTTTCCGGTGTACGCGGTGGCCTACGTCTGGATGATGCGGGGGTTCGGCGACAAGATGGTGCAACTTGACGCCAGCTTTTCTCGGGTCAGCGCCGCCATCGTCGAGTTCGTTCATGGCATTACCGTGGTCAAGGCCTTCGGACAGACCGGGCGGGCTTATCAAGGCTACCGGGAAGCGGTCCATGATTTCAGTGAACGGTATGCCGGCTGGGTACGCCCCCTGTTGCGGTTGGAAGCCCTGTCGTCCCTGGCGTTGTCGGCGCCGGTGATCCTGTTGGCCACGCTCGCTGGTGGCGCCTGGTTCCTGTCCCGGGGCTGGGTCGGGCCGCTGGATGTGATGGCCGCGGCCCTGGTGGGCATGGCCCTGCCGCAAACGTTGTTGACGTTTAATCAGGGCATGGTGGCGCAGCGCAACGCCCAGGCCGCGGCGAAGCGTATTGCGTCGTTGCTCTCGACGGAACTACTACCGGAAAGCCGGCACCCACGCCAGCCTGCAGGTAGCGCGGTGGAGTTCGAACAGGTGTCGTTCCGTTACGGCGATGGCCATGAGGTGCTGTCCGATATTTCGCTGCATTGCCGGCCTGGCACGGTGACCGCCCTGGTGGGCCGTTCCGGGGCCGGCAAGTCCACTCTGGCCACTCTGGTGCCCCGGTTTCACGACGTCGGTGCTGGAACGGTGCGTATAGGTGGGGTCGATGTGCGGGAAATCGCCCCCGAGGTGCTGTATCGAAAAGTGGGGTTCGTGCTGCAGAACGCGCAGCTGGTGCGCGGCACGGTTCGCGACAACCTCTGTTTGGGCCGACCCGACGCCGAGGACTCGGCGATCATCGAAGCCGCCCGTGCCGCCCGGATTCACGATCGTATCGTGGCACTGCCGCGCGGCTATGACAGTGTCATCGGGGAGGACGCGGTGTTCTCCGGCGGCGAAACGCAACGGCTGTCGATCGCGCGAATGCTGCTCGCGGACACGCCGATTCTGATCCTGGATGAAGCCACCGCTCATGCCGATCCGGAATCCGAGGCGCGGATCCAGGACGCCTTGTCGGTGCTGGCGAAGGGGCGGACCGTGCTGGTGATCGCCCACCGCCTGGCGTCGGTGATGACCGCGGATCACATCGCCGTGCTCGACGGTGGGCGGATTACCGAGCTGGGCGGCCATGAAGCGTTGCTGCGGCACGATGGTCTGTACGCGCACCTGTGGCGATTGCAGACCGGGCCGGCGGAGGAAGCCAGTGAATGGGAACGGGAGGCACGGGCATGATCAGTGACCTTCTGAAAATACTAGGCCCCAAGCACGCCGGGGATTTGCGTCGCTATTTGCTGTGGCTGGGGGCTTACGCGGTCCTTCAAGGTGTGGCCACCGCCTTTCTCGTGCCGGTACTGGCGGCCATGATCCACGGTGATGGGCAACGGGCCGCTTACGGCCTGATCGCTCTGGCATTGACCGTGCTGCTGGTGGCGGTGGCCCATTATCGCCAGGCCATGAAAGGGTTCTCCCTGGCGCTGGTGGTGTTGACCACCTTGCATGACCGGCTCGGCGCGAAACTGGTCTCGCTGCCATTGGGGTGGTTTTCCTCTGAACGGGTGGGGCGCCTGTCACGCAGCGCCACTGGTGGCACCATGATGGTGACTAACGTGTTCGCGCATTTGCTGACGCCGGTGGTGACCGGGGTGCTGACACCGGCCACCACGGCTCTGGCGTTGTTGTTTTTTGACTGGCGCCTGGGACTGACCGTGCTGCTGGCGGCGCCATTTATTTATGTTTTGCATCATTGGTCGGCGTCCTGGATCGCACGCACCGAGCAACGGGTTGATGCCGCGGGCGTTGAAGCCAGTAACCGGGTAGTGGAGTTCGCCCGTCTGCAACCGGTGTTGAGGGCGTTTGGCCGCACCCGCGAAGGGTACCCGCCGCTGGACCAGGCCATTGACGCACAGCAGCAAGCGGGCGGCGACCGGCTCAGCGCCACTTTTCCCCGCTTGCTGATGGCGGGCCTGAGCGTGCATCTGGCCTTTGCCGCCCTGCTGGTGGTGGGGCTGATGCTGGCACTTGCTCATGCCATTGACACCGTGGAACTGGTGGCGCTGCTGGCGTTATCCGCCCGCCTGGCGGGACCGTTGGCGGAAGCGGCGGCGCGCAGTGGCCAATTGCGCATGGCGGCCAATGATCTGCGGCGCCTGGCCGATATCTTCGATCAGCCGCCGCTGCCGGAGCCGGCGCGCTCCTTGCCGATCAGCGACCCGGGGACGGTGTGCCTCTCCAACGTGGTGTTTGGCTATCGGCCGGAACAGCCCATCATCGACGGCGTCTCGCTGCGGGTGCCGGCGGGCAGCATGACCGCCATCATTGGCCCATCCGGATCCGGCAAGACCACCCTGACCCGGCTGATCATGCGATTCCATGATGTTGACAGTGGCGCGGTACAGGTCGGCGGTGCCGATGTCCGTGGTCTGACCAGTGCGGATCTGATGGCGCAGATCGCGCCGGTGATGCAGGACGTCTATCTGTTCGACGATACCTTGGAAGCGAATATCCGCATCGGCGCGCCCGGCGCCAGCGATCAGGATGTCCATGAGGCCGCCCGCCTGGCCGGTGTCGATGAAATTGTGAAAAGGCTGCCGCAAGGCTGGCGCTCGCCGGTGGGCGAGGGCGGTGGCGCCTTGTCCGGCGGTGAACGGCAACGCATCTCCCTGGCTCGGGCGCTGTTGAAAAAGGCCCCTATCGTGATTCTCGACGAGGCCACCGCCGCCCTGGACGCCGAGAACGAACGTCATGTGCAAAACGCCCTTCGTACCCTGCGCGCGCGCTCCACCCTGATCGTGGTGGCCCATCAGTTGTCGACGATCCGTTCGGCGGACCAAATCGTCATGCTCGAACACGGGGCAGTGGTCGCCACCGGCACGCACCCGCAGTTGAGTACCAACGAACCCAGGTACGCGGAATTCTGGCGCGAACGTCAGCGCGCCCGGGGCTGGCGTCTCACCGACGTGGAGACCTCGGCATGATCGCGGTGTTGGGTGGTTATGGCGAAGTCGGTAAAGCGGTGGTGCGTGCGCTGCTGGCGCTGAGGTCGGGGCCTTTGCGGATTGGCGGCCGGGATCCGGTTTCCGCCGAGGCATTCGTACGCACCCTGGATCAGGGACCGGTGGAAGTCGTGACGGTGGATATCAACGATGCGGGCTCTCTGGAGCGTTTCGTCCACGGCTGCACTGTCCTGGTGAACTGCGCCGGCCCTTCCCACCGGATCGGTGAGGGGCCGGCTTTAACCGCCTTGCGCGCCGGCGCGGATTACCTGGACGTGGCCGGTGATGAGCGTTTGCACGCCCGGCTGGATGATCGGGCCTGGCGGGAACAGGGCCGTCGGGCACTGCTCTCGGCGGGTTTGCAGCCAGGGCTGACCGCCTTATTACCATTGTGGCTGGCGCACACCGGATTTGATCGGGTGACATCGCTGACCAGCTATTTCGGGCTACGGGACCTTTTCACCGCGGTGGCCGCCGAGGACTACCGGCAGAGCGTCGAGGATGGTATCGGTCAGCCACGGGCGGCCTGGCGGAACGGTGGTGTGCGGACCGGGGTGCTGATCCGTAAGAAGGGCGTGGGCTTGCCGTTCTTCCCCGGCCCGGTAACGGTCATGCCGTATTTGAATCAGGAGGCCGAACGGGTGGCCGCTGCTCTCGAGCTGGAACACGGGGACTGGTACACGGCGCTGGCCGACGGTCCAATGCGCTCGGTGTTCGACCGGCTTCATACCTGTTCACGCGAAGACGCCTGTATGCAGCTGCAGCGTATGAGCCGGCTGGACCTGGCCGGCAGGGCGCCGTTCGTGACGCTTTTGCTGCGGATGACCGGGCACCGGGAGGGCAAGGAGAGAACTTGTTCGTTGGCGTTGCGGGGGCATCGCAACGCCGACCTGACCGGTGCCCTGGCGGCGGTGGCGGTTGACGCGCTGGCACGAGTCGATGTTCCCGCCGGCCGTCATTTCGCAGCCATGGTATTGGACCCCGGGGCCGCGGTGGAAACGCTGCTGGCCACCGGGATGACCGCCGGACTGTCCGTTATCGAAGGCCCGTTGGAAGCGCTCAACGAAGCCGAGGAGGGGGTGCTGTGATCATCGAGCCCGCCGAGGCCCATTTGGCTGGTGTTGCCGGTGTACGCCGCCATGGGCGTCCGGTTGTCGAGCCCGAGCGGATTCCGCGGGTGATGGAACATCTGGAGGCGGTCGGGCGCCTGGCCATCCGCGACGGTTTGCATCGGTGTGGCTGGCATCACGGTGAGCGTCTGCCGCGTCGGGATCTGACGGCCAGACTCGGCGTGGCGCACCGGCATGCCGGACTGCTGCGGTCGTGGCTTTCGGCTTTGATGTCGGCCGGAATGCTGGAGGAGACAGGCGGCTCTCTCGGTTGGCGAGGCAAGGCGCCATCACCGGACTTCAACGTTAGCGCCCCAAGTGAACTGGAATGGGCCTACGCCGACCTGGGCTTCCCGCCGATCATGGCGAGGGTGCATGGGCGTGCCCTCGAGTCTCTGCCGGATCTGATTCGAGACATGCTCAGTATTGAGCAGGTGCTGTTTGCCGACGGTCGGGTTCTGCAAGCGCTGGCGGCCTATCAGGACAACTTGTTCACCACCTACCTCAACAGCGCCTGCGCCCATCTGGCGAGGCGCCTGGCCGAGTCACGTTCAACCCGTTCGCTGAAGATCGTGGAACTGGGTGGTGGCGCCGGTCTGACCTCTGCCTCCGTGCTGCGGGAATTGCACGGCATCGAGGTGGACTATCTGTTTTCGGATCTGTCGCGGTTGTTTACCGTCGCCGCCCGGGACCGGTTTTCCGCGAGGCCGGGAATGCGGTATGGCCTGCTGGACATCAACACGGCCTTCACCACGCAGGATGTCGCCGCCGACAGCGTCGATCTGGTGGTGGCCGGCAATGTGCTGCACAACGCCCGTGATCTGCGCGCTACCCTCGCGCATATCCGTCAGGTCCTGGCGCCGGGAGGGTGGCTGTTATTCACCGAATCCTGCCGTGACAACCATGCCGTGCTGACTTGTATGCAGTTCCTGCTGTCGCCGGCGTCCGGTGCCGCGGCGCCGGGCTGGTCGGATCGGCGCGGGGTGTCCGGCAGCCCGTTTCTGAACCTAACTGGCTGGCGGGACACCTTGCGGCAGGCGGGATTCGCACCGCTGCTGATTTTGCCGGAAACGGCATCGCCCTTGGCCGCCGCCGGCCAGTACCTGTTTCTGGCCCGGGTGGATGATGACATGGACATGGGGGCCGTATGACGACGCCTTTTTATCAGTGCCTTCTTGATCGGCTGGCAAGGTCACGGGACGACATCGTGCTACATGATGGGAATGGCGGGTGGCACGGGGCGCGATTACTGGAAGCGGTGCGGACGTATCAGGCCTTGCTGAACCAGCATGCCCTGGAGCCCGGAGATCGGCTGATCTGGTCCGGCGACGAAGGGGGAGAGGTGCTGGCATTGCGTATCGCCGCCATGGCCCACGGCTGCCGCTTTTTCCCCGGCGGTTCATCCTATACGGGGGCGGGTCGTGCGGGTGAAGGTCTGGCGATTGCAATATCCCCGGTTCTTTTTGCCGAAAAAGCCATGGATGGTGGCAGCGCTGGGAAAACGCTCAGATCAACGGACCACGATGTCACCTTGGTTACACTGCGGCAAAAGTTGGAAGGCGCTCGCCGTCTGGCGGTGCTGTCTCCTTTGTCCGGGGTTGGCGGTGATCTGTCCCTGGCCGCCTGGGGCGTGCCGGCCATGGTGCGGTACTGCGATGTTGGGCAAGCCGCCGGAGTCTTTGCCTTCCTGGAATCCGCCGAGGTTGACTCGCTGGTGCTGTCGGAGGCCCGGCTCCGGTCTCTATCGGCGCATCCGGCAGCGTTGCTGGCGGGTCCCGTGTCCTTGCAATCCTTGTTCATAGAAAGTCATGTCGGCACCGATCAACGGGAGTTGATGGCACTGCTTGCCGAGGGCCCTTTCCAGGCGCGTAGGACCCACTTTCTGGTGTCTTCCGACCAGCAACTACTGACGTTGGAAGAGGCCCGCTCGCGGCGTCGCCAACAGGGACGGGATCTGGAACTGGCCGCCATCGCCCATCCGGGGGTGAGTGAGGCGAGAGCGCTGGAGGATGACGCGGGCATCTGGGTCTTGGCGGTAGTGGCGGCGGAATGTACGCCCGTGCCGGTGCGGGAGGCACTCTGGCGAGACCGCGTTTTGACCTCGCTGGGTGGGCATTTCGCCGACGCCGATTGGCGTGGCGGCGTGGCGGCGACCGAGCGCCT
The DNA here is from genome assembly GCF_009846745.1 of Alcanivorax xiamenensis. NCBI lineage: Bacteria > Pseudomonadati > Pseudomonadota > Gammaproteobacteria > Oceanospirillales > Alcanivoracaceae > Alcanivorax > Alcanivorax xiamenensis. The sequence goes on along the minus strand of NZ_AQPF01000002.1, from coordinate 254,351 downwards.
GGCGGATATCGCCTTGCGCTCCATGTTGAATGCGCTGTCCCACCGAGGCGTCTTCAACACGCCGGAGGCGGGCTATTCGGAAGAGCAGGTGCTGGCCTGCGCCGCTGAACGCCATCGTCCTCTATTGCGCCGCTGGCTGGCGGTGCTGGAGCACCAGGGACTGCTCCGCCGTGATGGTGGTCAACTGGCGGTGGTGGCGCGGACCGGGCGCTACGACGACGCGGCCCTGGCGTTGGCCTGGGACGAGATGGCGGTGCTCTGGCGAACCGTGACCGGCGCTTCCGGCACCATCGACTACGCGCGGGAAAACAGCGCCGTGCTGGCCCAATTGCTGGCCGGGGAACGCAAGGCCGTCGAGGTGCTTTTCCCGGCAGGGCGTACCGAACGGGCGGCAGCCCTGTACCGGGAAAGCCCGGCGGCCCGTTATCAGCATCGCGCCGTGGCCGCGCTGCTGGCGGAGATCGCCGCGCCCCGTGACGCCAACGACCCGCTGCGCGTTCTGGAAGTCGGCGCCGGCACCGGGGCAACGTCCGAGGTGGTTCTGCCGGCCCTGGCGGGCAAGCCGCTCCACTATGTTTATACCGATGTTTCGCGCTTTTTTCTGGATCAGGCCGCCGAGCGCCTGGACCGGGACCCGCGGGTAACTTTCGCGCTCTACGATATCGACCGCCCGCCACGACAACAGGGATTTTCATCCCATCAATTCGATGTGGTCATCGGTGGCGGCGTGTTGAACGCGGCCCGCGACACCGACGCCTCCGTGGGCTGGCTGCGACAGCTGCTGCGGCCGGGAGGCTGGCTGGTGATCACCGAACCGACGCGGGAGGAATTCTGGGTGATGGCGTCCCAGGCGTTCATGTTGGCGGACGCCGACGACGAGCGTGCGCGCTCTGGACGGACCTTCCTGGATCGGGGGCAGTGGCTGCGGGTGCTCGACCGGGCAGGTCTCGACCGGGTACTCGATTTGCCGCCGGAAGACCATCCATTAGCGGCGTTGGGACACCGGATCTTCGCCGCCCGGACCAGGGCCGACCGTGCCGATGTCCGGCCCGACGAGGTGCGACACCACTGCCAACGGGCGCTGGGAACGATCGTATCCCGGGTGGAGATTGTCGACCGGCTTCCCGAACCGGGCGAAGACGGGAACTTTGATTGGGCCCGCACCGTTGGGGAGGTGAAATGACAAGCACTGTGGAACCGCCGCTATCTTATCCGTTCAATCGCTTCGACGGCCTGGAGCTTTCGGAGCAGTACACCCGGGCGCTGAGCCGGACCGGATTGACCCGCATCACGCTGCCGTTCGATGGCGACGCCTGGCTGGCGACACGCTATGAGGATGTCCGTCTGGTGCTTTCGGACCGCCGTCTCAGCCGGGCGGAAGCGACGCAGCGGGAACGGGTGCCACGGGCCTTTCCCCGTGTCGCTGGCGGGATCGTGATCATGGATCCGCCGGAGCTTACCCGTTTGCGTAAACTGGCTCTGCAGGCGTTCACGGTACGCCGCGTGGAGGGCCTGCGGCCCCATGTGCGGGAAGTCGCCGACGGCCTGATCGACGATATGCTCCGCCGTGGCGCACCGGCGGATCTGGTGGCGGATTACGCCTTGCCGATCCCGATGTCGGTGATCTGCCAGTTGTTGGGGGTGCCGTTGGCGGATCAGCCCCGTTTCAAGATCTGGAACGATTCCCTGTTGTCCACCAATGCGCTGTCCGCGGAAGAGACCCAAAAAAACCTGGGTGAACTGTCCCAATACATCATGGGACTGATCAACGAGCGACGGGAGCAGCCCAGGGACGATCTGATTTCCGCCATGATCCAGGCCCGGGATCAGGACGACCGTCTGTCCCAGGGGGAACTGGTGCTACTGTGCATCGCCATTCTGGTGGCGGGCTACGAAGGGGTTTCCTCCCATATTCCCAACTTTCTTTACACCCTGCTGTCGCAGCCGGAAACCCTGGACCGGCTGCGTTCGGATCCGGCCCGTATTGCTGACGCGGTGGAGGAACTGCTGCGTCTCATCCCGCTCGCTTCGGCGGCGATGTTCGTGCATTTCGCCCGTGAGGACGTGCAAGTGGGGGACACCCTGGTGCGCGCCGGGGAGGCGGTATTCGCGTCGGTTGGCGCGGCTAATCGGGACCCGCGCCGTTTCCCTCGGCCGGACCGTCTGGACATCGACCGGGATGCGTCAGGGCACTTTGCTTTCGGCCACGGCATGCACCATTGCATTGGCGCCGGGCTCGCCCGGGTGGAGCTGCAGGAAGCGCTGGGGGCTTTGCTGCGGAGATTTCCGGAGATCCATATTCGCGGAGAGATCGAATGGAAGACCAAGACGTTCTTTCGCGGCCCGCTGCGGATGCCGGTGGCATGGTGAGCCGGCACGGCGGTGGGCGACGCCGCGTGGTGGTGGCGGGCACCGCTTTCGGTCGCATTTACATTGATGCGGTGTTGTCCCGCCCGGATTGTTTTCAATTGGCGGGCTTGCTCGCCAAGGGCAGCGAATATTCCCTCGCCTTGGCGGAGCGCCGGGGCGTGCCGTTGTTTACCGATCCGGAACAGGTTCCCGATGACGTCGATATCGTCTGCGTGGTGGTGCGCTCCGGCGCCCTCGGTGGCGATGGGGCTGAACTGGCGTGCGGATTGCTGAAGCGGGGTTTCCATGTGTTGCAGGAACATCCGGTGCACGGTACGGAAATCGTCGACTGCCTGCGCGCCGCCCGGGCCGGTGGCACCGCCTATGGGGTGAATACACTGTACCCGACTATCAAGCCGATTCGGAGGATGCTGGCCGTCGCGGCTCATCTGCGTCAGCAGCAGCCGCTGGCTTTTATTGACGCCGCTTGCAACAGCCAGGTGGCGTATCCGTTGATCGACATCCTTGGACGCGCGGCTGGTGGGTTGCGGCCCTGGTCGTTTCGGGCCGGGCCGGAGCCGGCCGGCATTGCATCGACGCCATTTCGTTCCCTGAACGCGATCATTGGCGGCGTGCCGACCACGTTGCGCATCCAGAATCAGGTGCATCCCGACGATCCGGACAACCATTCCTACCTGATGCACCGCATTACGTTGGGCTGGGAAGGCGGCGTGCTGACATTGGCCGAAACCCATGGACCGGTGCTGTGGAATCCGCGCCTGCACGCGCCTCGTGATGACACCGGTCGCTTGCTGATGGCGGGACTTGGCACCGGGCGTCTGGCGGTTCCCAGTACCGTGACGTTGAGCGACCCGGTGGCGACGGATTATCACCGCGTGTTCGCCGACGTCTGGCCGGAGGCGGTGGTGTCCGCGCTGTTGCGCCTGTGCCGGGATATCGAGGATCCGGCGCGGCGGGCGGCCAGCGGCCAATGGGCGTTGGCCGTATCACAAGCATGGAAGGATATGACGGCGCAGGTGGGGATGCCGGAACTGATCCGTCCGGACGAACCCCGGGAAGTGTGTCTCGACGCGCTGCGGGCGGCGGCGATGGAAGAGGAGGGGTGAGATGAGTCTGTCCTGCAGCCATGTGCTGCTCTGGGTGCGCGATCTCCATCAGGCGGTGGTGGATTTCCGGGCTCTCGGGTTTCAAGTGGACTACGCCACCGACCCGGAAAAAGCCCAGCACGCGCACATCTGGTTTCGACGCGGGCCGGTGATCGAATTACTGACCACACCGGCCAATGCCCGTTATTTCAAATGGCCCATCGATCTGATGGCCGGGCGTGGTGCCGGCGAGCGCATGGTGCGCTGGGGGGAGGGCGGGGAAGGGTTTTGCGATGTCGCGGTGGTGACCAATGATGACCCCAAGGCGGTGACGGCCAGACTGAAACGCTGCGGCATCACCCTCGGCCGTTTCGTGCCCTGGCGGCGTACCCGTCCAGACGGCCAGCGTACCCGCTTCCGCTTCGCCTACCCGCGTCATGGCCGGCTTCCCTTTTTGGTGACGCCCTATGATCCGCCGCAGCACCCGGCCACCGTGTGCCACGACAACGGCGCCACGGCGCTGCGGCGAGTGCGTCTGGGGGCGCGGGTGGAGGACCGCGTGCTGTTGAACAATCTGGTGAGCGACGACCCGGTGTTCTCGGTCGAATCGGCGGAGCGAACCAGTGTGCTGTGGATCGAGCTGGAGGGCCTGTCCCATGCACTGGACGGGACTTTGACACACGGCGCCTCGATTCGACCTGCCGCGGTGTCGGCTGGAGCGATGGGGTGACCCGTACCTCTGTTGACTGCAAAGGAGGCAACCATGTTGGAAGGCTGCGTACCCTGGCCGCCGGAATTGGCGGAGCGCTATCGGCGTGAAGGCTATTGGCGTGATCTCGATCTGGGCAGCTGGTGGCGGCGACGCGCTGCTGAGTTCGCCGATCACCCCGCGCTGGTGGACGGTGAGCGGCGCTGGAGCTACCGGGAACTGGATGACTGGGTAGAACGGCTGGCGGCGGGAATACTGGCGACGGGATTCAAGGCCGGTGAACGAATGCTGCTGCAACTGCCCAACCGGGCGGAATTTGTCGCGTTGAGCCTGGCGCTGTTCCGTGTCGGGGTGATTCCCGTACTGGCGTTGCCGGCGCACCGGGAAAATGAAATCCGCCATTTGGCACGGCTTTCGGCGGCCCGGGCCTATGTGATCGCCGATACCCATCTGGGCTTCGATTATCGTCCGATGGCGCGGACGTTATTGGAGCAGGTCGATACCCTGCGTTCGGTGTTCGTGGTCGGAGACGCCGGCGGCTTCCAACGCTTTGCCTCCCTGGACGCCGAGCCGCGTCCGATCGCCGTGCCCGCTGCCGATGACGTTGCCGTGTTGCTATTGTCCGGCGGCACCACCGGCTTGCCCAAACTGATTCCCCGCACGCACAACGATTATCTGTATAACGCCCGCGCCAGCGCCGAACGGACCGGATTCTCCGGTGATACCCGCTATCTGGCGGCATTGCCGGTGGCGCACAATTTCCCCCTGGCGTGCCCGGGGTTGCTGGGCACGTTCGAGGTCGGGGGCACGGTGGTGCTGTGCCCCGATCCCAGCCCCGATACCGCCTTCGAACTGGTGGAGCGCGAACGGATAACGGTGACCGCTCTGATCCCGACACTGGTGCGTGTGTGGCTGGAGTTCGCGCTCCATGCCGATGCTGATCTGAGCAGTCTGAGTCTGTTACAGGTGGGCGGCTTCCGTCTCAAAGCCGAGGTGGCGGCGCAGGTCGGCAAGGTCCTGGGTTGCGGTTTGCAGCAGGTTTACGGCATGGCGGAGGGTCTGTTGTGCATGACCGCGCCGGATGATCCGCCGTCACGGATCCTTGATACCCAGGGCCGCCCCCTTGCCGAGGACGACGAGATCCGGGTGGTGGACGAGCAGGGCCAGGACCTGCCGGATGGGGAAGTGGGCGAGCTGCTGGTCCGCGGGCCCTACACTCTGCGCGGCTACTACCGGGCGGAGACACACAACCGGCGGGCCTTTACCGAGCAGGGGTATTACCGCAGTGGCGACCGGGTGAGGCGTTTGGAGGGAGGCTATCTGGTGGTGGAAGGCCGGGACAAGGACGTCATTAATCGTGGCGGGGAAAAGGTCCCGGTGGAGGATGTGGAGAACCACCTGCTGTCGCATCCGGCGGTCGCCGATGTGGCGCTGGTGGGCCTGCCCCACGAGACATTGGGCGAATGCAGCTGCGCGTGCATTGTCGTCAAGGGCGAAGCGCCGCGATTGTCGGAGTTGAATGCGCATCTCTCCGCTGCGGGGATGGCTGCCTACAAGTTGCTGGATCGGCTCGAAATCGTGGATGGCTTTCCGTTGACTCGGCTAGGCAAGATCAATCGGCGGCAGTTGGTCGAGCTGCTTGTCGCCGAGGAGGTCTCGTGATGAGCGCAAAGGTGAGGCACCCGGCTGTTCGCTGCTTTCGTCTCAGCGAACAGCCGTCGGCGCGTCTGGTGTGCCTGCCGCATGCCGGTGGCAGCGCCAGCTGTTACCGCGACTGGGGCAAAGCTTTGCCTGATCACCTCGATCTGCTGGCGGTGCAATATCCAGGGCGGGAGGAGCGCTACCCGGAACCGTTCGCGGACTCCCTGGAAGCGCTGGCCGATGAAATCACCGAGGCTTTGACGCTGTTCGCCGAGGTGCCGCTGGTATTGTTCGGGCACAGCCTCGGCGCCGCTTTGGCTTATGAAGTGGCGCTGCGGCTGCGACGACGGAATCTGTCACTGAAACGTCTGGTGGTGTCCGCCCACCCAGCTCCTCACCGGCAACGCGAGAGCGCGCTCCATCAACAGGGCGACACGGCGCTGCTGGACGACATACGACGCCTTTCCGGCGGCAGTACCCCGCTTGATGAACCGGCCATGCGTGAACTGTTCATGCCCATGCTGCGTAACGACTACCGGCTGATCGAACGTTACAGGCGAGATTTTCCCGACGAGATCGACGTGCCCGTGGATGTGTGTTTTCCCGTTGATGACGACGAAATTAGCGGAGACGAGGTGCGCGCCTGGCAGGATGTCACGCCCTGGACGCTAGGGGTGCTGCCTTTTCGCGGCGGTCACTTCTATCTGCGCGAGCAGTATCGGGATGTGGTCGACAGAGTGCTGAAACAACTGGACTCCCCGATCGGACAAGGAGATAGAGAGCATGTTACATCCTGACGAGTGCACCGGCCTTGCCGATATCCGCCAGGCGATCGATACGCTGGATCATGAACTGGTGGGGCTCCTGGGCAAGCGGATGGGGTACGTGTTGGCCGCGTCACGGTTCAAACCGGATGAAGCGAGTATCCCGGCGCCGGACCGGGTAGCGGCGATGCTGGTGGAGCGCCGCCTCTGGGCGCGAGAAAACGACCTGGACAGCGACTTCGTCGAATCCCTCTTTGAGCAGATCATTCCCTGGTTTATCGCCCGCCAGGTGGAATATTGGCGTGAGCAGAGGGGGCAGCGATGAAGATGACGCGGATGGGCGATTTGGAATCCGTGTTCGCCAAGGCACGGAAACAGGCCCGGCAATCCGGCCAGCCGGTATTGGCGGTTGTGAGCCTTCCCTGGTCCGGCGCGGACCCGATGGCGTTATACCAACGGTTGGACGCCGCGGGGGTGGACTGTCTGTACTGGGAAACCCGGGAGCCGCAACGGGTGCTGCTGGGGATCGGTCAGGCATTGGAGTGCGTGCCCGACCCGGATTCCGGTCTGACTGGTCTGCAACACCGTTGGCGGCGGCTCAATGATGACGCTGTAGTGGAGGGCGCGGAGGTAGCGCGCGCCATTGGCGGGCTTCGTTTTGATCGGACAGCGAATCAACAGTGGCCGTGGCAATGCTTTCCCGCTGCCTGTCTGACGGTGCCGCGTCTGCTGCTGGAGTGCACGGCGCGGGGAAGTTATTTGATCTGCCATAAGCTGGTGCGACAGGACGACGACCCGGTGACCGAAAGTCATCGCTATCGACGTGATATCGAGACGCTGCTTTCCAGTGAACAGGCGGTGTTGTCGTCTCCGCCGGCTTCGACTTTGGTGCGGGAGCAGGGGATCGGCGCTCGGCAATGGCAGGCGAAGGCAGAAGCTCTGATTGACGCGATCCGGGCGGGCCGGTTGAGCAAGGTGGTGCTGGCGCGGCACCTGCACCAGACCTACTCGGCGCCGTTGTCCGCGGCTGCCGTGCTGTGCCGTTTGCGTGACGCCGACCCGTGCTCTCATCTCTTTGCCGTTCATCGTGGTGGCCTCTGTTTTCTCGGGGCGACGCCGGAGCGTTTGGTCCGCGTACATCACGGCAGGGTGGAGACACATGCTCTGGCGGGCACCATACGGCGTGGTGACAATGCTGAGGACGACCAACGTCTTGGCGAGCAACTGCTGGCCTCGGACAAGGACCAGCACGAGCACGAGCTGGTGGTTCAGGCTATCCGTGATGCGCTGCGTCCGCTGCTTGATGAGCTCACGATCTCCCCGGAACCGGTGTTGCATCGCCTGCCGCTGATGCAGCATTTGAGTACCCGCATCGAAGGTCGCATCGCCGCGGGATCCGGTGTTCTTGACTTGGTGCAGGCCATGCAACCCACCCCCGCCGTGGCGGGCTATCCGCGGCACGAGGCTCTGGCTTGCATCCGCGTCCACGAACGCTTCGATCGTGGCTGGTATGCAGGTCCCCTGGGATGGATTGACGGCGCAGGTAATGGCGACTTCGTGGTAGCGCTACGGTCCGCCTTGATCAGCGGCAAGGAGTGCCACCTGTTTGCGGGGTGTGGTTTGGTGGGGGATTCGGAGCCTGAACATGAATACGGAGAGACCAGCCTTAAGTTGTCTTGCATGTGCAGAGCGCTTGTTAGCGATAGAACCTGATGTCCTGGCGGTCACGAAATCACTCCTCAACGCATTCTTTAAAAGCCACGATTGATCATGAGGCTTTCCGTTACGCGGTCGCCAGAGAATTATTTTGTTAATGTTATGATATAATGTAGCATTCAGGGCCGATCATGGATCGTCGATTTCGGGCGCGGGGTATCGGTAAGGACATTGATGATTGCCCGTTCCAGATTTTCGTTTGCGCTACACATGGGACATCAATGATTAAAGCTCCTGTTCTCCTGGTCGTTACCGCGTCCTGCCTTGCCCCCGTCGTAGCCAATGCCGACGCTTCTTCCGCCGCCGACCTGGATACGGTGGTGGTCACCCCCAATCGAATTGCCACGGAGCGGCGGGAAGTCGCCGCCAATGTCGAGGTCATTGACCTGGAGGAACTCACACAAACGCCAGCGATGTTTGCCACCGATTTCCTTAAAAAAAGCACCTCCGTGGATGTGATTCAGTATCCCGGCGGCCGCTCCGGGGTGGGCCTGCGTGGTTTCCGCCCGGAGTTTTCCGGCACCAACCAGCGGGTGTTGATACTGATTGACGGCCGTCCCGCTGGGATCACCAGCCTCGGTAATCTGCCCATGGCGGGGGTTGAACGGGTGGAGGTGCTGAAGGGTTCCGCCTCGGCGGTATACGGTTCCTCCGCCATGGGCGGGGTGATCAATTTCATTACCCGGGATTCCCGCGGCTCGGTTTCCGGAGGGTTCGGCATCGCCGCCGGTAGCTACGATACCTTGCGTGCGGATGCCCATGCCGGCGGTAGTTTGACGCCTAATCTGGATTTCGATGTCGCTTTTGATGAGCGTAGCCAGTTTGATGACTACGATCTGGGCCGTCAGTCCCGTCGCTTCGAGGATGGCTTCCGCCAGGGCGGTGGCGTGCGGCGCCCCTTTACCGGGTTCGAGACACGCTCCGGTTATGCCCGCTTTGGTTATCGGCTGTCACCGGAGTGGCGTGTGGACGCGCGCGGTCAGGTGTTGCGCGGCAACGACGTTGAGTCTCCCGGGGCCGAGTCCGATGGCCAGTTGAACCAGGGGCTCTCCGATGTCGATGCCTTCGGACTGGATCTCTCGCTGACTGGAACAATGGGGAATCATCAGCCTCTGGCCCGGGCCTATACCACCCGCGAGGCCTACGACAGCCATAAAGCCGCGGAGGGCCAATTGCTTTATAACGACAGTAACCGGGATACTCGTTTCCACGGTTTGCAACTGCGTGATGCCTGGAGCCTCAATGAGCGTTGGTTGTGGGTTTATGGCCTCGATTACGAGGAAGTCAGCAATACCAGCCGTCGCTACGACACCGAGGGTCAGCGTCAAGGGCCCTACTCTCCGGACGATGAACGTGAAACGCTGGGGGTTTACTCCGAACTTACCAGCAAATGGCTGGATGACCGGCTTATCGTCAATCTGGGCGCGCGCTACGACGAGATCGAGAACAAAGCCAGATCCACGCCTCATCGGGAGGATTTGATTCCGGGCAGTTCTCGCTTTGATACCTTCAATCCACGCGTTGGTGTGGTGTTCTTCCCCGAACAGGAACGGCGCTGGCGCCTGCATGCCAGCGCCGGGCGCGGCTTCGTGGCCCCGCTCACCCGCGAGACTTCGGGCCGTACCGAGGAAATCGTCGGACAGCGGCTGCAGATCGCCTACGGTAATCCGGATCTGGATCCGGAAACCAGCACCACTTACGACTTTGGCGTGGGATACCAGGCTGAAGCCTGGGATGCCGACCTGACCTGGTTCCTGACCCGAGTAAAAGACAAGATCGAGACGGTGATTCTGACCAGCACCGATGACCTCCGTGAGACCACTTACGTCAATGCCAGCCGGGCCCGGGCGGAAGGTTTCGAGGCGACGCTGGGTATTGATCTGGACTACTGGCTGCCACGGCTGCCGGGAAGCTTGCGTTTTACTACCACCAGTACCTATTACATGGAACGTGAACAGGACCTCCCGGATGGTCGGGAACCTTTGCGCAATGTGGCGCGCTTTAAGATCAACGCGGCGCTCGACTATGAAGGCAGCCGCTTTGGTGCGCGCCTCGCCGCCCGCCATGTGGATGGCATGCTCGATAGTGACTACAGCAGCGGCCGCTATTTCTCCGACAGGCAGGACCGGTTGTTCGAGTTCGACAGCACCACCCTGGTCGACGCCGATCTGCGCTGGTATATCACGCCGCACCATACCGTCGGCGTGCAAGTGGAGAATCTGTTCAATCGTTATTACTACGAGAAAGGCGACTATCCCGGTCCCGGGCGCCTGGTCCTGGCCAACTACCGCTATGACTTCTAGGAGAGCCCTGCCATGACGAGCCTGAACGGCCTTCGACTGATCCTACACGGCATCGCCGACCTGCTGGCCTGGCCGGTGATGATCGGGTTGCTGCTCGCCGCGGCGGTCACCCTGGTCGCGCTGGGCGGCACTCTGCGCCTGGCCTTGGTTCGCCGTCGACAACCGCGCCCGGCAAGTGCCATTGAGCGTCTTGATCAGGCCCGGCAAGGGAGCACGGATGACCCACTGTCCCTGCGTCTGGAACATATCCTGATGGACACCGAGCAACGTGCCTGGCGTTCCGTGTCACGGCTGCGGCTGTTGGTGCGCATCGGTCCTGCCCTGGGACTGATGGGTACATTGATTCCCATGGCCCATGCACTGCAGGGGTTGGCGGAAGGCCAGATGCCGGCGCTGGCGGGCAATATGGTCACCGCGTTCGCGGCCACTGTGCTGGGGCTGGCGATCAGTGTGGTGGCCTATCTGTTGGCGACCACGCAGGAACGCTGGGCTCGTCGCGATGGCGCCGAGTTGGCTTTGTACGCCGAACGTCTGCTGGCTCGCGATAATGAGGGGTCCCATGAGTGAACATCGGTTGCTGCGGCGCCATCGCCTGTTCGCTGAGAGCAGCTTGGATGATGACCCTCTCGCCGGTATCGCGAATCTTTTCGATGTCAGTCTGGCTTTCATTGTGGCCTTGATTCTGGCGCTGTTCTCTCTGTTTTCACTGCAGGATTTTATCGACCCGGACAGCCAGATGACGGTGATGACCCAGAACCGGGACGGTGAAACCACTCTGATTACCAAGGACCGGGAAAGCATCAAGGTACAGAAAGTCTCCGACCGGGAGTTGAGTGGTGCTGGCACACGATTGGGCACCGCGTACCGGTTGCCTGACGGGCAGGTGGTCTATGTGCCGGAAGATGGGGTGTCTCCCTGATGATGACATGGCAACGGACTCCGGTATCGCTGTTGATGGTGCTGGGCAGCCTGCTTGTTACGGTAACGGCATGGGCCGATACGCCACGTATCGGCCTGGTGTACGACGGTGGAGAAAGTACCGGGGCTGGCGAAATTCTACGCGCCGCCCAGGGGCTGGATGATCGTGCCACGGTCATCGTTTACGCCTCGGGGGATGGTGGTCATTCTTTGGATCAGGCCGGTATAGAGGCGGAACTGGCCGGGTTGGATCTGCTATTCGTGGATGGCGACTCGGATAATGCCCGTACTCATGCCCGATTGCTCCGGAGGGCCGGCGAGCATACCCGATTGGTGGTGGTCTCGCCGGGCGCTGACCTGAATGGCAATGTGGATGTCCATCAACATCCGGATCTGACCGGTTACTGGCGCATGCCGTCGCAGGTCAATTACCGGGGACTGATCGCTTATCTCGCGGTGTTGGCCGGTGGTAACGACGGGGCGCCGGTACCGGCGCCCCGTTCCTATCCGGAGCAGGGCTTTTACCGGCCGGGGGAGCCCGATCTGTTCGCCGACTGGCGGAGCTACCAGCGCGCGGGCGCCGAGGTGGACGAGGCTACACCGCGCATCGGCATCCTGTTCCATCGCAACCACTATCTGCAGGAAGACCTGGCCGGTGTGGACGCCCTGATCGAAGCCGTCCGGGTGGAAGGTGGCGAACCGGTGGCGCTGGCTGGCACTGGTGACGCCCGCCTCGATCTTTTGCTGGACGATCAGGGTATTCCCAGGGTGGACGCAGTAATCTTTCAGGGCACCGTTCTTGATCGTGACGACCTGAATCAGGGCATTGAACGGGCCCGGGCCCTGGGTGTTCCCGTGCTTTCCGCGTTGCATATTCGTCACCAGAGTGGCGAAGCGTACCGGCAATCAGCTCATGGTCTGGCGCCACGTAACTCGGGAGACATCGCCCGGGGGGAACGGGCGGGCATATTCGAACCGCTGGCGGTATCCGCTGCCGGGGAGCGCGGGTTCGGTCGGCGCGACGTTCTCCCCATGGTAGAACAAACCCGTTGGCGTGCCGCCCGGGCGGTGGCCTGGGCGCATCTGCACCGCCGGGCCAACGCCGAAAAGAAAGTGGTGTTCACCTTCTGGAGCGAAAGCGGCGGTAAGGCGGATCTGGGTGCCGATCCCGACGATTTTCTGGACGTGCCCGGCACTCTGATTGAGGTGCTCAAGGCGATGAAGGCACGCGGCTATGATCTGGGCGACGCCCCCTTGCCGTCCCGGGACCAACTGAGCCGCCAACTGGTGGACGAAGCGTCCAATATCGGTGGTTGGGCTCCGGCGTCGATCCAACAACGTGCGGCAAGGACAGACGCCATTCGTGTGCCTCTGGCGCGTTACCAGGAATGGTTCGGGGCGCTGCCCGCCCGGCTACGAGAGCGCATGGGGTCAGTCTGGGGCGCGCCTCCGGGGAACGTCATGGTGGCCGGCGACGGCGACGAACGTGTCTTGCTGCTACCGGCGTTGCGCTTCGGTAACATTCTGATCGCCGCGCATCCTGCCTGGGGTTACCTGGAGAACGACGCAGCGCTGAAGTCGCCGGACGCCCTGCCGCCTCATCATCAATACGCCGCCTTCTTCCTCTGGCTGCGGAACGACTTCAAGGCGGACGCCTGGGTCAGCCTGTTCAGCAACATCGTCCTGCAACCCGGCAAAAGCGAGGGCCCGCTGGTGGACGATGCCATTGGCCAGCTGCTGGGGGCCACTCCCCACATCCACCCGGAACGCCTGGGAGGAGCCGGCGGTCTGGCCAATAAGCGAAAAGCGCTGGCGCTCACTCCCGGCTGGTACAACCTGGTGGTGCCCACCGGCGAATTGACCACTCTGACAACCTTGAAGACGCTGTTACAACGCTACGATGATCTGGTCGGCCATGATCAGCTTCGCAGCGGGGCACGCCGGGCAATTCGCGACGAGGTCGCGGCCCTGGGCCTGGATCGAGCATTGTCCTGGGACGCCAGCAACGTGCCCTTCGAGCGCCTGCGCGAAGAGGTGGTTGGCCATATTGCCAATCTGGAACAGCAGAGTATGCCTTACGGCACTCGGGTACTCGGTCGGGCACCCACCGGAGACGCCCTGGCTGGCATGGTCACGGCCATGCTCACAGGCAATGGCCAGGAGCTCCTGCCCCCGGCCCTGCTTGATGCCGCCCTGAACGGGGCCAACGAAAAGGCACTGATCGCCGCCAACGACGGGCCCCTGTCCGATACCCGGCGGCAAACGGTACAACAGGCCCGGGACTACGCTGACGGTTTGCGCGGAGCGCCCCGGGAGGTCAGCGCCATCCTGGATGCCCTGGAAGGGCGCTGGATTGAGCCAGGGCCCATGTTTTCACCGTTGCGCCGCGCTGACAGCCTGCCGGTGGGCCGCAACCTCTACACCTTCGACCCGGCGATCATGCCAACACCGGAGGCGGAAGCCACTGGCTGGCAACTGGCCGAGGACACGGTGGCCACCTTTCAGGAAAAGCACCAGGGCCAACCTCCGAAACATCTCGCCTTCGTGTTGTTTTCCAGCGAAACAACCCGCAACCAGGGGGTCAATGAAGCGCACATCCTGGCTCTGCTGGGCGTACACGTCGAGCGGGACAGCCAGGGCCGTGTCTCGGGTCTTCGGCGCCTTTCCCGGGAACAATTGGGACGCCCTCGCGTGGACGTCACGGTCACCGCCAGCGGTACCTACCGGGATCATTATGCCGGACTTATGGATCTGATCGACCGGGCAGTACGTTTGGCCGCCGCCGCGCCGGAGGACGATAATCCCGTGGCCGCCTCCAGTCGCCAAAGAGCAGAGCGGCTCAAAGCCTCTGGCGCATCCGCCTCCGAGGCGGATGCCTTATCCACGGCCCGGGTGTTTTCCGCGGCGCCGGGGGCATACTCGCCGAACATCCAGTTCCTGGCCCGTTCCGGAGACCACCGTGGTGGCCAGGCGGACATGGCGGCGCTGTATCGTGATCGCATGGGGCATGTGTATGGTGGCGGCCGGGACGGCGATGCCATGCCGGCGCTGTTCTCGGACACTGTGAAGGATCTGCAGGGCGCAGTCTTACCACGCTCCAGCGACGTCAATGGCATGCTTGATCACCCCATGTCGGCTGCTTTTCTGGGTGGTTTGGATATGGCCGCCCGCGCCGCCGGAGGCCAGGGCGCGGAACTTTATGTAAGCCGCCCGGAAAGAGCTGGCGGCGGATCTCTGCAAAGCGCGGCCAAGGCGGTCCAGGAGGAACTCTTCACCCGTTATTTCAATCCGCGTTGGATTCAGCGGATGCAGGATCACGGCTACGACGGCGCGCGCGCATTCATGTTTCTCACCGATCAGCTTGATCTTTGGAATAGCACCACCGACCAAGTGGTGGGCAGCGCTGACTGGGCCAAGGTGAAGGCGGTCTACGTGGATGACGAATACGGCCTGGATATGCGCGATTTCCTGGATCGTCATAACCCCTACGCGGAGCAGGGGTTGTTGGCCAATCTGCTTGGAGCCGCGGAGCGTGGCCAATGGGACGCCAGCGACGCGGATAAGCGCCAGGTGGCCACGAGGTTGGTGGAGAGTGCCCTGGCCCATGGTAGCGCCTGTAACGCCAACCTTTGCCGCAACGAGACGCTGACCCGCTCCATTGAGGTGGCATTGGAACAGGCACCGGGTGGCAAGGCGCTGGCACGCCGTTACCGTCAGGCAGTGCGGATGGCCACTGGCACAGCTCCCGCGTTGACGGCCGCGTCGCCGGGGCGGAGTGGCGGCGCCCCGGCCGAGGTGACAGGTCGTGTCATGGAAACCGTGGCGCGTCCCGCGGTGTCGGCCAATACCGTCGGCCAGCCGGCCACCATGCTGTTTCTGGGGGGCGCGCTGCTGCTGATCGGTCTTGGATTCTGCCTGGAGTGGCGCCGCCGCTGATTGTGCCGACCAGGGGTTGGCGTGAAGTGGCTCGCCGGGCACAGTGCCGCAGCAAACAAAGACAGAGCTGTCTTCAAGGCGTTGAGTAGCGGCACGATTTCTGAGGTAACTGGTGGAAAGTTTTCTGTTGGTGCCGTCACAGGTGCTGAGCTTTCTGATAGGCAACGGTCAAGAACAAGCGACGGGTCTGATCCGCGGGATCGAGGTCGAACTCTCTCGCCGGTTGGTGACCGCGAGAGGGCGCAACGTTGATCCATAGTGCTTGCTGCCCTGGGGCTCATAAGTTCTGGCTTGGGAGGGGCCTCCTAAACCTAAAGAGAAAACTCAGTTGTAGTGTTCGTCGTCCAGCAGCATGTCTTCGTGGAACGCGCCGAAACGTCGCTGAGGGTCACACAGATGTATCTCCAGGATCCAACGCATTGCCGATGGCGGGACGTCAAGGTCGGCTAATGCCCCTGCATGGATAGCCGCATGCGGAAAGTCCGATATTCGGTGTCCCGGAAGGTCAAGATTCAGTTCCCAACCCATTTTTCGGGCGGTGCTTTCCGCGTATGCGTACAGCGCTTGGCCGGTCAGATTCTGGGAGCTCCAGACTTCTCGCGCGTCGTGGAAAAGACGCTCCGCATCGGCCGCACAGCGTGAATAGTCGGGGTGTTCGCCGACGATAAAGCTGGCGCCGCCATCGCCTTCCCAGGCGTTCACGCGAGGTGCGATGTCGATGAAGAAAATGTCGTTCTCCTGCAGCATCACGCCAGGCTCAGACTTGCGTTTCATCGGTTTGATCGTGTTTCGGCCAAAGCGCACACGGGTGGGGTGCCAGCTAAGAGCCATTCCGCTGTCGATCAAAACCTGTTTTGCCATGGTGACGGCTTCTTCTTCCACCATTCCTGGAGTGACACGGCTAGCGATGTCGTGAATGGCTTGCCGTGTTTTTCTGCGTGCCAATAGCATGCCGTCTGTCGAAAAGGCCGGGCCCACACGTTCGGCGGCATGTACGGTCGTTTTGTCCATGAAACAACTCCTTGATGATCGGGATGAGGGAGTGGTTATTGTCGTAGCAAGGGGCCTGTTCCACCCAGTGGCGTTTGGGCATGATCTAGGACAACCCGAATGTGTTTTGTGCCAACAATCATGCTGTCGGCTTCGTTGGGCGAGCAGCGGGTTGTAGAGTGCGCAATGTCCCCGTTGCGTTACGTAGGAGTCGCTCGCTATGGTCCATCATGTGGGTATCGTCGCCCCTCAGGACTCACAGGCTCTGGATATATTTGGACCGCTTGATGTCTTTGCCGAAGCCAATCGGTTTTTACTGCCGGACGCTCAGTATCATCTGACCGTTATCGGGATGGAGCCGCACTCGATCCGATGCTCAAACGGAGCCTTACTTCGACCTCACTGTCACTACATGGATGTAAAGGATGCGTTCAGCCTATTACTGGTGGCTGGTGGGCCCTCGATCCCTGGGCTTGAGGTATCGAGGGCGTTTGCGCTTTGGTTGGGCCAAGCATCGGCCCGGGCTCAGCGGTTTGGCTCGATTTGCAACGGAGCGTTCATTCTTGCCAGAGCAGGCCTTTTGGCTGGCCGCATGGTCACAACGCATTGGAACGATGCTGACGCATTGGCTGAGTTATGCCCCGACGCCAAAGTCCAGCCGGATCGCCTCTATATCAGCGATGGTAATCTGTACACCTCCGCCGGGGTTACTGCGGGCATTGATCTCGCTCTCTTTCTTGTGGCTCGCGATCAAGGTCAGGATGTGGCGCTCAATGTGGCAAAGCGGCTCGTTGTCTATACCCAGCGATCGGGAGGGCAATCGCAGTTCAGTCCTTATTTGATGCCGTTCATCGACTCAGATTCGCCAGTCGCGCAGGTGCAAGAGTATGTCTTGTCAAACCTGACTGCGGACCTCAGGGTGAAGGCGCTTGCGGATATGCTCGGAATGAGTCCGAGGAATTTCTCCCGTGTATTCTCGCGGGAAACCAGAATGAGTCCGGCTGAGTTTGTTGAGATGGTCAGGGTTGATGCGGCCCGCGGGCTGTTAGAATGTGGAAGATTGCCATTGAAGACCATTGCGGCCGAATGCGGATTACGTGATGCGCAACTTATGCGTTCTGTGTTTCTGCGCCGTCTCGGTGTGTCTCCACGGCAATATAGGGCGAACTTTGGAAGTATGGAAAGGCAATCAATCGAAGAAAGATGGAATATCTGACCCCATGAGATCCCCATGTGGTTATAGCTTTCCCGATATGGTGGCGGCTTGCACGACGTCTATTCATATCGACGAGTAGAGAATCCTATTGGGCAATAGGCGCCTTTAAAAACAGTGCTCAGCTGGGCGACCTCTCCGTCCGATTAGGGACAGGAGCGGCCACTGGCGCGTGGTTGAGCGCCTCCTTCGTGGGGGTGCCGTTATAGTGTCGTTATAGGCGGGAGGGCAGGATCGGAGTCCGGAGGCCGCCCTGATTCTCGATCCGACAGGGCGTCATGCCGCAAGCGGCAAGGGACCACGATGACCGTCTTGGCAGCGGGAGATGGGCGTGCCGGTTCAAGTCCGGCCTCTGTACCAAATTCGTGGTGCGCCAAGACACCTTAAACTTGGCGAATCATAGGCCGGGGCGCTGTTCTCCGGCTTTTTTGCCTGCGATATCATCACGCCGCCTGCCTTCTTGCCACGAACGGTTCTGAATGGCTCGAGTATCGGATATCGGACCCGGCGCCGGGCTCCATATCCGCACTGTTGATCGCACCAAAGTTGTATGGCGGCACTGGACATTTTATGACAGAAGTGATGTCCGGATTTCCTGAAAGCAGGTGGTGGAGAGGCAAATGCTGGAGCAGGCACTATTGACTGACATGTCGGGCCGCCCCATCGCACAAGATGGCCCCACGTCATCCAGAGATTGGGACGAGGTTCAGGAATTCTGCCGCAGGGTCTATATGCCCTATCGCGTAAGGCCGGCTACACCGCGGTTGCTTCCTTCCGCCACCATGCGTTCGGTGGAAGTCCAACGCATCACGATGACGCGATTTTCTTATGGCGTTCCCGTTCATCTGGATAATTTCGATCCGGCGGCGGGGAATATTCTGGTCCTGAACACCATTAAAGGTGCGTTGCGCCATAAGCAGGACGAGGTCTCTGACGTTAGCACCGGAGCGGGGGAAAGCTTCGTGGTCGATTGTTCAAGAACCGACTATTGGCTCGATGCCGACAGCCATCATATGCAGTTAAACCTGACGATCCCCCATCAAGCGATGGCCGATGTCGCCATGCATTGGTTGGGGTTCGTGCCGGACGACACGCTGTGGACCCGACGATTGGCTTTCGGAGGGAACGGCTCGCGGTGGTATGCCTTGCTGTGCTATGTGGTCCGGTCCGTCGAGGCCTGCGGCCGCCTCAAGGCGGAGCCGGTGATGGCCCGGCACCTGGAGGAACTGCTATGCCTGGAGCTGTTGCAAACATGGGGGGATGGCGTGGGCCTGGCAATGCGCAAGGAAACCATGCCGGTGACGCCACGCTATGTTCGTCAGGCCGAGGAAATCATGTCCGAGCAGGCCGATAACCCACCCACCATCGGCGAAATCGCACGAATGGTGGGGGTTTCCGCTCGGGCACTGTCCGATGGATTTCGGCGCTCCCGTGGCGTTACCCCGTACGACTTTTTACGTGCCCGCCGATTGGAGGGCTTGCGCAAGGCCTTGCAAAACCCATCGCTGGGAGAAACCGTGACTTCGATCGCCGCTGATTGGGGGTACGTCAACCTGGGGGCCTTGGCGCGCATTTACAGGCGCCGTTTCGGCGAACTGCCCTCACACACTTTGGCCGCCGCGAAACAAACGTAATACAAAATATCTTCCGATTCGGAATGCAGCCCGCCGATTTCGAATGGCGCGTAGCCTCATGCCGACGCACGCTTCACTGTCCGTCATCCCACAACATTCAATAAAAGGACAATGACATGACCGACTTGAGAGCGTCCATTGACAGCATCCTTCATCGAGTTGTCACGGAAAGCCCGCGTGTACCCGGCGTCGTCGCCATGGTCACGGATCGGGAGCGTGATTTGTATTCCGGCGCAGCCGGAGAGCGAGGGCCGGACGGAATGCCAATGACAGAGGACACTGTCTTCGCGATCTTTTCCACCACCAAGGCCATCGCGGGAACCGCCGCGCTGCAATGTGTCGAGGAGGGACTGCTGGATCTGGACGCACCAGCCAGGGAATATGTACCCGTCATTGGCGAATTGCCGGTGCTGGATGGCTTTGATGCCCGTGGCCAGCCGGTATTGAGAGCACCGGAATCCGACATTACCACCCGCCAACTACTGACCCACACCGCCGGTTTTGGCTATGACTTTTTCAACGAAAACTATTCGCGCATGGCGGCGGAGCATGGCCAGCCCGGCGCGATAACCTGCTCTCGAGCGAGTCTTGAGACACCCTTGTTGTTCGACCCCGGGACCCGATGGGAATACGGCACGAACATTGATTGGGTCGGCCAGATCGTCGAGAGCATCCGTGGCCAGCGTCTGGGCACGGTCTTGCGTGAACGCGTTTTTGCGCCACTGGGCATGGAAGACGTCGGGTTTACCCGCACCGCCGCCATGCGGGATCGTACCGCCGCTGTCTACGCGCGCCAGGCTGATGGTGCACTCGAGGATATGAATTTCTTTCTGCCGGATGAACCGGAAGTCGACTGCGGCGGACATGGTCTGTATGCCAGCGTGCCGGAATATATGAAGTTCATTCGTATGTGGCTCAACGACGGCGCCGGATCGAACGGCCAGGTGCTGAAGCCCGAGACTGTCGCCATGGCGGTGACCAACCAACTCGAACCCCATCAGAAAGTGGGTATGTTGCCGGGCGTCATCGCGCCGTTATCCAATGACGCGGAGTTCTTTCCGGGGTTGAAGAAGGGGTGGTCTTTCACCTTCATGACGGTGGAGGAAGACGCTCCCACCGGTCGCCCTAAAGGCGCTATCGGTTGGGCGGGGCTGGCTAACCTGTTCTATTGGATTGATCGTCGCAACGGCATCGGTGGCTACTGGGCGACCCAGATCCTGCCCTTCGGCGACCCCTCCTCGTTCGCGGGCTATCTGGATTTTGAAGGTGCCGTTTATCAATCCATGAACCGTGTGCGGGAGGCTTGAGACGGGGCGCCATCGATACTTTTCCGCCCTGTTGTGGTGTCTTTGGGTATGGACGGCGCTTGCTGGAAGGGGCGGGTCCGGGACAGGTCCGGACCCGTGTGAAGCTTCTCCGGCCAGTAATAGAGCATCACCGCCAGGGTGTTGCGGTGCTCGCCGCGGGCGGGGTCGGTGCTGCCGTCGGTGGCCGGAATCATGTCCGCCTTGTCATCAAACTCCCGTTCCAGCGCCGCTTTGACCTTGCCGATGACCGGGTTGTCCGGCTCTTCCGCGAGCAGGAAACACAGCGCCATCTCGGTATACACATCCGGCTTGGTGCCTTGGATGACGTGGCCGGCCCGGTGCTCGAAATAATCGAAAATCCAGGCAAAGTCCTTGCGCGCCACGGCATGTTGGTAATAGCCGCTGGCGGCGATCACCAGATGGGTCATGCCATAGACCTTTTCCTGCAATTCGAGCCCCTGGTGCCGGGTGTCGGGTGGGTAGACGCGCCGAAAGGCCTGTTGGTAGGGCTCGCGCAAATCCTGTAATCCGAGCCGGTACAGGTAGTAGACCAGGTTCGCGGTCTGCGCCGAGTACACCGTGATGACCTCGGGATCGAGTACGAAGGAGCGGAAGTCGAATTCCCTCAGATAGGCCAGGGCGCGGCCGGTGCCCTGAAACGGCGGTTTGCCGGCAAGATGCAACTCCTCAAGTTGATTGACGCGGTACAGTAACCGTTTGGCGAAGGGCAGCTCGCCACTGCGGCGCAGCAAGGCCTTGCGGCGTTGATACTTGAGGGTGTCGTCGCGGTAGTCGTCCACCAATTGGCTGGCCAGGGCCTGCCGCTGGTCCGCGGAGTCGAGGGCCTGCATGGCTTGCCGCCAGCGCGGCAGAATGGCCAGAACCTCGTCGCGGATCGGTGCCAGATAAACGTCGTCGCCGGTCAGACGGTACAGGCGTAGGGCGTAGTGGCGCTGCTTGTCCGGTGGCAGGGACGGCAGCACGGTCTCATAGCGGTCCCGGATCTGTTCGCCGAGAGATGGCGCGGAAGGCGGTGAAGCGGTGGCGATGGCGCCAGTCAGGAGTGTCGACAGGGCAGCCAGAACGAGCAGGGCGTACAGGCGGAAGCCGGACATGGGACTCCCTCCGGGTGGCACCCCGGTGACCGGGGTCATAGTGCCCTTGTACCGCCGCCGAGGGGCGCCCCGCAACAACCATGATGACGGGCTGTGACGCCGGTCCACGGCGGGACAGGGGGGCCCGGGTTTGCTAGAATAGCCGCCGTTTGGGCCGGTCGCCGAACCGACCGCGCCGCCGATGATTCAAAAGGCCCGCGCCGAGCGGGTTTTTTTGTGACCACCGTCCATGGTGGTCACCCGGCGGGCCGTCCCTGGGGTGACGTCAAAAATCGCTCCCGGCGATTTGTTTGTGACCATCATTCATGATGGTCACCTTACGGGCCGTCGCCGGAGCGACGTCAAAAATCGTTCCGGACGATTTATTTGTGACCACCATCCGTGATGGGGCGCCCTCAGTGGCGGTCACTCCGCGGGCCGTCGCCCGGGTAACTCGTATGGAGCAGCGATGATCGAAGATGCCAGACCCGCGGGCCTGATCAAACGGCTGATGGCGCTGGTCTACGATGGCTTTCTGGTGTTGGCGTTATGGTTTATAACCGCCGGGCTCTTCGTCATCGTTTATAACCACACGGGATTGCCGACCCAGGAGATCAACGGTGTCACCCGGGCCGATCCGATGGTGCTGAAGGGGGTGCTGTTCCCCCTGCTGCTGGTGGAGACCTGGGCTTTCTATGCCTGGTTCTGGCTGCATGGTGGCCAGACTCTGGGAATGCGCGCCTGGCGGCTGCAAATTCGTGGCTATCGTGGCGGGCCGGTGAAATTCTGGCAGACCCTGGCCCGTTTCGCCGCCGCCGGTGTGTCCTGGTTGATGCTGGGGGCCGGTTATCTGGTGGTGTTGGTGCATCCTCATCAAACTCTGCATGATCGATTGTCCCTCACCGCCACGGTGGAAATGCCGAAGAACGGCAAAGGTCGCTCCTGAACACATGTGAGCTGAACACGGGTGATACGTGCAAGTCGACGATTTTGATTTTGAGTTACCGGACCAACTGATCGCCCGCTATCCGCCAGCGCGGAGGCGTGATGCGCGTTTGCTGACGCTGACCGGGGCGGGGATGGGGCATGGCCGGTTTCCGGATCTGTCCGCCTGGCTGAAGCCCGGCGATCTGTTGGTGTTCAACGACACTCGCGTGATCCCGGCCCGCCTGTTCGGCCGCAAGCAAACCGGCGGGCGGGTGGAAGTGCTGATCGAGCGTCTGCTCGGCGGTCGTGAGGCGCTGGCCCATGTGCGGGCTTCCAAGTCGCCCAAGGCCGGCGGCTGGCTGGAATTTGACCACGGCGTGGCGGCGGAGGTTCGCGGTCGGCGTGGCGAATTGTTCCACCTGGTGTTCACCGGGTGTCAGCAGGTGCTGGATGCTCTGGAGCGCATTGGCCACGTGCCGTTGCCGCCTTACATCGACCGCCCGGACGAAGACACCGACTTGCAGCGCTATCAGACCGTGTATGCCCGGGAGCCGGGCGCGGTGGCGGCGCCCACCGCCGGTTTGCATTTCGACGAGGCCTTCATCGAGCAGCTGCGGGAGCAGGGCGTGGACACGGGCTTCGTCACCTTGCATGTGGGCGCGGGCACGTTCCAGCCGGTGCGCGTGGATAAGGTGGAAGAGCATCACATGCACAGTGAGCGCTTTCGTATCAGTGAAGCCCTGGTGGAGCAGGTACTGGCGACGCGAGCCCGTGGCGGACGGGTGGTGGCGGTGGGTACCACGGCGCTGCGGGCTCTGGAAGCCGCCAGCGCTGACGGTGCGTTGACCCAGGGGGAGGCGGAAACCGATATCTTCATCTATCCCGGTTACCGTTTTCGTCAGGTGGACGCCCTGGTCACCAACTTCCATCTGCCGCGTTCCACCCTGCTGATGCTGATCAGCGCCTTTGCCGGCCGGGAACGGGTGCTGGCGGCTTACCGGGAAGCAGTCCGTGAAGGCTACCGCTTTTTCAGTTACGGCGATGCCATGTTCATTGAGGGAACGCAACACGCAGCACGCAGCGCGCAGCACGCTCAAGACGGAGGCGATGTCTGATGTTGTGGCGTTTTTCTTTTTTTTTAGCGTGCGAGCGTGAAGCGTGTCGCGTGCCAGCGAGTGTTTATCCATGTCCCGAATGAGCTTTGATCTGCTGACCACCGACGGCGCGGCGCGCCGTGGCCGCTTGACCTTCCCCCGTGGCGAGGTGGAGACCCCGGCGTTCATGCCGGTGGGCACCTACGGCACGGTCAAGGCCATGTTGCCGAGGGACCTGGCCGATACTGGCGCGCAAATCTGCCTGGGCAACACCTTTCACCTGATGTTGCGTCCGGGCACCGAAATCATTGAACGTCATGGTTCGTTGCACGGCTTCATGCAATGGGACAAGCCGATCCTCACCGATTCAGGCGGTTTCCAGGTGTTCAGCCTGGGGGAGTTGCGCAAGATTTCCGAGCAGGGCGTGGTGTTCAAGAACCCGATCAATGGCGATCGGGTGGAACTGACGCCGGAACGGGCCATGCAGGTACAGCGTTCTCTGGGCAGTGACATCTGCATGATCTTCGACGAATGCACCCCGTACCCGGCCACCGAGACCCAGGCCGCCGAGTCCATGCGGCTGTCGCTGCGTTGGGCGGGCCGCTCGAAAGCGGCCCATGTAGCCGATGAAGGGAACGATGCGGCTTGTTTCGGGATCGTACAGGGGGGCATGTACGATAATCTGCGCCGCGAATCCCTGGCCGGTCTGACCGACATCGGGTTTGACGGCTATGCCATCGGCGGGCTCAGTGTCGGCGAGCCGCAGGAGGAAATGCGGCGTACTCTGGCCGGGATCACGCCGCATATGCCCACTGACCGGCCTCGCTATCTGATGGGCGTGGGGCGGCCGGAGGACATTGTCGAAGGGGTGCGCCGCGGGGTGGATATGTTCGATTGCGTGATGCCCACCCGCAATGCGCGCAACGGTCATCTGTTTACCCGTGAAGGGGTGATCAAGATTCGTAATGCCCGCCACCGCGGCGACCTGTCACCGCTGGAGGAGGGCTGCGATTGCTACACCTGCCGCCAGTTTTCCCGCAGCTATCTGCATCACCTGG
The DNA here is from genome assembly GCF_009846745.1 of Alcanivorax xiamenensis. NCBI lineage: Bacteria > Pseudomonadati > Pseudomonadota > Gammaproteobacteria > Oceanospirillales > Alcanivoracaceae > Alcanivorax > Alcanivorax xiamenensis. The sequence goes on along the minus strand of NZ_AQPF01000002.1, from coordinate 229,592 downwards.
ATCGCTGTGGTGAAATGCTCGGCGCGCAGCTGAACACCATCCACAATCTACGCTATTACCAACGGCTGATGGCTGGATTGCGGGGGGCCATTGAAGCGGGTACATTGAGCGCCTTTGTCGGCGACTTCTATGCGGCCATGGGCCGCGATGTGCCCGCTCTTTAACGCGAAAACGTGGAGAATTGAGATGAACTGGTTGATTTCGCCCGCTTATGCACAAGCCGCCGGAGGTCCGGGCGGTGGCATCGAACTGATCATGCTGGTGGTGATGATCGCGGTGTTCTATTTCTTCCTGATCCGCCCGCAGCAGAAGCGCGCCAAGGAACACCGCAATCTGGTGCAGAACCTGAACAAAGGTGACGAGGTAGTAACCGCCGGCGGCATTCTCGGCCGGGTGACCAAAGTCACCGACGAATTCGTGGTGGTGGAAATCAGCGACAATCTGGAAATCAAACTGCAAAAACAGAGTGTCCAGGCCACGTTGCCGAAGGGCACCATCAAATCCATATAAAAAGAGGTGTGTCCGGCCCGGTCGCTCCGGGCCGCCGCCTCCCGGCAATACCGGAAGACGATTATGACCCGCTACCCGCGCTGGAAATTCTTCCTGCTCATGGCCGTGCTGTTTGTTTGCGGCCTCTATGCTCTTCCCAACCTGTTCCCCGATGCGCCGGCCGTACAGATCAGCAGTGCCAAGGCCGGTGGCGAGGTGTCCGACAGCGCCAGCCAGCGCGTGCTGCGGCAATTGGATCAGGCGGGTCTGCAACACGGGCCCGGCGAACACATCGACGGCGGCTCCTGGCTGGTGCGCTTCAGCGATAACGACAGCCAGCTCCGTGCCCGAGAGCTTCTCGCCGGCTCCCTCGGCGATGAGTACGTGGTGGCCCTGAACCTGGCGCCCACCACTCCAGGCTGGCTGCGTGCCATCGGCGCTTCGCCGATGAACCTGGGGCTGGACTTGCGCGGTGGTGTGCATTTCCTGTTGCAGGTGGATATGGACGCGGTGGTGAACCAGCGCATGGAAGCCTGGGCCGGTCAGATCAAACTGGCGCTGAAAAACGAAGGCATTCGTTACCGCGACGTGCGGCAAGACGGCCAGCAGTTGCGCGTGCAGTTCGCCAACTCCGAAGACGCCGACTCGGCCCGCACTCTGCTGCGTAACGCGCTGCCGGAATTCTCGCTGGACTCCGATCCCGAGCAGCGGGTGCTGGTGTTCAACCTGAACCCGACCGCCCTCAAGGACATGCAGGATTACGCGGTGGATCAGAACCGCACCGCGCTGAATAACCGGGTCAACGAACTGGGCGTGGCCGAGCCGGTGGTGCAACGGCAGGGGGCGGACCGCATCGTCGTGCAACTGCCCGGGGTACAGGACGCGGCCCAGGCCCGCCGTATTCTCGGCCGTACCGCCACCCTGGAATTCCGGCTGGTCAATCAGGACTATCCGGCCAGCCGTGCCGCCACCGGCGTGGCGCCGCCGGGCACCGAGATTTTCCCCTTCCGCGGTCAGGGGGATCGTCCGGTGATTCTGGATCGCGCCAAGATCGCCACCGGTGACGAAGTCACCAACGCGCAGATGGGGTTCGATCCGCAAAACGGTACCCCGCAGGTGAACGTGTCCCTGGATTCCGCCGGTGCCCGCCGGATGCAGCGGGTGACCTCACAGAACGTCGGCAATCCGATGGCGGTGCTGTTCATCGAAACCAAGACCGAGATGCGCTCGCGTACCAATGAGAACGGTGAGACCGAGCAAGTACCGGTGAGCACCACCGACCGTTACGTGATCAACGTGGCCACTATCCAGGACACTCTGGGCAGCCGCTTCCGGATTACAGGTCTGGACAGCCCGGCGGAAGCGTCCGAGCTGGCGCTGCTGCTGCGTGCCGGTTCCCTGGCCGCGCCTGTGACCATCATCGAAGAGCGCACCATCGGTCCCAGCCTGGGGGCGGAAAATATCGAGGCCGGCCTCAAATCCATGGCGCTGGGCATGGTTCTGGTGCTGGTGTTCATGCTGGTCTGGTACAAGGTGTTCGGTATCTTCGCCAATGTGGCGCTGGTCGGTAACCTGTTGATCATTGTCGGTATCATGTCGCTGATTCCCGGCGCCACCCTGACCCTGCCGGGCATCGCTGGTATCGTCCTGACAGTGGGCATGGCGGTGGACGCCAACGTGCTGATCTATGAACGTATCCGGGAAGAATTAAAGAAAGGCGTGCGTCCACGGCAGGCCATCGATGAAGGGTACGCCAAGGCGTTCAGCACCATTCTTGATGCCAACATCACCACCATGATCGTCGCGGTGATCCTGTTCTCCGCCGGCACCGGCTCGGTGCAGGGGTTCGCGGTGACTCTGTTTATCGGCATCCTCTCCTCCATGTTTACCGCCATCGTGGGCACCCGCGCCATGGTGGAAATGGTCTACGGCCGCGGCGCCCGTCCGCCGGCCAAACTGAGTATTTGAGGTGCTTATGAGTAACAAGGCTCCTTTCTCCATCAATTTCCTGGGCATCCGGCGGGTATTCGCGGCGCTGTCGATCATTCTGGTGATCGGCTCCATCGGGCTGCTGGCGACCCAGGGGCTGAATCTGGGGATGGATTTCACCGGTGGCACCTCGGTGGTGGCCAAGGGCGAAAATGAAGTGATCATCGACGATGTGCGTTCCGCGCTGGAAGGCACTCCGTTCGAAGAGGCCACCGTGGTGCGTTACGGATCGCCCCGGGATATCAGTATCCGGGTGCCCACCCTGAACGATATGCCCGCGGATCAGGTAGGGCCGCGGCTTACAGAGGTGGTGGAAAGCAAGCTGCCCGGGCTGAAGGTTCTGCAGGTGGAATTTGTTGGTCCGCAAGTCGGCGACGAACTGCGCGACGAGTCCGGCCTCGCGCTGCTGATGGCGCTGGGCCTGATGTTGGTTTACGTGTGGTTCCGCTTCACCAACAAGTTTGGTGTCGCCACCGTGGTGGCCTTGCTGCACGACGTGATCATCGTCCTGGGTCTGTTCTCGCTGACGCGCTGGACTTTCGATCTGACGGTGCTGGCGGCGGTGCTGGCGTTGATCGGCTACTCGCTGAACGACTCCATCGTGGTGGCGGACCGGATCCGGGAGAACTTCCGCGATACCCGGGAAACCGACGCGGAGAAGATCATCAATGGCTCTCTCAATGAAACCCTGAGTCGGACCATCAACACCTCCTTCACGACGTTGCTGGTATTGATTGCCCTGTTCTTCTTTGGCGGTGAAGTGATGCGTGCCTTCTCCGAAGCGCTGCTGGTGGGGATCGCGGTGGGTACCTACTCGTCCATATACGTGGTCACCAACATGCTGTTCCTGATGAAAGTGGATAAGCAGGACTTCATCATTCCGGAGAAGAAGGAAGTGGACGATATGCCCTGACGGCGGGTTGGAATCCGCAAACCAATACCATAATCGCGGTCCGTGGACCAGTGGTGTCCCACATCGCTGGCACGCTTACACGCAACACGCAACACGCAACACGCAACACGCTAAACCCAAGGCCCGCTTGCGGGCCTTGGAGATATGCCTTCAGAGCAAAGCCCGGCATGACCGGGTGTTTTCAAAGCGTGTTAGCGTGCCAGCGTGTTGCGTGTAAGCGGCCCTAGAAGTCTTGCCTGGCCATCCACGGAATAATGCGCTCGAACGCCGCCTCGATCTGCTCCAGCGAGGTGGAGTAACTGATCCGTATGGCGTTGGCACAGGATTCGCCAAAGGTGTCCCCTGCCACCGTGCAGACACCGGTCTCTCGCAGCAGCTTCAGCGCCACATTGCCGCCGTTGACGCCTTCCGGAAGCGACGGAAACAGATAGAAGGCCCCCTCGGGCCGGTAGCCGGTCAGGTGCGGTGTCCGCTCCACCAGTGCCACCAATCGATCCCGCCGCCGCTGATATTCGGCCAGCATGGTGTCCACGAATGAGCGGTCGCCGTTCAAGGCCGCCACCCCCGCCCACTGACAGGGTGTATTGGCCACGGTGGTAGTGAACATGTGATAGCGGCGCAGCTTCTTGATCGCGCCTTGGCTGGCCATCAACCAGCCGATGCGCATCCCCGCCATGCTGAACGTCTTGGAAAAGCTGGATACCACCATGACATGGTCGAGGTCGGCACAGCACGACAGTACGCTGGGGTATTCGCGCCCGTCGTAGACCAGGTGATCGTAGACCTCGTCGCTGATCACGTAGACGCCACGGTAGGCCGCTTCCTGGACGATGGCCTCCACGGTTTCCCGGGGATAAAGCGTACCGGTGGGGTTGCTCGGGGAGTTGAGCACGATGGCGCAGGTGTTATTGTCGATGGCGTCGATGACCGCTTCGGGGTCCAGCTGATGGTGTTGTTCGGCATGGGTGGGAATGGCTTTGACAACGCCGCCATTCATGCGGATCAGGGGGGCGTAAAGCATAAAGGCCGGTTCCGGCACGATGAATTCCCGGCCCGGGGCCGACGTGGCGGTAAGTGCCAGGTAAATGGCCTCGGTGGCACCGGTGGTGACCATGATGTTTTCCGGCACCAGCGGCCGTTGATAACGGTTCCGGTAGTAGTCCGCCAGGGCGTCCAGCAGTTCCGGCAGTCCGGCGTCCATGGTGTAACCGGTTTGCCCCGCCTGCAGTGCCTCCACCGCCGCCTGCACCACATGGTCCGGTGGTTTGAAATCCGGCTGTCCAATGGACAGGTGAATAACGTCGTCCATGGTGGCGGCCAGGTTCACCATGCGGCGGATTCCCGGCACTGGCATGGTGTGCAGCGCCGGATTCCAGATCGGGTCCTCTGATTCGTAGAAGTCGATGTCCAGTTCGCTCACGATGCCTCCTGTCGACGGTGCTTACCCATTGAGAGTGCCTCCGGTCAGTCGACCCCGGCCAGCGGGGGAAACCGTCGCCAGGGCCGTTGCTGTTCGAACTGATGCCCGGTGCGCAACACCAGGGCGTCATCGAAACGGCGGCCGACGATCTGCAGTCCCATCGGCAGTCCGGCGCGATCCAGGCCGAGAGGCAGTGACAGCGCCGGTTGGCCGGTGAGGTTGAAGGGATAGGTGAACGGCGTCCAGGTGGGCCAGCGGGTGCTGGGCCAGTCCACGGGTACTTCCCGGGCGGTGTCGAAGGCGGTGATCGGCAACGTGGGTGTTACCAGAAGATCGTACTTCTCGTGGAACAGCGCCATGCGCTCCGACAGCGCCAGCCGTTCGTTCACCGCGCCCAGATAGTCCAGCATCGACAGCCGCTCCGCCTTGCTGACCACTTCCATCAGGGCCGGGTCCATCAGTGAGCGTTGACGCGCGCCAAGCTCCCGGCAGGTGTTGGCCGCGCCGCCGTAGAACAGGTGGCCGAAGGCGGCCAGCGGACTGCGAAAGCCCGGGTCGGCTTCCACCACTTCGGCGCCCAGGTCCCGTAACATCTCCACCGCTTCGTCACAGGCCTGTTCAATGTCGGCGGCCACGTCCACGTAGCCCAGATTGCGGCTGTAGGCGATACGCAGTCCTTTGAGGTCGCCGTCCAGGGCGGCCAGGTAATCCTGTGGACGGCGCGGTGCGGCCTGGGCGTCGCGCGGGTCCGCCTCGCTCAGCACCTGCATCATCAATGCACAGTCCTCCACCGTGCGCGTCATCGGTCCGGCGTGGGCCAGCGTGCCGAACGGACTGGCGGGCCAGTGCGGCACTTCGCCGAAGGTCGGTTTGTGCCCGACGATGCCGCAGAAGGCGGCGGGAATGCGAATGGAGCCGCCAGCGTCGGTGCCCAGCGCCAGTGGCGCCATGCCGGCGGCCACCGCCGCCGCCGATCCGCCACTGGAGCCGCCGGCGGTTTTGGCTGGGTCCCAGGGGTTGTTGGTGGCGCCGCACATCGGGCTGTCGGTAACCCCTTTCCAGCCAAACTCCGGCGTCGTGGTCTTGCCCAATGGCACATAGCCGTGACGTTCCAGAGCGGCCACCGCCGGGGCGCGCTTGCCCAGTGTCTTGACCGGGTCGACGGTGCGCGAGCCTTTCAGGGTGGGCCACATCGGGGTGAGGAAAACATCCTTGATCGCCACCGGAACGCCGTCCAGCAAGCCCTGGCTATCATCGCGCAGATAGCGTTGCTCGGCCTCCCGGGCGGAGGTCAGAGTGGTATCACGATCAATCAGACACCAGGCATTCAATGCCGGGTCCTGTTGCTCGATCTGATCGAGCAGGGTTTCGGTCACCTCCACCGGGGACAATGCCCGGCTTTGGTAGGCTTGCCGCAATGCCCGCGCGCTCAGGGCGCGTATATCCTCGCTCATGGATGGCCTCCTCCGCTGGTGGCGGTGCCGGCACGGGGGTGGAGGAACGGCGCGAGGCGAGGTCAGCGTTGACCGTAACCCCGCTGCGTATCCACCGGATTGCGCAGGGGCTGCCCCCGGCGCCAGCGCTCAAAGTTGTCCACGAACTGGTGGCCCAGGGCGGCACGCCAGCCTTGGGCGTCGCCGGCCATGTGGGCGGAAATCATCACATTGGGGTAGTCCCAGAGCGGGTGATCGGTGGGCAGCGGCTCCTGCTCGAATACGTCCAGGGCGGCGCCACCCAGGTGGCCGCCATCAAGAGCGGCGAGCAGAGCGCGGGTGTCCACAATGGCACCGCGGCCCACATTGACCAATACCGCGCCGGGTTTCATCCGCGCGAAGGTGTCGCTATTGAACAACCCCTCGGTCTGGCGGGTCAGCGGCGCGGTAATGATCACGTAGTCGGCATCACCCAGCAGTGCCGGCAGATCCTCCTGGGCATGGACCCGGGCAAAGGCGTCGTCATGTTGTCGCGCCCGCCGCGCGGTGCCGATCACTTCCATGCCCAGGGCGCCGAGCAGGGTTGCCACTTCCCGGCCGATGGAACCCGCGCCGACCACCAGCGCGCTTTGCTGGCGCAGCATTTTGGTTTCCCGGTGCCGCCACTGCCGTTGCCGCTGATAGCGCAGATTGCCCAGGGTGTCCTTGGCGAACAGCAGCAGCGCGCCCAGCACGTATTCGGCGATACCGCGATCGAAGATGCCGGCGGCGTTGGTGACCGGAATATCGCTGTCCCGCAGAGGCGGAATCATCAGTGCGTCGACGCCGGCGCTGGTGGCATGCACCCAACGAATCGGACAGGGGGAGGGCCAGGCCCGTTCCAGCGCGTCGACGCGAAAGTCGGTGACCACCAGCACATCGGTTTCCGCCAGCCGGGGCGCCAGACCATCGACGCCACGGTGCTGGTGGATCCGGGCCAGGCCTTCCAGGCTTTCCAGGCCGGGCAGATCGGGCTCGTCCTCGGCCAGCAATACGGTAACCCGCGGCAACGTCATGCCGTGTTCTCCAGCGCGTCTTCGAAGGTATCCACCGCCAGATCGATTTCCTGACGGCTTGCCGTCAAGGGCGGCAGCCAGCGCACCACCTGACCATGGGTGCCGCAGCGCAGCAGCAACAGGCCGGCCTGTTCGCACCGGGACAGCAGCGTTTGGGCGCGTTCGCCGTCGGGCTGGCCGGGGGCGCGGACCATCTCGACGCCCAGCATCAGGCCCTTGCCGCGCACCTCGTCGATGTCGTCGTGTTTGCGAGCCAGTGCCTCCAGGCGTTCACGCAGATAGCGGCCGTGCCCGGCGGCCTGGTTGACCAGATCCTCTTCCTCGATCACCTCCAGGGTGGCGAGAGCGGCGGCGCAGGACACCGCGTTGGCACCGTAGGTGCCGCCCTGGGAACCGGGGCGTCCCTGGGCCATCAAGCCCTTGGCGGCGGCCACGGCGGATAGTGGATAGCCGCTGGCTAACCCCTTGGCGGTGACCACTATGTCCGGCTGGATCCGGGCATGCTCGTGGCTCCAGAAGCGGCCGGTACGGCCGTAACCGGCCTGAATCTCATCAGCGATCAGCAGGATGCCATGGCGGTCGCAGCGCTCGCGCAGACCGGCCAGGAACGAGGCCGGTGCCGGGTAGTAACCGAACTCCCCCTGTACTGGTTCGATGATCAGCGCGGCGGTATCGTGCGGCGGACTCTGGGTCAACAACAGTTCGTCGAGCTGACGCAGACAAAAGGCGCTGGTGGCTTCTTCATCCCAACCGTACAAGTAGGTGTGCGGGAACGGCGCGAAGAACACTCCTGCCATCATTGGCCCCCACCCGCTGCGCACCTTGGTGGTGGAACTGGTCAGCGAGGCCGCCGCCAGGGTGCGGCCGTGAAAGCCGCCTTGAAAGGCGATCAGATTAGGGCGGCCGGTGGCATGCCGCGCCAGCCGGATGGCGGTTTCCACGGCTTCGCTGCCGGAGTTGGAGAATGCCACGGCATCGAGGCCGGCGGGCAGATGCTCACTGAGCCGGTCGGTGAGGCGCAGCATGTTGGGGTGGGTGACGGTGGTGTACTGGGCGTGGACCAGGCGGGCCACCTGTTCCTGGGCGGCGGCCACCACCTTGGGGTGGCAATGGCCGGTGGCGGTGACGCCGATGCCGGAGGTGAAATCCAGCCAGCGATGCCCCTCGGCATCGAACAACCAGCTTCCTTCGCCGCGCTCCGCGCAGATGCCGCTGGATTGCACCAGCAATGGAGACAGATGATGCATCGCTCTCTCCTCCGTGTCGTAGAGCCCTTGAACAGGCTTCTAAGCCCCGGGGGCCAGCGCCGATGCCGTTCGGCTTACCGTAGAGCGTTGGCTATGCGTCGGCCCACGGCATCGGTGCCACTGACCGGATGTCCGGCAGCGAGATCCGTAATCAGCGTCTCATGCAATTGGTGTGCGGCGCTATAAAAAAGCCGACTTTTTTCATTCGAGTTCTTAATATCGGCGGTGGCATCCGAGCGCTGCCCCAACCGTTTTCCTAACCGTTCTCCTAACCATTGCAACAGCAGCGCCAGACTGAACAAAGTGGCGCGCGGGTCGGCCAGATTACGGCCGGCGATATCCGGTGCCGAGCCATGGGTCGGTTCAAACAACGCTGGCACACTGAGATCGGCGGGGTTGATATTGGCGGAAGGCGCCACCCCCAGACCACCGGCCAGGACCGCGGCCAGATCGGTAAGAATGTCGCCATGCAGGTTGCTGGCCACCACCACATCGAAGCGCCAGGGGCATTGCACGAATTTCATCGCCGCCGCGTCCACCAGTTCGTGGTGGGTGGCGACATCCGCGTATTCCTTCGCCACCTGCTGGAAAACGCGGTCATAGAGACCGCCCCAGAAGGCCTGGGCGTTCCGTTTGGTGATCAGGCAAACCTGGGATTCCCGGGTTTCGCCCTCGGGGCCGGTGAAAGCGCGCACGCGTTTTTCATCGCGGCGCTCCCGCGCCCGTTGCCGGGCCCGTTCGAAAGCATGGCGGATCAGCCGTTCGGTGGCGGCGTAGGTGAACACTTCCAGTTGGGTGGCGACCTCGTCTTCGGTGCCGGCGCGCAGCCGGCCGCCCTGGCCGGCGTATTCGCCTTCGCTGTTTTCCCGGATCACCAGCATGTCCAGTTCCTTGGCGCGCGGATCGGACAGGTAGCAGGGAACGCCGGGGTGATAACGGGCGGGGCGCTCGCAGGCCCAGAGATTGAGCGATTTGCGCAGTGCCAGCAAAGGGGCCAGGGAAATGCTGTCGGGCAGGCGATAGCGGTCCGCTTGCTCCAGGGGACCCGGATCCCCCAGCGCCCCCAGCAGCAAGGCATCGTAGCCGAGCAACTGGTCGAGCGCGTCGTCCGGCATCATGCTGCCGTGTTGCCGGTGCCATTCGGTGGCGGGCCAGGGGAGGATCCGGTAATCCAGCGGCAACCGGTGCCGCTGGATCAGTGTATCGAGGACCGGCACGGTGGCGGCCATCACCTCGCCGCCGATACCGTCACCGGGCAGTAACGCGATGGAAACCATGGTCATTTATCAGCCCATGCAGAGGTATTTCGCTTCCAGATACTCTTCCATGCCGTAATGGGAGCCTTCACGGCCCAGGCCGGATTCCTTGACGCCACCGAACGGGGCGGCGGCGTTGGAGATCAGACCTTCGTTGATACCCACCATGCCGGCTTCCAGCGCTTCCGCCACGCGCCACACGCGATGGATGTTTTCGCTGTAGAAATAGGAAGCAAGGCCGAATGGGGTGTCGTTGGCCAGTTGGATCGCTTCCTGCTCGTCCTGGAAGCGGATCACCGCGGCCAGCGGCCCGAAGGTTTCCTCGTGGCAGAACTCCATGTCCTGAGTGGCGCCGGTGATGAGCGTTGGCTGCACGAAGTTGCCACCACGTTCATGGGCGGCGCCGCCGACCACCACCTTGGCGCCCTTGGACTTGGCGTCCTCGATGTGTTCAAGCACTTTTTTCACCGCGCCACCATTGATCAGCGGTGCCTGGGTGACGCCGTCCTCGAAGCCATCGCCCACTTTCAGTTGGTTGATCGCCGCCGCCAGTTTTTCCACGAAGGCATCGTGCACGCCATCCTGTACCAGGAACCGGTTCACGCATACACAGGTTTGCCCGGTGTTGCGGAATTTGCTGGCGATGGCGCCTTCCACCGCTTTGTCCAGATCGGCGTCGTCGAAGACGATGAACGGCGCGTTGCCGCCCAGTTCCAGGGACACCTTCTGGATGTGCTCGGCGCACTGCGCCATCAACTGGCTACCCACTTCGGTGGAGCCGGTGAAGCTGACTTTGCGCACCACCGGAGACTGGGTGATGGTGGTGGAAATGGCGGCGGCGGAACCGGTGATCACGTTGATCACACCGGCGGGAATGCCGGCCCGGATAGCCAGTTCACCCAGTGCCAGCGCGGAGTAGGGAGTGGCGCTGGCCGGTTTGACCACCATGGTGCAGCCGGCGGCCAGGGCGGCGCCGGCCTTGCGGGTGATCATGGACGAGGGGAAGTTCCAGGGAGTGATCGCGGCGGTGACGCCGATGGGTTGCTTGATCACCACGATACGCTGGCCGGGACGGGCTCCGGGAATGGTGTCGCCATAGGCGCGCCGGGCTTCCTCGGCGAACCATTTCAGGAAGGAGGCGGCATAAGCGATCTCGCCCTTGGATTCGGCGAACGGCTTGCCTTGTTCCAGGGTCATGATGGTGGCCAGGTCGTCCTGGTGCGCCATCATCAACTCATACCAGGCGTAGAGCAACTTGCCGCGCTCCTCGGCGGTTTTGTCACGCCAGGCGGGCAGGGCATTGTCGGCGGCGGCGATGGCCTGCCGGGTTCCCTCTTCCACCATGCGCGGCACGGTGCCGATGATCTCTCCGGTGGCGGGATTGTCCACGTCCAGGGTGGCGCCACCCTCGGCATCACACCACTGCCCGTTGATGAAACACTGCTGGCGGAACAGATCAGAGTCCTTGAGGTTGTGCTGGGTCATGGCGTGGCTCTCCTGAAAGCGCATCAAGTGCGGCCGCGCCCGTGAGAATAGAGGTATAGGGTTACGCTAGCAGAGCCCGGCCTGCAATCCCATCCCCCGGTAAATCGGATTTACAAATCGGCGTGATCGAGAAAAACAGGTAGGTGGCGGCCCCGTTGGGAGCGGGTCCGCCAAGGACTTACTGGCGGCGTAGAGCGGCGGTGAGATGAGGCTGGATTTTTTGCAGCAGGCCCTTGAAGACCTTGGGTGCTCCGGCCACCACATGGCCGAAGTCCAGGTGTCCGTGGCCGCCGGCGAGATCGCCCACCAGGCCGCCGGCTTCGGTGATCAGCAGCGTGCCCGCGGCCATATCCCAGGGCGCCAGGCCGATCTCGAAGAAACCGTCCATGCGTCCGGCGGCGACCCAGGCCAGATCAAGGGCGGCGGAGCCGGGACGGCGCAGGCCGGCGGCGGATTCGGCGATGGACTTGAACATGCCGAGATAAGCGTCCAGATGCTGGACCTGGTCGGCGCGGAACGGAAAGCCGGTGCCGATCAGGGCGCCGGACAGGCCGGCGCGCTTGCTGACCCGGATGCGGCGGCCGTTGAGGGCCGCGCCGCGACCGCGGCTGGCGGTGAATTCCTCGTCCCGCAGCGGATCGTAGACCACCGCGTGCTCGACCCGGCCTTTGATGGCCAGGGCAATGGAAACGCAATATTGCGGAAAATCGTGGATGAAGTTGGTGGTGCCGTCCAGAGGATCAATGATCCATTGATAATCGACACCTTCACCGGTGCCGGCGATTTCGCCGCCTTCTTCGGCGAGGATGCCGTGTTGCGGATAGGCTTTGCGAATCACCTCGATGATGCGAGCTTCCGCCGCCCGGTCCACCTGGGTGACGAAGTCGTTCATGCCCTTTTGATCCACGGTCAGGGGATCGTTGTTCTCCGCCGCGCGGCGGATCAGATTGCCCGCCTGGCGGGCGGCTCGCAGAGCAATGTTCACTTGCGGCGCGTGCATGCCGGTATCCTGTCGGTTTAAAAGAGCGATTCGGCCAACGGCCGTGTTGCCGCGAAGTTTAGCAGAGGCGGAGGACCGTGGGCAGGTGAGAATCTGTTAAACTCCCTTCTTTCCCGTGATCTGGATACATCATGTTAGATAACGTGCGCGTGGTGATGGTGGGGACCACCCACCCGGGCAATATCGGCGCGGCGGCCCGTGCCATGAAGACCATGGGGCTGAGCGACCTGCGCCTGGTGACGCCCAAGATCTACCCCAGTGCCGAAGCCACGTCCCGTGCCTCCGGCGCTGGTGACATTCTCGCCGCGGCCCGGGTTTGCGAGAGCCTGGACGAAGCCCTGGAAGGCGCCACTCTGGTGGTGGGCACCAGTGCCCGCCGCCGCCGTATCCCCTGGCCCTGCCTGACGCCACGTGAGCTTGGCCAGCAACTGGAACAGGAGCCCGCCGATGCTCGTATCGCGGTGCTGTTCGGGCGTGAGGATCGTGGCCTGACCAACGAAGAACTGCACCGCTGTAACCTGCATGTTTCCGTGCCCACCAACCCGGAGTATGGTGTGCTGAACGTGGCGTCGGCGGTGCAGTTGATTGCCTATGAACTGCGTTTGGTACTGGCTGACGACGACACCGTGCCGAAGGCTGCGCGGGCCAATCGCGCCACCATGACGCCACCCCGGATGTACTGGGACGAGCCGGCGGCCAGCAACGACGCGGTCCAGCACTTCCTCGATCATCTGGAGCGGATCATGGTGCGCAGTGACTTCCTGGACCCGGAGAAACCGGCCCAGGTGATGACCCGCATGCGGCGATTGTTCCTGCGCGCACGCCCCGACAGAATGGAAATCAATATCCTGCGCGGCACCCTGGTGGCCATTGAGAAGGCCCTGGATGACCGCTCATAGAGCAGGCAAACAGGCTCTCAGAGGTAACTATGTTCGAGCAGATCAAAGAGGACATCCAATCCGTCTTTCACCGTGACCCGGCGGCGCGTAACACCCTTGAGGTATTGCTGAATTATCCGGGGCTGCACGCCGTCTTGTTCCATCGGCTGGCGCACTGGTGCTGGCGGCGTGGTCTGAAACTGCTCGCTCGGTTGATCTCCACTTTCAGCCGCTGGCTGACCGGCATCGAGATTCATCCCGGAGCGCGCATTGGCCGGCGCTTCTTCATCGATCACGGCATGGGGGTGGTGATTGGCGAAACCGCGGAAATCGGCGACGACGTCACGCTCTATCACGGCGTCACCCTGGGGGGCACCAGCTGGAACAAGGGCAAGCGCCACCCGACTCTGGAAGACGGCGTGGTGGTCGGTGCCGGTGCCAAGGTGCTGGGCCCTTTCATTGTGCACAAGAACGCCAAGATCGGTTCCAACTCGGTGGTCACCAAAGAGGTGCCGGAGGGGGCCACGGTGATCGGTATTCCCGGCCGGGTGATTCGCCAGCCGGCTAATGAGCAGGAGCGTAACCGCCGGGAAATGGCGGAGAAAATCGGCTTCCAGGCTTATGGCGTCAGCAACGACATGCCCGACCCGGTGGCGGAAGCCATTGGCACGCTGCTGGATCATATGCACGCGGTGGACGGCAAGCTGGACCGGGTTTGCGAGAACCTGCGGCGCCAGGGGATTCAGGGCTGCGACGAGCAACTGCCGGAATTGAACGACGAGGATTTCGCGTCGATCAAGGCGCGCGAGGGCACTGACTGACTCCCGGCGTGGCGTTACCCAGAATAACAACATCAGAAACGAGGGCAGGGCATGATCGCGAGACTGTTTCCGCTGTGGGCGATTTTGTTTTCCATCTTTGCCTATTTCATGCCGGCGCCGCTGGCGGCGCTGTCCGACTGGATCGTGCCGTTGCTGATGGTGATCATGTTCGGTATGGGACTGACGCTGACCTGGGATGACTTTCTGCGCGTGTTCAAGGCGCCCGGGGTGATTGGCCTGGGCGTGGTTCTTCAATACTTGGTCATGCCGCTGGCCGCGTTGCTGGTGGCCAAGATCCTGGCGTTGCCCACGGAGGTGATGGTCGGTCTGGTGATCGTCGGCGCCTGTCCCGGCGGCACCGCTTCCAACGTGATTTGCTATCTGGCCCGCGCTGATGTGGCGCTCTCCATCGCCATGACCGCGGTCTCCACCCTGGTGGCGGTGTTGGCCACACCGGCTTTGGTCTGGCTGTACCTGGGCGAAACCTTGCCCGTGCCGGTGGCGGCGATGCTGGCGTCCCTGGTGAAGATCGTTTTATTGCCAGTGATCGGCGGCACTCTGATCAACTCTTTCCTGGGCGCCCGACTGGACCGGGTGCGTGATGCCTTCCCCTTGATTTCCGTGGCCGCCATTGTTCTGGTGATCGGTATCATCGTGGCTCTGAACCAGTCCCGGATCGCCAGTGGTGGCGTTCTCGTGATGCTGGCGGTGGTGCTGCACAACAGCATTGGTCTGGCCGCCGGCTATGGTGTTGCCCGGCTGTTCCGCTTCGACCCGCGTCGCGCCCGCACCCTCGCCATTGAGGTGGGCATGCAGAATTCCGGTCTCGGCGTGGCGCTGGCGGTAAAACACTTCACCGCCATGGCCGCCTTGCCCGGCGCCTTGTTCAGCGTCTGGCACAACCTCTCTGGCGCCGTGCTGGCCTGGTATTGGCGGCGCCGGGAGGAGTCCGCCAAAGCCACTCAGGCCGGCGAAGAGGCCCGTGGCAACGTCAGATAAACCCCGGCCAGCATCAGTGGGGCACCAAGCAAATGGTGAAGCCCCAGGGGTTGGCCGAGGACCAACCAGGCCCACGAACAATCCCCATTGCGGCCAATCGGGCGACGTCAGCGTCGGCACGGCGAATGGCAGGCCGATCAGGGCGCCCAGCAGGCGACTGAACAGTACAACGGTCCAACCTTCAACGAAGGCTTCCTTCCGGTGCCGGATGGGGCAAAGCAGAGGGGGCTCAGTGCCCGGCCCAGTGCTGTTCGGCCCAGCGGTTGAGCGCCAGCAGCGTGCTCTCCAGTTCCTCCCCGGCCTGACTGAGACGATAACCGGTTCCGTCTTCCCGTTGAACCAGATCCAGCTCGCGCAGGGTTTTCAATCGATCATTCAGGACCGTGGGTGACACCTGGTCGCAGCGTTGACGCAAGGCTCTGAAGGACAGGGGGGCATCCCGCAGTTCCCACAAAATACGGAGCGTCCAGCGTTGCCCGAGAATATCCAGCAATACCATGATCGGGCGGCCGGAGGTCGATCCCCGGACGGGTTGGCTGACGGTCTTCCTGGCCATGGTGATTCCTTGTCGAATAACTTGACCGCTACATAAGAAGTAGCAGAGACTGAAGATGTGCTACACATATTGTAGCGACCGGGAGACGACAATGACACACGACTTGAAGCCCCTTTCGGGGCCGCCCTTCGATGCCGAGACGCAAGCGATTCTGGACAAGTATTACCCACAACGGGAGGGTGAGGTGTTGAGTCTGTTCCGGGTCTTCGCCCGCAGTCCCCGTCTGTTACGCAAACTCGGCGCGGCGGGGTTGCTGGACGAGGCCAGCCCCCTGCCGTTGCGGGACAGAGAAATCGTCATTCTGCGTACCACGGCGCATCACGGATGCGAGTACGAATGGGGAGTGCACGCCAAGGTGTTCGCCAAGGCGGCGGGGCTGGATGACGCACAATTGGTTGCCACTCGGCACGGGACCGCGGAAGCACCATGCTGGACCGAACAGCAACAAGCCTTGATCCGGGTGGTTGATGAACTGCATGACGATGGCAACTTGAGTGAGGAGGCGCACTCGTTGTTTG
Source organism: Alcanivorax xiamenensis (assembly GCF_009846745.1). Classification (NCBI taxonomy): domain Bacteria; kingdom Pseudomonadati; phylum Pseudomonadota; class Gammaproteobacteria; order Oceanospirillales; family Alcanivoracaceae; genus Alcanivorax; species Alcanivorax xiamenensis. The sequence continues at coordinate 213,533 of NZ_AQPF01000002.1, read as the reverse complement.
TCCGGCATTGGGAAACCGGGCAGCAGTTGGAAGTGCTGGCTTTGTGCGGGTTCTATTCCACCGTCAGTTTCATCGCTAACACCGCCCGACTGGCGCCGGAGCCCTGGGCGCGGCGTTTTCCCGATGCCGGTGAAGCCGACGCGCCGGCCTGACTCTCTTTCACCATGCCGGAAGCGGGCCGGTTGAGGAGAGTGATACGCAGACAGTGGTGGATTCTATTTCTATGGTGAGAACGGAGCTGGTGTTTCGCTGAAGAAAAACGGCCTCAGATTCGGATGGCGGCGAAGCGTTCCCGCAGCCATTTGGCCGCTGGACCACAGGGGCGCTGTTTGTGCCAGACCAGCTCCACCGCCACCGGCAGATCAAAATCGTCGAACTGCAGTTCCGGGATCGCCAGATCCGCCGCCACCGGTGACGCCTTGATCACATGGCTGGAGACAAAGGCCCAGCCGATACCCTGACGCACCAGTTGCAGGATCACCCAGTGGCTTTCCACCCACCACACTTCCGGTGCCACTCGTAAACGCTGTTTCTCGGGGCCGTCGTTGCGCGCGGCCACCAGAATCTGGCGATGGCGTTTCAGATCCTCCCAGTCCACCCGTACGTTGGCTAATGGGTGTTGGTTACCGCAGACCATTTTGATCGGCACCCAGCCAAGGGTTTGGAAGCCCAACTCGGTGGGCAGGATTTCCTGACGCCACATCACACCGATGTCGGCCTGGCCGGTCAGCACCAGACGGCTGACGTCCTCCATCATCGGGAACAGCAGCTCCAGTTCCACGTGGGGGAAGTGCCGGGCGAATTCGGCGAACACCTCGGCCATGGCCTGTTCCGGATAAATCTCGTCAATCGCCACCACCAGCCGCTGTTCCACATGGGCTTCGAAGCTGCGGGCCACGCCGATCAGGTGTTCGCGCCGGTCGAGGATCACCCGGGCCTCCAGCAGCAACCGTTCCCCGGCCGGGGTCAGGGTGGGGCTGCGCCCGGCGCGGCTGAACAACGCCAGCCCCAGGTCCTCTTCCAGGTTGGAGATCTGGGTGCTGACGGCGGATTGGGCCTTGCGCAGTCGCCGGGCGGCGGCGGAGAACGAACCGGTCTCGGCGGCGACGACGAAGGCCTGTAACTGGTCTAGAGAAACACTCATCTATCTGAATATTAGATGGTTGCTAACTTTATTAATGCGATCTTGGCGATAGATTAGACGCACGTCAAATCATCAAGGAGTGCTCCATCATGGCATTGCGTACGGCTCAGGACCGGGTTCGTCACGCGGTTTTGTTCGAGGTCATCGGGTTGGCCATCATGATCCCGGTCGGCGCTTACCTATTCCAGTTGCCGGCTGCCCACATGGGCGTGTTGGGAGTGGCCGGTGCCACCATCGCCACCGTGTGGAATTTCGTATTCAACCTGGGATTCGACCACGCCATGTTCCGTTGGCTGGGCCATACCAGGAAGACCCTGCGCATGCGGGTAGGGCATGCGCTGCTGTTCGAGGGGGGCTTGCTGGTAATGCTGCTGCCGATGGTGGCCTGGTATCTGGGGATCGGTTTGATGCAGGCGCTGATGATGGACCTGGCCATGGTGGTGTTCTATTTGTTCTATGCCTTCGGTTTCAACTGGGCTTATGACCGGGTGTTTCCGGTGGCACCGATGGCCCAACCGGCAATTTGACAGTGGTCCACTGGTTGTCGCACAGGTCAGGCTGGCGGGAGCGCTCATGCATCATGCTGGTGCATGAGCGGCTCCCGTATTAACATGGACGCCGTCTAATCCTGAACGAACGGATCTATCCCTCATGAATGTCGTCGCGTGCTTGGTTGCTGTCGTTGTCCGCCTCCCCGGCGACCGCGTGCGTGATCATGGCATGTCCCCTCCGGTTTTCTTGTTCGCCGCGGTGGCGCGGACATCCGTCGCCGTAGTACGCCAAGTCGTTCGCGGCTGATACCGCTGATTTCTCTCCCCGATCTGTTTTAACGGCTTCGCCGTCTTTTGTTCTCGCGGCCGCCAGGTCGGGGTCCGTTCGTATTTGATGGATGAGTGTTTCATGAAAACGGAAAATAACTTCTGGGCGGCCCAGGGCGCCATGGCCACATTCGTGTTGCTGTGGGGCAGTGCCGCCATCGTTACTCGTTGGGGGTTGGACCACGGCTCGGTTCTTGCCCTCTTGATCCTGCGTTTTGCTCTGGCGCTGGGCGTCTTGCTGCTGATCCGGGGTGGGCGCTTGCTGCCTCCTCGAGGACAGCGTCTGCCCGTGGCTGGCGTCGGCTTGTTGCTGATTGGTTTTTATACCCTGTGTTACTTCCTGGCTTTGGAGTATGAGGTCACACCGGGACTATTGGCCACGGTGCTGGGGGCTCAGCCGATCCTTACTCTGGTTCTCACCGAGCGGCGTTTTTCTCCGTGGCGTCTGGCTGGGCTGCTGCTGGCTTTGCTGGGGCTGACTCTGGTGGTCTACCAGAGTCTGGTGTTGGCCAGGTTGTCCTGGACTGGTATGGCGTTTGCCCTGGGTGCCTTGCTTTGTGTCACCGTGGGCGCGCTTTGGCAGAAACGTATCGCGCTGCCGCCGAGTGAGGTGCTGCCATTACAGTACGCGGTGACTCTCGTGTTATGCGCGTTGCTGATCCCGTTCCAGCCTTTTCATTGGCAATGGAGTGTGGGGTTCCTGGTGCCGGTGGTCTGGATGGGGCTGGGCGTCTCGGTGGCGGCGCAGTTGCTGCTTTATCGAATGATTCGCTCCGGTAATCTGGTCAATGTGACCAGCCTGTTCTATCTGGTTCCAGTGGTGACGGTAGTGCTGGATTACCTGGTGTTTGGCAACGCTCTGTCGGTCATGTCGTTGGCCGGGATGATCGCGATCCTGGCCGGGCTGGCGGTGGTGCATGGCCGGCGGGAGCGGGTGCCTACCGAGTAGCAAGGTGAGAAAGCCATAATCCCAAAAAAAGAAGAATGGAGGGAAGCGGTCCCGGCGGTTTATGCCGGGCGCTTCCCTCTTATATTGTTGGTTCGCTTGCGTCATTCAGGGCGGCGTACGGCTCGCAGCTTTCCGCTGCCACCGCCACCACAGAAGAAACGCTCCCGGCCATCGGATTCGAGCCCTGATACGCCCATTCCGGCCGGCATCTCAATGCGCTCCAGAAGTTCTCCGCTGGTGGCGTCGATACGTCGTAGTTCACTTTCATCGTTTTCCCAGGTGCCGTGCCACAACTCGCCTTCCGCCCAGGTTACTCCGGTGACGAAGCGGTTGGACTCAAGAGTACGGAGAATCGCCCCGGTGTCCGGGTCGACCTGATGGATCTTGCGACTGCGATGCTGTCCAACCCAGAGTACGCCTTCGCCCCAGGCGAGACCCGAGTTGCCGCCTTCGGGCGCGGGGAGTGTGGCGATGACCGTGCCACTTCGCGGGTCGATCTTCTGTATCCGGTCGCCGCTGATCTGAAATAAATATTGCCCGTCGAAAGCGGTTCCCGCATCCGCGGGGACGTTCAATGAGCGCACGGTTTCAGCGCTCTCGGGATCCAAGGAGGTGAGCGTCTCCCCGGTGGCAAGCCAGACGTGCCGGCCGTCGAAGGACACGCCGTGGACGGCGTCGATGTCGGGGAAAGGTCCGTATTCACGGAGCAGATCGGCTGCTGATGTCTTCATGAGGTTGTCCTCGTTGCTGCTCTAGGTGTTTTCATCCTAACCACCCGGCAGCGGGGCAGGGAGTAACAAGGTTGTCGTGAATCCGGGAATCGGAGGAAGCAGCCAGCGGCGAGCGCGGCCTTGACCAAAACATTGCACCTTTTCCGCCCGAGCCAGCGATTCCAACGCTCTTTGCACGGTACGTTGACTGGCGCCCAATGCCAGCGCCAGAGCCGAACTGGACCAGGCCTCGCCGTCGGCAAGCAGGGCCAGCATGGCGGCGTGTTTTCCGTCCACCGGAGGGGCGAGCACGGCCACCTCCATGCCGGGCCCGGGAGCCAGGGTGAAACCCCGGCGGGTTGCTTTTATGCCGACGTGGCCTCGCAGGTGCTGACGCAGGCGCCCGATTTCCACCCGCAGCCGGGCGCGGTGGGAATCGTCGGCGAAGCGGGTTCGGAATACCCTTTCAATGAGGGCGTCTCTGGATACGTCTTGCGGCCAGGCCTCGGCCAGCATGCGGGCCAGCGCGAGCAGTACCGGGCGTCCCATGAGCGGAACCGTGATGCGACCGCGACGGACCAGATGCCGGCATTCATCCACGATCAGCGTGTCGGAAGCGAACAGCGTTTCCACTTCCTCCAGCAGTAGAGTTCGTTGCCGGCCTGCATGAATCAATCGCGCCGCTGGCACCGTCAGCGTGATCGCGACCTGTTCCACCTCCGCGATCAGAGCTGGAATGCCGCTTTGGCGTGCCGCCTTCGGGCCCGCCGTGTTCGCAGACGACGCAGGGCGATGCCGGCGATCACCAATTCATGGGCGGCTTGTAAGGGAGGAGGGTAGAACGAGGCGTCGATTCCGGACAGTCCCAGCTCCGCGTCGTCAAGACGGCCAAGCAGCAGTTGGCGCCGGATTCGGATATGTCGGGCATGGGCGGCGTTGATCCGCTCGCCGTGCTTTTCCAGCGTTGATCTTGCCAACTCAAGAGGCTGCTCGGACCAACCCAGATCGCGTGACGCCAGCGCGACCTCGGCTTGGGCGACGATGCAGCGGGCCCGAGCCAGAGCCTCTTTTTTTCCGAAGGCCCGAGCCGCGTCTTTCAGCAGAGCACCGGCCCGAGTCAAGTCCCCGAGTTGCGCCAGCGCAATGCCGCGCATGGCCAGCGCGGCGGCGTCATCACGCAGGGCGACCTGGTTGAGCGCGGCCAGCGGATCGCCCGCCGCGAGAGCACGAGCCGCCGCCGTGATCAATGAATCCATCGGAATCCCGCCATCTTTGTTACTCACACTGCCCGCTGGTTGATACCTAGCATAGCCCATGACCAACAATCACTTGGAGGGCATCATCATGACAAGCCACGTTATTGGAACCCATGAAGAATGGTTGAAGGCGCGGTTACAACTGTTGCGGGAGGAAAAGGAACTGACACGGCGCGGCGATGAGTTGGCACGGCGGCGGCAGGCTCTGCCTTGGGTGCCGGTGGACAAGAGCTATGTGTTTGAAACCGATAGGGGCAATGCTTCCCTGGCCGATCTGTTCGAGGGGCGATCCCAACTGCTGATCTACCATTTCATGTTCGGCCCCGATTGGAAGGCGGGGTGTCCATCCTGTTCGATGATCGCTGATGGCTTCAATGGTTTCGTCACGCATTTGGCGCGGCACGATGTCATGTTGTGGGCCGTCTCCCGGGCACCATTACAGAAGCTGTGCTCTTTCAAGCAGCGTATGGGTTGGGATTTTTCCTGGGCCTCTTCGCAACACAGCGATTTCAATTTCGACTTTTCCGCCTCGTACACCAAACAGCAACAAAGCGAAGGCATTGAATATAACTTCCATCGCGAACCGGAACGGCCCTGGCGCGCGAATAAGGAAGGTGGCGGCGAGGAAGCGGAAGCCACGTTCGCGGCTATGTGTGGCGTGGATGCACCGACCTTTGAACGGGATCGGCCGGGCATGAGCGCCTTTATACTCGAAGACGGCGTGGTCTATCACACCTACTCCACTTACGCCCGCGGCCTCGATGGCCTTTGGGGAGCTTACCAATGGCTTGACCGGGCTCCCAAAGGGCGCAACGAAAGCGGTGGTGTCTGGTGGCGGCACCGTGACGCCTATGAGCCTGTGTAGATAACCGGCTGGCATGGGAGAAACAGCGATGAATAATGGAGCTGAAAGGCGGCCCACTTCCGGTGTGGCCGGCTTTCTCGCCTTCGCGGCCACCCCTCTGTGTATCATGATGGCATTGATGACCGGGCTGGCCGGCTCTCATCATTCGGCGCATGACTTGTCCTGGTTGACGGGAATGGCGGCGATGTATGTTCTGATGGGCGTGCTGCACTCGGCGCCCTGGCTGGACCGGTTGTCTCGTTGGTGACGGCATGAAGTGGGTTCAAACCAAAAGTCTGAAAACGGCATGCCGGACTTGATCCGGCATCGCTCCACGGCGGGATCATTCCGGCAGGAACAGGCAACAGTGCGGTATTGACCTGACATTGCTTTTTGTCGGATGTTGATAAACATCATTCGGTGACGAATGTCGCAAACAAGCCATGGAACCGTAGTGGCCGGATGCGTGTTTTTTTGCACGGCTCTTGATTTGCGGTATGAACTCAGGCCCTTATTCAGGGGCTGCCACGCCAATTTGCAACGCGAAGGAGTTCGTCATGACGCAACTGAAAATCAATGGCAAAACCAGGGACGTTGAGGTTGCCGAGGAGATGCCCCTGTTGTGGGTGTTGCGCGATGAACTCGGTATGACCGGTACAAAATTCGGTTGTGGCATGGCGTTATGTGGTGCCTGCACCGTGCACCTTGATGGCGCCCCCATTCGTTCATGCGTCACACCGGCTTCCGCGGCGTCGGGGCGTGAAATTTCGACCATTGAGGGTATGGCATCCGACCGTGTCGGCCAGGTAGTGCAGCAGGCCTGGGTTGAGCACAACGTGGCCCAGTGTGGCTATTGCCAGGCCGGGCAGATCATGACGGCGGTGGGGTTGCTTAAGAAGACGCCGGCGCCCACGGAAGAGCAGATTGATGGCGCCATGGGCGGCAATATTTGCCGTTGTGGCACCTACCCGCGTATTCGTGCCGCGATCAAGCAGGCGGCGGGCCGTCTGGCGCAAGGAGGCGAATAATGTCGACGACCTTACAACTTTCCCGGCGCCGTTTCCTCCAGGGCAGCCTGGGGGCATTGACGTTGGCGGTGACCTCGGGGGGGCTGGTTACCATCGCCAGAGCCGCGGATGCGGATGCCAAGAAATACGGTGCCGACTCCATGCCGGGCGGTACGGTGGACGATCCTCTGGTTTTCGTGTCCATCGCCGAGGACGGCACGGTCACCATAGTGGCGCATCGTGCCGAAATGGGAACCGGCGTGCGTACCAGTCTGCCCATGGTGGTGGCCGATGAAATGGAGGCCGACTGGGATCGCGTGCGGGTGGTGCAAGCGGAAGCCAACGAGGCCCGTTATGGCAACCAGAATGTGGACGGCTCGCGTAGCATGCGCCATTTTCTGATGCCGATGCGACGTGTGGGCGCGGCGGCCCGACAGATGTTGGAAGCGGCGGCCGCCGTCCACTGGTCGGTGCCGGTGTCCGAGGTCAGGGCGGTGCGGCATGAGGTGATTCACCAAAGCTCCGGGCGACGTCTGGGCTATGGTGAGCTGGCGGCCGACGCGGCCCGGCAACCGGTGCCCGGAACGGAGCAGCTCAAACTCAAGACGCGTGACGACTATCGTTACATAGGTAAGGACCAGGTGCGCCTGGTCGACCTGGAGGCCATTGGCAAGGGCCAGGCCACCTATGGCATGGATATGCGTCTGCCTGGCATGGTTTACGCCGTGGTGGCGCGCCCGCCCGTGGTGGGCGGCAAGCCGCGCCGTTTCGACAGTGAGAAAGCTCTGGCCGTGCCCGGTGTCGTGAAGGTGGTGGAGATTCCCGCTTTCCAGGGGGCGCCGGCATTCCAGCCGCTGGGCGGTGTCGCCGTGGTGGCGCGCAACACCTGGGCCGCGATCAAGGGCCGCGAAGCTCTGGAGATAGAGTGGGACGACGGCCCCAACGGTGGCTACCACTCCGCCGACTTCCGCGAGACACTGGCGCAGGCCTTGCGTGCAACGGGTAAAACCATTCGTGATAACGGTGATGCCGTGAGCGTGTGGAACGACGCCGCCGAGACGGAGCGGTTCGCCGCTGACTACTACATCCCGCATTTGGCGCATGCGTCGATGGAACCGCCGGTAGCCACGGTGCTGATCAAGGAGGGGCGCGCCGAGGTCTGGACCTCGGTGCAGAATCCGGCGGCGGCGCAACAGGCGGTCGCGGCACGACTGAAACTCAAACCCGAGGACGTCAAGGTCAACGTGCTGCTGCTGGGCGGCGGCTTCGGCCGGAAATCCAAACCGGATTATGTTGACGAAGCGGCCATCGTTGCCCGGGCCATGCCCGAAGGGACGCCGGTCAAGCTGGTATGGACCCGCGAAGACGACATCCACCACGACTACCTGCACACCGTTTCGGCGGAACGGCTGGAAGCAGTCATCGACCAGGCCGGAAAGGTTCAGTCCTGGCTGCATCGCAGCGCCGCCCCCACTATTGCCTCGTTGTTCGCCGAGGGCGCCAAGGGGCAGCAGCTTTTCGAGTCGGCCATGTCGGCCATCAACATGCCTTACCGGATTCCGAATGTACGGGTCGAAACCGCGGAGGTCGCCGCCCACGCGCGCATCGGCTGGTTCCGGTCGGTGGCCAACATTCCTCATGCTTTCGCGGCGCAATGTTTCATCGCCGAACTGGCGCACCGCGCCGGCAAGGACCACCGGCAGTTCGCGCTCGATCTGATTGGTCCGCCACGCCGCATCGATCCCGGCGACATGGCTGACACCTGGAACTACACCGAGTCACCGGAACGCTATCCTTACGACACGGGCCGTTTGCGTGGCGTCATCGAGGCCGCCTGCCAAGGCGCCAAATGGGGGCGGGAGCTTCCCAAGGGGCATGGTCTGGGCCTGGCCTTCTGTTACAGCTTCATGAGCTACACCGCCACCGTGGTCGAGGTGGCCGTGGACGAGAAGGGCGCGGTCCGGGTGCTGGCGGTGGACATGGCCATGGACTGTGGCCCACAGATCAACCCCGAGCGCATTCGTGCCCAGATGGAAGGCGGCGCGGTCATGGGGTTGAGTCTGGCCCTCACCAGCGAGATTACCTTCGAGAAAGGGCGTGTAAAACAGAGCAATTTCCACGACTACCAGGTGCTGCGCCACAACGCCTCGCCGCGGGTGATACGTACTCATTTGCTCAACGATGACCATGATTTGCCGCCGGGCGGCGTGGGCGAGCCGCCGGTGCCACCGGTGGCTCCGGCCCTGTGCAATGCCATCTTCGCCGCCACCGGTAAGCGCGTGCGCAGCTTGCCGGTGGGGACGGTGACCTGAATGTGGCAAGTCGGATCGCGGATTGATCTGTTTCGGAGTCGGTCTTGAAGGAACACCATTGGGTTCACGCATCGCCGGTCCGAACGCTGCGGACCGATGACCCGCTCGAACTGCTGAAATTCGCGCGGGCCAGCTTCCGCGGAGGCGGTGTGGCGATCGCCATGCTCGTTGACATAAGAGGAGGGGCGGCGCGCTCGCTCGGCTCGCAGGTCGTGGTCACCGAGGAGGGCGAATTCGCCGGCTTTGTTTCCGGCGGCTGTGTGGAAGCGGCCGTCGCCGCCGAGGCGCTTCTCGCGCTGGCCGAGGGCCGTGATCGCTCCGTGCTCTACGGCGAGGGCTCGCCATTTTTTGACATCGTGCTGCCCTGCGGAGGCGGCATCACCGTCGCCATTCATGTACTCAGAGACATCGACGCCATCGATCAGGTTATCGCGTGTCTCGACAAGCGCGGTCCGGCCGGGCTGGCTTACTCTCCGCAACAGCAAACGTTGAGGTGCGTCGCGTCACCGGAACAGGCGGGGTGGCGCGATGACACCTTTGTGTCGGTCTATCGTCCGGTGACGCGGGTGGTGATATCCGGGGGCGGCATTGAAGCGGAACGCGTCGCCCTGCTGGCGGAATGCTCGGGCTACGATGCCGTCGTTCTCGACCCGTCGCGGGCCAGGGAAGGGTTGGACGGGGTGGCTGATGCCCATAGCGCCATTGTGCTTCTGCATCACGATCTGGATGTGGAACTGCCGTTCCTGGAAAAGGCGCTGAACGCTCCGGGCTTTTATCTCGGCGCCCTGGGCAGTACCCGAACCCACCGTAAACGCATCGAACGTTTGCACGGCCTCGGTTTCAGTGATGAGGACGTGGCCCGGATCAAGGCGCCGATTGGCCTGTTCGGGCCGGCGCGAGAGGCGTCGTCCCTGGCCATTTCGGTGCTCGCCGATGTCGCCGCGACGCGCTTGGTGACCTTTGTCTGAATCCCGGTAAGGTGGATCGTGCCCGGTGCTGGCGGGGTGTCAGATTTTCAGCACGCCGCCCGCCCGGATGACCGCTTCTGGCGTGTCCACATCAAGAAGCGCGGCCGGGCCGGTTTCCACGTCGAGGACCGGCAACTCCGACCGCTCGATCAATGATCGAGCTCCGGTATCGCCAGACAGCTGCCGCATGTCGTTGTAAAGGGCCTCGGGAATGATGACGGGATTGCCGCGTTGCCCGTCGCAGCTTGCGCGCACGATCACGTTACCGCCGTGCTGGCGAAATGCCTGGACCAGCCGGTGGACATGATCCGGGGTGATCGCCGGCATGTCGGCCAGCATCACCAGAGTGCCGCCGGTTTTCATGATCGCCGGATGAGCAAACCCGCAAGCCAGGGAACTGCCGATGCCGGTGCCATGGGCGGGATTGAATTGCGGTTCCACCTCGAGTTCACGCAGTGCCGACTCGACTTGTGAGTGCTGATGTCCGGTGACCGCGATGACCGGGCAAAGGCGGGACGACAACAAGGTTTGCGCTGATCGTCTTACCAGCGGACAGCCGTCGAATTCGGCCAGCAATTTATGGTGTGATCCCATGCGGCGGGCCTCACCGGCGGCGAGCAACAAACCAGCGACCGTGATCTTCCTGCCTGGCACCGATAGCCCTCTTATCCGTATTCAGGAAAGGCAGTATGGCGCCGTCCCATTGAAAGTGAAACGGCGTCTATCCGTAAGCTGGCTGCTATCGGATTGAAGGTGGGCTGAAAGGTTCATGGGCGGAAACCGGTGGGGCCGGTTTCCGCCTGACGGGCGGGTTGGCCCTGGTCGCCTGGGGCGAGGGGCAAGCGGGATCAGACGTTGAAGCGGAAGTGCACCACGTCGCCGTCCTTGACCACGTACTCCTTGCCTTCCAGGCGCCATTTGCCGGCGTCCTTGGCGCCCTGTTCGCCGTTGTAGGCGACGTAATCGTCGTAGGCGGTGACCTCGGCGCGAATAAAGCCTTTCTCGAAGTCGGTGTGGATGACGCCAGCGGCTTGCGGGGCGGTGGCGCCGATCTTGACGGTCCAGGCGCGCACTTCTTTTTTGCCGGCGGTGAAGTAGGTGTGCAGACCGAGCAGATTGTAGCCGGCGCGGATCACCCGGTTCAGGCCAGGCTCTTCCATGCCCAGGTCAGCCAGGAAGTCGGCTTTTTCATCGTCGTCCAGCTCGGCGATTTCCGCTTCGATCTTGGCGCAGATCGGCACCACCGAAGCGTTTTCCTTTTCCGCCAGTTCCCGTACCGCGCCCAGCAGCGGGTTGTTGTCGAAGCCGTCCTCGTCCACGTTGGCGATGTACATGGTGGGTTTGAGGGTGAGCAGGTTGAGGCTGCGCAGTTGTTTGCGTTCGTCGTCACTCAGTTCGGCGGCCCGGGCCGGTTCGCCTTCGTTCAGTAACGGCAGCACTTTGTCCAACACCGGTAACAGCGCCTGGGCTTCCTTGTTCTGGCCCTTGGCGGCCTTGGTGGCGCGCTGATGGGCGCGTTCCACGGTGTCCAGATCGGCCAGCGCCAGTTCGGTGTTGATGACGGCGATGTCGTCCAGGGGGGACACCTTGCCGGCCACGTGGATCACGTTCTCGTCATCGAAACAGCGCACCACATGAGCGATGGCGTCGGTTTCGCGAATGTTGGCCAGGAACTGGTTGCCCAGGCCCTCGCCTTTGGAAGCGCCGGCCACCAGACCGGCGATATCGACGAATTCCATGGTGGCCGGCAGCACCCGCTCCGGGTTGACGATGGCGGCCAGCTTGTCCTGCCGTGGGTCGGGGATGGGCACCACGCCGGTGTTCGGCTCAATGGTGCAGAAAGGGAAGTTCTCGGCGTCGATGCCCGCCTTGGTCAAGGCGTTGAAAAGAGTGGACTTGCCCACGTTGGGGAGTCCCACGATGCCGCACTGAATACCCATAACCATACCTCCACGTTCGAGGGCGCAATGCTACTCAAGCCGCCGGCAAAAAGCGACCGCCATGGCGGGGTTGCCAGGGAGCCGTGGCGAACAGGCGCTGGCGCCGATATGACGGCGCCGGGGCGCGGCTAGACTGGCTGGTCAGAAAACCAAGAGTCCGATGATCATGCGTATCCTTTACCAGTTTCCCATTTCCCATTACTGCGAGAAGAGCCGTTGGCAATTGGAGCACAAGGGGCTGGCGTACGAGACCCGCGACCTGCTGCCCGGAGCGCACTGGCCGCGAACGCGCTGGCTGGCCCGGATCGGTACCGTGCCGGTGCTGCGTGACGGTGAGCGCAGGGTGGGGGACTCGACCAGAATTGCCTATTACCTGGAGAAGTACTATCCCGAGCGTTCCCTGATTCCCGAGGCGCCGGCCTTGCGTCATCGGGTCATTGAACTGGAGCAACAGTTCGACCGCCTGGGGGTTCATTTACGGACCTGGATGTACGGACAGGTGCTGGATCGCCCGGAAACCATGGAACTGTTGCTGTCGCCGGCGGCAATGGCCCCTTGGTTGACGCGGTTGCTGGCGTCGCCCCTGCGTCAGGTGATCCGTCGCAAGTACGCCATCGAGCCGAAATCGGTGGTTTATGCCAGCGAACGGGTCGAGGAAGGGCTGACGCTGGTGGAGAATCTGTTAGCCCGGAACGGGGGCGATTACCTGGTGGGAGAAAGCCTGACGCTGGCGGACATTACCGCCGCCAGTCTGCTGGCGCCGATGATGGGGATTGCCGGCACCCCTTGGGAAGGGATTGAGATCGCCAGTTTGCCGGAGCCGGTCCAGCAGCAATTCCAGGCCAACCGCGAACGGCCCGCCGGGCAATGGGTGAAGGAGCGTTACCTGAGTGACCGGTAGAAGGCGTGGCGGTCAGGCGCGAAAGCCGTTCAGGTGGTTCATGGCGGTGTTAAGGTCGCCGCGCAGCAAATCGGGGGTATAACGCACCGCTTCGTCGATGGCATGTTCGATGAGCGTACGGTCGGCGGTGGACGGTTTGTTGAGCACATGGGGTGTGACCAGTTGGGCGCTGCCCGGGTGGCCGATGCCGATGCGCAGCCGGTAAAAGTTCCGGTTGTTGCCGTGGCGGCTGATGATGTCCTTGAGGCCATTATGGCCTCCGTGCCCGCCGCCTTGCTTGAACCGGGCGGTGCCGGGTGGCAGATCCAGCTCGTCATGGGCGACCAGAATTTCCTCGGTGGGAATCTTGAAGAAGTTGGCCAGAGCAGCGGTGGACTGGCCACTGCGGTTCATAAAAGTGGTGGGCACCAGCAAGCGGATGGTTTCGCCTTCGAAGGTGAACGTCCCGGTGACACCGAAGTACTTCTTTTCCTCGTTGAGGTGAACCCCGTGAGCACGGGCCAGCGCGTCCACATACCAGATGCCGGCATTGTGGCGGGTCTGCTCGTACTCCTGCCCCGGGTTACCGAGGCCGACAATCAGTCGGACCGGTGCCATGTCGCTATCCTGAAGTCATAAAAAACGGGGGCCGAGGCCCCCGTTTCGTCTCGGGCCAATTATTCCTGGCCTTCGCCTTCCGCTTCGCCACCTTCCTCGGCGTCGTCGCCACCGCCACGCACTTTCGGCTTGTGCACCGCGGCAACCGGCTGGTCGTGGCTTTCGCCGTGGCTCAGCTCGACCAGGGTCACGCCTTTCGGTAGTACCAGGTCGGACAGGTGAACCACTTGCTCAAGGGCAACATCGGCCATGTCCACTTCGATGAATTCCGGCAGGTCCTGCGGCAGACAGCTGACCTGAACCTCGGAGATGTTGTGGTGGACCTCACCGCCTTCCTTCTTCACGCCCACGCTGGTTTCTTCGTTAATGAAGTGCAGCGGAACGGTCATGGTGATGGCATGGCTGGTGTCCACGCGCAGGAAGTCGGCGTGGATCGGGAAGCCGCTGGACGGATGGCGCTGCAGATCACGCAGTACCGCCTGGTGCTCCTTGCCTTCCAGTTTCAGGGTCAGCACGTGGCTGTAGAAGGCTTCGTTTTCCAGGGCTTTGCGCAGCTCACGCATTTCCAGGGACAGCATGGCGGGCTCGTCGGTACCACCGTAGAGAACGGCGGGAACCCGGTCTTGCAGACGACGCAGGCGGCGGCTCGCACCTTTCCCCTTGTCGCTGCGTGCTTCAGCGTTCAGTACAAACTCATTGCTCATGAGTATTCTCCGGTAAAGCTCCACGGCGCCCCGCGACCAGGCGCACCGGGAGGGATCAATCGAATGGAACCGGCAACCAGGCCGGAAGGGGGCGGATTATGCCGGAAAAGAACGCTAGACGCTAGACGCCGGACGCCGGACGAAAAGCAAAAAGCCCGCCGAGGCGGGGTTTTGGAAAGCGTCAGGCATCCAGCGTCAGGCGTCCGGCGTTACACCAGCTCGAGGCGGTCGAACATGGCGGACAGGGATTCCTCGTTGTTCACCCGGCGTACCGTTTCAGCCAGAATCGGTGCCAGGCTGAGGACGCGGATGTTGGGGCAGGCTTCGCCTTCCAGGGACAGCGGGATGCTGTCGGTGACCACCAGCTGATCCAGCGGGCTGTTGCGGATGTTGTCGATGGCCGGGCCGGAGAGTACCGCGTGGGTACAGTAGGCGTAGACCTTGGCGGCTCCGTGGTCTTTCAGGGCCTGGGCGGCTTTGCACAGGGTGCCGGCGGTGTCGACGATATCGTCCACCAGGATACAGGTGCGGCCCTCGACTTCACCGATGATGTGCATGACCTGGGATTCGTTGGCTTTCGGGCGGCGCTTGTCGATGATCGCCAGATCCAGGTCATTGAGCTGCTTGGCCAGGGCACGGGCGCGGACCACGCCGCCCACGTCCGGGCTCACCACCATGGCGTCGTCATACTTCTGGCGCTCGATATCGGCCACGAACAGAGGCGTGGCGTAGACGTTGTCCACCGGGATATCGAAGAAGCCTTGAATCTGGTCGGCGTGCAGGTCCACCGTCACCACCCGGTCGATACCCACCGCGGTAATCATGTCGGCCACCACCTTGGCGGTGATGGGCACCCGCGCGGAGCGAACCCGGCGGTCTTGACGGGCATAGCCGAAGTAGGGCATGACGGCGGTGATGCGGCCGGCGGAGGAGCGGCGCAGGGCATCCGCCATCACCAGCACTTCCATCAGGTTGTTATTGGTGGGGTTGCAGGTGGACTGGACGATGAACACGTCCTTGCCGCGTACATTCTCCTGGATGTCCACGGCGACTTCGCCGTCGCTGAAGGTGCCGACTTCGGCATCGCCCAGGGGAATGCTGAGATGCCGGGACATGGCCTCGGCGAGAACCGGGTTGGCGTTACCGGAAAAGATGACGAGTTTGGACACTGGCGTCCCCTAGGATGTTGAAAGTACTGTTTTGAAGTACTACAGGAAAGATGGCTGGGGTACCAGGACTCGAACCTGGGAATGACGGGATCAAAACCCGTTGCCTTACCAACTTGGCGATACCCCAACACTAACTTGCTCAGGACGTTCCTGAATTCTGTCTGGCCCGAAGCGTTGCCAGTGCCTCCCGGAGTGGGGAGATTTGTTTGCTTCGTGCCACAAAACCTGTCCAGTGCTGTGGCAACCTCGGCAGTAATTGCCGGGCTGCTTGCTCACCGGCAAGGCGTGCGAAACAGCAGGCGCCAGTGCCGGTCATGCGGGCGTTGCCCGCTTCTCGCTGGAGCCAGTCCAGGGCTTCCGCTATGGGCGGAAAGTGCCGTTTGGCCACGCTTTCACAGTCATTTTGCAGACTGTCCAGGATGCCCCTGTCCAGCGAGGCCGGTACTGTAATGGGGGGTGTGTGCCTTGTCAATTCCTTGTCGCCGAAAATTCGAGCGGTCGGAACGGCAATGCCGGGGTGCACCACCAGAAACCATTCTTCGGGCATGAACACCGGAGTCAGGCGTTCGCCGACGCCTTCAGCCCAGGCGCTGTGGCCGGCCACGAATACCGGGACGTCGGCACCCAGCTTCAGCCCCAGAGCCATCAGTTCCGACTCTTCCAGGTTCAGATCCCAAAGCAGGTTCAGACCGCACAGAGCGGTGGCGGCGTCGGAAGAGCCGCCGCCGACCCCGCCCCCGGCGGGTAGCCGTTTTTGCAAACGCAGACGCGCGCCCTGGCGGCATCCGGTGTGCTCGCGCAGAAGCCGGGCGGCCCGCAGTACCAGGTTGTCGTCATCGATGGGCAAGTCGGGGGTGTCACATTGGAGGTGGAGATCGTCGCCCGGCTCAAAGTAGAGGCGATCGCCATGGTCCAGGATCACGAACAGGGTTTGCAGCTCATGGTAGCCGTTCGGGCGGCGGCCAGTGATATGCAAAAAGAGATTCAGCTTGGCCGGCGCCGGTAGATCGAAGGGGGTCATGGCAGCGGTTGCCAGTCGCGGATCAACAGAGTGAACCGGTTGCCGTCCTGCTCCGCCTTGATGCGATGGGGCAGCGTGACCCGGCCGACTGGTTCATAGCGGTCAAATTGCAGATGCCAGCCGAGCTGATTCAATGTGGTCAGATTGCCGGCCTGGTCGCGGTCACTCCGCGCCGGGGCGCCCGGCCAGACCAGGCCGCGACTCCAGTATTCCAGTGCCGAGACCGGCAGCCAGAATCCGGTCAGGTGCCAGGCCAGCTCTCCGGGAGTGCGGGCCTGCCATTCCCCCTTGGCGGTGCGCAGATGGGCCAGGCCCGGGTCCCAGCGCAGTTCGGCACTGCCGAAACCCAGGGGACCGGAGAACTGGATCTCGCCCTGGCGCGGCGTCTGATGCCAGTCAAAAGTGGCGGAGCCGCCGTCGGCGTCGGTGCGGTAGCCCAGTTTGCCGGACATGCGCCACTTCAGAATCTGGTCGGGACGGGTGAAATCGGTGCTCACCGGTTGCTGCTGACAGGCGGCCAGAAAAAGGGCCAGTGCCAGGGCGGCGATGCGCATCATAATGACACTCCCAGACGTTGCAGGGTGTCGCGCAGCAGCTCGCTTTCCGGGTCGTCGGCGAGGGCGTCGCGCCAGACCGTGCGAGCTTCGTCGCGCTGACCCAGATTCCACAATACCTCACCCAGATGAGCGGCGACCTCGGCATCCGGATACTGGGCGTAGGCCCGCTGCAGATAGTCCAGAGCTGGCTGGGGGCGTCCCAACCGGAACAGCACCCAGCCCATGGAGTCGAGAATGGCGGGATGGTCCGGCTCCTGCTCCAGAGCCTGGCGAATCATGTCGTGGGCCTGATCCAGATTGATCCCCATATCCGCCCAGGTGTAGCCCAGGGCGTTAAGAGCATCGGTATTGCCCGGGCGCAAGGCCAGCACTTTGCGCAGATCGCCGGTGGCCCGGTCCCAGTCCTTGAGCAGCGTGGCGGTCATGGCGCGGGCATAGAGCAGATCGGGGTCGTCGGGTAGCTCGCTGACCGCTTCATCCAACAGGGCCATGGCCCCGGGAGTGTCACCGATGTCGGTGCGGATCTCCGCCTCGGTAACGTACAGCAGTGAGGTATGGGCCGGGTGCTGTTGCATCAGACTGGTCATCAAGGCGTGCCCCTTGGCGGTCTGGCCGCGCTCGTACATCAGCCGTACCGCCTGGACCCGGGCGGGCAGAGTCTGAGGACCCTGCACCTGCATATAAAGGTCGATGGCCTGGCTGGGCACGCCCTGCTGCTCCGCCGCCTGAGCCAGCTGCATGCGCACCTCATCCGGGCGGTAGCCCTGATCGAGCAAGGCCTGGAGCCGCTCCTGCGCGACCTCGGCGGCACCGGACTCCAGCGCCATCAGGGCCAGGGAATATTGCAGATCCAGATCGTCGGGGTCCTGAGCGGCGAGAATTTCCAGCTGTTCCTCGGCGCGTTCGTGCTCGCCATCGGCCAGCAGCACACGAATATAGGCGAGGCGGTAACGGCGCTGCTCCGGTGCCTTATTCACCATCTTGCGCAGGTGGCGCTGGGCGCGTTTCTGCTTCCCCATGTCATGCCAGAGCTGGGCTTTCAGCAGCAGAGCTTCGTTGTGATCCGGGTTGCGTTTGAGGGTCTCGTCGGTGGCTTCCATGGCTCCTTCCAGATCGCCTTGTTCACGCAAGTCCAGAGCCCGTGCATACCACAGCGGAGCGTGCTCCGGGTAACGGGTGGCGAGGCTGGACAGTGCATGCAGCAATTCCCGGTTGCCCTGCTGATCCAGATTCTGGGCCTCCGCTACCAGAGGCACGAGAGCTTCGGTGCCGTGATGGGCCACCAATCGATCCACATGATCGGCGGCGGCATCACCGTCCCCCAGGTGGATGTCGGCGAGCGCGGCCAGACGCAGGGCGTCGGGGTCCCGAGGAGACTGCGCCAGCCATTGGTTGGACAGTGCCCGGGCCTGGTCGAAGTGGCCGAGGTAGGCGGCCAACTGGGTGGCCTGGCCAATCACCTTGGGATCGCCGGTGCGCTCCGCCACCGGGGCGTAGTAATCCAGGGTCAGATCCAGCGCCTGACGCTGGGCGGCGGCTTCCGCCACCAACAGGTCACCGATATCGGTACCATCGTACTTGACTGGCGGAATGGTGGGCGTGGGCTCGGAGGCGGTGGCGGGATCCTCGACCTTGGGGGCCGGACTGGCGCAACCGCCAAGCAATAAACTGGCGATCAGTGGCGGGATCGCGGCATAAAACGGCGAACGTGGTTTCATCGAACTCGCTGTCACGGCACGGGTGAGCGGCTATCATGGCACAGACATTTGCGTCACCCAAGGGGCCGCGCCACGGGGCTCCCGCTGCTGCTCCCGGGCCTGGTGGCGCGGTGCCGTACAGACTATAAACAGGCTCTCATTGTTTCCGCGGGCGCTTTCGAGCAAAATGCGTGACCCATGCCGGGTCGTCCTGTCCATATGAATCTCTTCGCAGTCGGGGTCAATCACACCACCGCGGACGTGGAGTTGCGTGAGCAACTGGCGTTTTCAGCGGATCAGGCCGACCAGGTGCTGGCCGTCTTGCGCGATGAGCTGCCCGGCGTTCGCGAAGCCGCGCTGTTGTCCACCTGTAACCGTACCGAATTGTATTGCCTGGTGGACGGCCCCATCCCCGATTTCAGTGATTGGCTGGCCCGTGCCCGGCGTATGTCCTCGCAGCGGTTGCGTGACGTGGTCTACCAGTATCGTGATGAGCAAGCGCTGGAACATATGATGCGGGTGGCTGGTGGGCTCGATTCCCTGGTGCTGGGAGAACCCCAGATTCTCGGGCAGATGCGTGAAGCCTATGCCCGTGCCCATGAGGCTGGCCTGCTCAACAGCGAACTGGGGCGGGTGTTCCAGGACGTCTTCTCGGTGGCCAAGCGCATTCGCACGGAAACCGGTATCGGCGCCAATCCGGTATCGGTGGCCTATGCGGCGGTCTCCTTTGCCCGGCATATTTTCTCTGACCTGAAGAAAAGCCGTGCATTGCTGGTCGGAGCCGGGGAGATGATCCAGTTGGTGGCCCGGCATCTGCATGAACAGCAGGTGCGGGAAATCGTCATTGCCAACCGGACACTGGAACGGGCCAGTGAGCTGGCGTCCGAGGTGGCGGGACGTGCCATCGCCCTGGAAGAATTGCCGGTGGCGCTGGAGCACGCGGACATCGTTATTTCCTGCACCGCTTCACCGCTGCCGGTGCTGGGTAAGGGCACGGTGGAACGGGCGCTGAAGCGGCGCCGGCACCGCCCCGTGTTCATGGTGGATATCGCCGTGCCCCGGGATATCGAGCCGGAAGTGGGTAAATTGGACGACGTCTATCTATATACGGTGGATCACCTTCAGGAAGCCATCGAGGAGAATGTTCGCGCCCGCCAGGAGGCGGCCCGCGAGGCCGGTGAGTTGATCCGGGAGGCGGTGCACCGTCATCGCCGTTCGCGCCGTGAGCAGCGCGCCGCCGGTGTGTTGCGGGATTACCGGCAGCAGCGTGTGCTGCTGGCGGACCAGGAGCTGGAGCGCGCACTGTCGCAGCTGCGGAACGGCGTGGATCCGGAGGATGTCCTGCGCCGCTTCAAGCACAACCTGGTTAACAAATGGCTGCACCAGCCCAGCGTGTCACTGCGGCGGATGGCCGCCGAAGGTCGTGTGGAGGATCTGCGCACCGCCCGGGAACTGCTGCTCGGCGACGAGCCTGATCAGACCTGACGCCGCGTCGCCCGGTCCCTCTTTTTCAACATCGGAAACCTCTATGAAAGCTTCGCTGAGCGCCAAGCTCGAGAAATTGACGGAACGTTTCGAGGAACTGAGCGGCCTGCTGTCCGATCCGGACGTGATTGCCGAGCAGAAGCGCTTCCGTGCTTTTTCCAAGGAGTACGCGGAGCTGGAACCGGTGGTGCGGGGATTCCGGGAGTATCGCTCCACCGAGAAGGATATGGACGCAGCCCGTGCGCTTGCCGAGGACAGCGATCCGGAAATGCGTGCCATGGGGCAGGAGGAACTGCGCGAGGGGCAGGCGCGTCTGGAGCAACTGGAAAGCGACCTGCAACGGGCCATGCTGCCCAAGGACCCCCGCGATAATGCCGGGGTTTACCTGGAAATCCGCGCCGGCACCGGCGGTGACGAAGCGGCGCTGTTCGCCGGTGACCTGTTTCGCATGTATTCCCGTTACGCTGATCAGCGCGGCTGGAAGGTGGAGACGGTGAGCGCCAGCGAAGGCGAACACGGTGGCTATAAGGAAGTGATCGCGCGGGTGATGGGCGATGGTGTGTATTCCCGCCTCAAGTTCGAATCCGGTGCCCACCGGGTGCAACGTGTGCCCGCCACCGAATCCCAGGGCCGTATTCATACTTCGGCCTGTACCGTGGCGGTGATGGCGGAGGCCGAGGATGCCGGCGATATCGAGATTCGCAACGAGGATTTGCGCATCGACACTTATCGTTCCTCCGGTGCCGGTGGGCAGCACGTCAACACCACCGACTCGGCGGTACGCATCACCCACTTGCCCACCGGCGTGGTGGTGGAGTGTCAGGACGAACGCAGTCAGCACAAGAACAAGGCCAAGGCCATGTCCCTGCTGAAAGCACGTTTGCTGGACGCCCGCGAAAGCGCCGCCCATGCGGAACAGGCCGCCCAGCGTAAGTCCCTGGTGGGCTCCGGTGATCGCTCCGAGCGTATCCGCACCTATAACTTCCCTCAGGGCCGCCTCACCGATCATCGCATCAATCTGACCCTCTACCGCCTCAACGAAATCGTCGCCGGTGACATGGACGAAGTGTTGGACGCTCTGCTCGCCGAACATCAGGCGGAACAGCTGGCGGCGCTGGCGGACGCCGGCGGCGCGGAGTAACCGGTGCGCATCGACCAGGCACTGCGAGAAGCCCGCTCCCGTCTGCGGGCCTCGCCCAGCGCGGCGTTGGATGCGGAGTGTCTGCTTGCCCACGTGCTGGCCCAATCGCGCACCTATCTGTTCACCTGGCCGGAACGGACCCTGAATGAGTCCCAGCAGCGGCATTTCCTGGAACTGCTGGCGCGCCGTGAAGCCGGTGAGCCGGTGGCTTATCTGATCGGTGAGCGGGAGTTCTATGGCCGGCGGTTTCGGGTCTCGCCGGACACCCTGATTCCGCGACCGGACACCGAGACCCTGATTGACGCCGTGCTGGAACGGATGCCTGAATCGCCGTTACGAGCGGTGGATCTGGGCACCGGCACCGGCGCCATCGGCATCACTTTGGCGCTGGAAAGGCCGGCCTGGTCGGTGTTGTTGGTGGATATCAGTGAGGCGGCTCTACAGGTGGCGAAGGACAATGCCCGGACTCTTGGGGCGACGGTCGAGATGGTTGGCGGAACCTGGCTGGCGGCGCTGTCGGGCCCGTTTGAACTGATCGTATCCAACCCGCCTTATGTGGATCCCGAAGACCCGCATCTGGAGCAGGGCGATGTTCGCCATGAGCCGCGTACCGCCCTGGTGTCGGCGGAACAGGGGCTGGCGGATATTCGTGTGCTTGCCGATCAGGCCATGACGCGCCTGGTGGAAGGGGGTTGGCTGATGTTGGAGCACGGTTATGATCAGGGCGAGGCGGTACGCACTCTGTTGACGGAGCGAGAGTATCGAGGAGTGGAGACGCTCCGCGATCTGGGAGGGCAGGATCGCGTCACTTTCGGGCAAAGATAATCGGTGCCGACGACAGGCGGAGACACCATGTTCAACGACGACCAGCTAATGCGTTACAGCCGGCAGTTGCTGCTGGCGGACTTCGATCTGGACGGTCAGGAGGCGTTGAGCCGTGCCCGGGTGTTATTGGTGGGATGTGGCGGTCTGGCCAATCCGGCGGCCCTGTATCTGGCCGGCGCCGGTGTCGGTGGGTTGTTGCTGGTGGATGACGACCGCGTGGAGGCGTCCAACCTGCATCGGCAGGTGGCTTTCCGCGCCGATCAGGTGGGGGAGGACAAAGCCCTGGCCCTGGCGGCGCAATTGCGTTCGTTGAATCCCGATGTGTCGATCACGCCAGTGGTGGCCCGAGTCGGCGCTGACTGGCTCGATCATCAGCTGCCGGAAGTGGATCTGGTGCTGGATTGCACCGACAACTTCGCTACCCGGCAAGCGGTCAACGCCGCCTGTGTGCGTCACCGCAAGCCGCTGGTAAGCGGCGCGGCCATTCGTCTGGAAGGTCAGATCGCTGCTTTCGATCTGCGCCGAATCGACAGCCCCTGCTATGCCTGTTTGTTTGGCGACGGTACCGAGGGCGATCTGCTCTGCAGTGAGGCGGGGATCCTGGGGCCGGTGGTGGGTACCGTGGGTACCTTGCAGGCACTGCTGGCCATGCACCTGCTCACCGGCAAACCGGTGGCTCCGAAACTTCACGTCTTCGATGGGCGCGCCCTGAGCTGGCGGCAATTGGCACTGCGCAAGGACCCGCATTGCCCGGTGTGCGGTGATCCCGTCGCCAGGGAAGACGGATGATCAGGCTCAGGAGACATGGATTGGCGTAGTCTTCGCCGCCAAGGCCGCTTCCCACGGCAGTAACCACAAAGTCACCGTGGGGAGCGGCTCTGGCCGCGAATGGAGCGGTTGCTCAACGATTACGGATCAGAGCACCTTGGTTGGAAAGGCGCACAGCGGACTGCCGGAGCAGTTTTCCGGAGTGACGAACAGCAGCCGTTCACCGGTGGGATCGTTGACCGGATCATCGCTGACGAAGGCCACGAAGCCGAAGAAGTAAATCCCTTCCGCACCCTTGGCATTGGCATCCGCCACCACTTCCGTGTAGGTGCCCGCCGACTCCGCCAGTTCATAGCTGAAAGTAGCCTGGCTGTTTTCATCCTTGATGTAGAGATTGGCGTATTCCGCCGCACCGTTGGTATTGACGAACGCGAAGGGGTAAATCCACAGGTAACCCTGATTGCCTTGCTCAGAGACGGCGGTAAGGAACTCTTCCTCGGTCTCTTCACGGTCGGCTGGAGTGGAACGGTAGCTGTAACGGGCCGTGCCATTAACGGAGCGCTGCCAAAGGTAACCGGCATTGCCGCTGCCATCCGTGATCGGTCCCAGGAGCAGGTAACCGTCCTCTCCTTCCTCATTGGCCGCGTCAATGAGTGCCGAGGCGCTGGTTGCAAGACCCGGCGTCACCTTGGTTTCGTAAGTGGCACTGGTGCCCTGCTGGCGCATGTAAACGGTTTGAATGGTCGTGTCGCCATGCAGGCTGATGTAAGGAGCGTTCAGGGAGAAACCCTCTTGCCCTTGAGCATTGGCCTCGGCCACCAACTGATCCAGCGTGGGTTGTTGCGGACTGATCCGGTACTCATGGGTGGCATCCTGTTGGCGGCCGAACAGCAGCCCCCCCACATCCACGTCGGAACCAAATTTCACTGGCCCCAGGAAAACATAGCCTTCGGCGCCCATATTGATGAATTGCGTTTCGCTGAACTGGGTTCCAGGCAGAAATTCATAGTGGTATGTGCTGGCGTCGCCATCGCCACCGCCGTCACCATCTCCCCCACCGTTGTCCCCTCCACCGTTATTGTCGCCGCCACCGCTGCTTCCGCCTCCGCCACCACAGGCGACCAGGGTGATGGAAAACAACGAAACGAAAAGGAATGTAAAGGTACGTTTGAACATAACAGCATCCTTGTTCATGCATCGTGTTGGGCACCCCCTGTCGTCAAACCAGGGGCGCCAGGTAAAGAATCAGTAATCAACGATGCTCCCCGATCCGGCGCTCCCGGGAGGGTCGGTCGAATAGCGATTTGCCGGATTTGGCAATCAGTCGTCGTTCTTGCCGATGGAAGTCATGTCATCCTTTGTGTCCTGGACCGCCTGGCCGGTGTCCTGCACGGATTTAACCGTGCCGTTCACGGCGTTGGTGGCCTTGTCGGAAGTTTCCTGCACCTTGTTGATGGCGTTGGAGGTCTTGTCCAGGGCGTCATTCATCTTGTCGAGGAAGCCGGCCTGGGCGTTCACGGAGAAAGCCAGTGCGCAGGCGGCGGAGGAGGCGATGAGCAGGGGTTTAAGTGTCATTGTCGGTCTCCGTACGGTTAACCGTTGTTCATGGAAGAGGCCCGGAATGGTCGCGCCCTCCGGACAATTGGCAAAAGTAGTCACCGACGTGGAGAACCCATACCGATTCCGACGTCGGGTGTCGTAAAATAGGGGACAATAATGCCGGAGTGCATAGCCATGGCTCTTGGGAGGGGAACACGGGTATCGATGTGTTCCCGGCGCAGCTTCCGGAGTGTTGTCACCCGGTTAAATGAAAGCTATCGCCGGTGCCCGGTCTGAACCACCCTACCGTGGTAGGGTTTTCAGCCGTCGCCAACGACCTAGGATGGAATGGCGAATGAGTGAGGAAGAGGGGCTTCACGGGAAACCGGAAGAAAGGAAGGGAAACGCTGAGTATGCCCTGGTGGTGGACGACCATCCTTTGGTAGTACGCGGTGTGGTGGAGTACCTGGTGTCACACTGCGGTTACCGTTCAGTGCACAGCGTTGCGGATGGTGACGCCTGCATGGCATTTATCACCGATAACGGAGCGCCCAACCTGGTCATTATCGATTTCTGGCTTGCCGATGGTGCCGCGCCGCCGTTGGTGAAGGCCTTGTCCGATCATTGCCCCTCAACCCGTCTGCTGGTCATGAGCGGTGATGATGGCGTTGGTATCGACGCCCAGGCACGGGACGCCGGTGCCCACGGCTTTATTCATAAGAATGAATCACCGGAGACGTTTGCCCGGGCGGTGGCGGCTTTGCGCCGGGGGAAAACCTGGTTCGCGGATGCCGACCCGGCGTCGGCGGCAATACTCCGGTCCCGCCGGGAACTGCTGATCAGCCCGGCGGATCTGGGATTGACCCGGCGCCAGGGCGAGGTATTGGCGATGATGCTTAAAGGGTTGCCGAATAAACGGATCGCCACCGCTCTCAACGTCACGGAGCAGACGGTGAAGGAACACGTGTCGTCCATCCTGCAGAAACTCGGCGCCAGTAATCGGGTGGAAGTGATCGCGTTACTGCACGGGCGGCGCCTGCGGCTATGAACTCTCCCCCTGCCAGAGGTAACGCCGCGGCGCCCGCCATGGCCGATCTGAGCGCCGATGGTCGCGCCCGCTTGTTGGACATTACTCGTGTCAGGCTGTTTTATAGCGCTTCGGTAACGCCATTCGCGGGCATGGCCTTCATCGTCTGGTTTTATCTTCAGGGGCAGGATATTTCCTGGTTGCTCGTGGAACTGGCCGCGTACCTGCTGGGCGTCTGGCGGCTGTTCGTTCTGCGCCAGCGTTACCTGGCGGACAGGGCGTCCCTCGATAGTGAGACGGTGCTTGAAAAATGGCTGCCGATCGTCAAGCGCATCGCCGTTCTGCATGGTTTTGGACTGGCCCTGGTCGTGTTTCTGACGGCGGGCAAGGTGACGTTCGAGTTTGCCGCCGTGCTGCACATTACCTACGCGGGTACCATCGCCGCCAACGCAACACATCAGACCCCGGTGTGGGGTGTGTTTCTGCGCTTTTTCCTGTGTTGCTGGGGGCCGGTGGTTTTAATGATGCCCTGGACGGTTCCCGAGCATTGGCATTTCGTGTTGCTGATGGGGGTATTGTTCGGCGTTGCCATGTATCGCCATGGCATTACCTCCCACCGCTTCTTTGTGCAGCAAATGAAACTGGAAGAGGACAGTGCTGCTTTGGCTAAACGTTTCCGTGCCGCCAAGGAAGAAGCGGAGCAGGCCCTGCAGGACAAGAACCGGTTTCTGACCACCGCCAGTCATGATCTGCGCCAACCGGTGCATGCCATGGGTTTTTTGATTCAGGCCATCGCCCACCGTAATCGTGATGAAACGCTGAATGGCCCGTTGCGGGATTTGCAGCAGAGCGTGCGTTCGGTGGACCTGATGTTCAACTCGTTGCTGGATCTTTCCAAGATGGAAGCCGGTGCGGTGATCGCGCAGCGCACCCCGGTGCTGTTGGACGCGATCATCAAGGATGTGGCGACTATGTTTCGCGAGGAAGCCAACAGTCGTGGTCTGGATTTGCGTATCCGTATCGCCCGGCGGGAGGCGGTGGTTCTGGGGGACGCCAGCCTGATTCGCCGTTGCTTGATCAACCTCACTCACAATGCTCTGCGGTATACCCCCCATGGCGGTGTCCTGCTGTCGGTACGCCGCCGTCGGGGAAGCTGGCTGCTGGAAGTCTGGGATACCGGAATCGGAGTGGCGCTGGAAGAACAGAAAAATATTTATACTCCGTTTTACCGCAATGCTTATTCCTGGGGGATCGACAGTGCCGGCCATGGCCTCGGGCTGGCGATGGTGGCTCGCAGCGCCAAGATCATGGAGGCCGGCTATGGTCTGGACTCGGTGGAAGGGCGTGGCTCCCGGTTCTGGTTATCATTGCCGGCCATGAAACACTTGAAAACCGGTCACACAGGCTCGAATAACGCCACGACTATGTCGTTGACCCGGCTGGTGCCGCTGAGTGGGAGCTGTCTGGTCATCGATGATGATCCTCTGGTGGCCAAGGCCTGGCAAAGTTTGATGGAAGCCTGGGGAGTGGAGGTCCATTGCGCCGCTTCCGGTGCCGAGGCATTTGAGGTGTTACGGGGAGGGTTTCAGCCTCAGGCGATTCTTTGCGACCAAAGGCTGCGCTCCGGGGAGAGTGGCTTTGAAGTCTTCCAGGCGCTGTTGGAGGCGTGCCCGGAGTCCGGTGGTGCGATGGTCAGCGGTGAATTTCATTCCCCTGTACTGGAGCAGGCGGAACGGGACGGTTATCTGGTGTTGCGTAAACCTTTGCAGCCGCCACAACTGCACGCGGTATTGTCACAATGGCTGGAACCGACGGAGGCGGCCGCCGAAAGTGATCGCTCCGGGTCAGCCGGATAGAGCCACCACACGATGATTGAGCCGGGTGATTTGCCGTGCCATGTCGGTCATCAGCCTTTGAATCAGAGTGGGATGAGCCCGGATCAGCTGATGGAACTGGCTGCCGGGCACCCGCACCGCGGAACAGCGTGTCCGCGCCCTCACCGTGGCGCTGCGTGGGGCGCCGGTTAGCACGGCAATGGCGCCCAGCACCTCACCCTCGCCGACCTGGCCGACGGCCACCTCATCCACCAGTACATCCGCTTCGCCTTCGAATAAATGATAGACATCGGTTGCGTATTCTCCCTGACGGATCAGTATTTCACCGGGCTGAAAGTAGACAAAGGCGGAGTGAGCGTGATGATCCTCGCCGGCCCTGGCCGCCAGCATGTGCAACAGCAAGCGCTCCCTCTGGTTCCGCAGGTGCTCCCATAGAGCAGTGAGATGAGGCTCTTTTCGCACTCTCTGAAGCACAATTTTCCACGGATAGGCGGCCAGCAGCACGGCGCTATCCGCCTTGTAGCTCAGTTCCGTATACTGTGGCAGTACATCCCCTTCATCACACAGAAACAGGGGGCTTTCGCCGTGACGGGCCACCACCATGCCGCCCCGTACCACGTGCAGACAGTCTTCGTGGAGCGGTAGCCTGTCCGCCGGCGGCTGTGGGCGAGAGATGGCCAGGTCCGCCAGAGCCACGGTCAGTTCACTGCCCAGTCGCTTGTAGTCCCGTGCCAGCGCGGCAAAGCCGGGGAGAGGGTCGCCAAGTGTCATCATGGTGTTTTGTCGTCCGCGGTAGCCGAAAAGTAAGGTGGCGTTGACCAAGCAGGGGTCGTGCCATTCCCGGGCGTCTTTAATCATCGCCTCTGGGCGCTATGGATAGACGTGAACACAGGCACAATACTGTGCAAAGTGACAAAAAAAGTCAGGGAGGAGTACCGTGGGATACGGGATCCGCATGATGACCGTGGTGTTACTGGCCATCCTGGGCCTGCTGGGGCTGGGGTTGGTTGTAGTGGGGATGGCGACAATGGACGATTGCCCGTCCCGTTCCGATTGTCTGGCCTGGCGGATGCTGGGCGTTATCATCTGGTTGCCCACGTCACTGGCGTTGCTGGTCACCGCGCTGTGGCTTTGGCGCTGGCCCTCCTGGTGGGCGCTGACGCCACTGCTGTTGCCGTTGTTGCTGATGGTTTTCTTCGTGGCGGGCTGACCCTCAGCGGCGCGGCCAAACATCTTGGGCATGAGGAACTGGTGAGCCGCCGTCGTTATGAAACGCTCAGTATCGCCAACGACTGCCTTATCGCTATCTGGTTTCTACTGGGCAGTATCTTCTTTCTGTATCCCAGCATGGAAACACCGGCGGCCTGGTTGTCCTTGGTAGGCAGTTTCCAGTTCCTGATCCGGCCCACGATCCGCCTGTGCGGCCATATGCATCTGCAACGTTTGCCCGGCAATCAGTGGGAAGAATGAGGTGGTGAGGTGTCGCGGGCCGGTGGGTAAAGAGAGAACCCGGAGGCAATAGTTTGTAACCTCATATTGTGCGGTCTTGGCATGGTCGTGGTTTTGTAGAATCGTCGGCAGAGGCTCTCCCGGGGACTGTGGGCGTGATGCCGTGTGGCCCGGCGGAAAGCGCCCTGGTCCAGTACGATGGAGCTGACGGATGGAACAGAAAACCAGGGAGCAGGGATGTGATGGTGAAAACAGCACTTCTTTTCTCGGTAATCGCGCTTCTGAGTTCGCCTGTTCAGGCCACCAGACCGCCTCCCGGGGGCGGCGCGTGGCCAGTGTGTGATCGGCTGGAAATGAGTTTCTTTATTGTGGCCTCGCTACGTTATGAGGAAGATCGGTCGCTGGAATGGGTGTTGAAGGAACTCGACAAGGAAAATACGGAGTCGCCGGAGGAGCGCGGGCTGTTCGAGAAGATGGTCCGCCGGGTTTACGAACTGCCCGCCAATCCTGAATATCTGACCGGTGAGGGCGAGGATGTGACGGCGGAGGCTTTGGTCGGTGACATCCTTGACGAATGCGGACAAAAATTCCCGTAGTGCCCCGGAGGTGGGGTCTAAGGGCTGAAGCTCGTAAACGGAATGACCACAAAGGATGAGGATGCCATGAGCCTGAACCCCGTACCCCGCTGGCCGCTTGCTTCGATGGTGCTCATGGCACTGGCCGGAGCGCTGGCGGGTGGCGCCGTGATGGCCTTCGTGGCGATGTTACTGGGGGCCTTGAGTGGCTCCTGGATAGCGGTGGGTATTCTGTTGGGGGTATTGGGGACACTGGGAGCTCTGACCGGATTCGCCATTGTTCTTTTAGTGCTGATCCGGGACCGGGTGACGGCCAGCGAACAACGAATCCGGGCATTGCTGGCGTCCGTGGAGCAAGGATCGCCGCCCGCAGAGTCCATGGCCGAGGACAGCGCTCCGCCCCTCTCGCGACCCGCCCCTCCGCCACCAGCGCAGGTGCGGACGTCTGGTGCCACCGCCGACTCGCCTCACAGGGTAGCGGCGCCTGAGCAGGCGATTACGCCGCCGCCCCGGGCTCCGGCCGCGCCCTCGCCATTTTTCCGCTTCTTGCGACGCGCCAGGGCCTGGCTGAAAGGAGGCAACACCATCGCCCGCGTTGGTGTTCTGGTGCTGTTCATTGGCGCCGCGCTGCTGGCCAAATACGCCGCGGAAAGCGGGCTGTTTCCCCTGGAAGTGCGGCTGGCCGCGGTGGGGCTGCTCGGAATCGGCTTGCTGGGATTGGGCTGGTGGCTGCGCGAGCGGCACCTTGGTTACGCATTGAGCCTGCAAGGCGGCGGCGTGGCCATACTGTATCTGACCCTGTACGCCGCTTTCCGCCTGTTCGGACTGCTGCCCGCCGGTCTGGCCTTCATGTTGATGGTGGTGGTGGCGCTGGCCGCGGCGGTATTGGCGGTGGCGCAGAACGCTTTGGTGTTGGCGGTGATCGGGTTCGCCGGCGGTTTCGTGGCGCCGCTACTGACATCCAGCGGTGGGGGCAGCCACATTGCTTTGTTCAGCTACTACACGGTTCTCAACCTGGGGGTGTTCGCGGTGGCCTGGTTCCGTGCCTGGCGGCCGCTCAATCTTGTGGGCTTTCTGTTTACTTTCGGCGTCAGTGCGCTATGGCGCGGAGGCGGCTATTCGCCGGCTGATCTGGTCAGCACCGACGGCTTTCTGATCCTGTTCTTCCTGATGTACGTGGCGGTGGCGCTGTTGTTCGCCCGGCGTCAGAACACCAGGCGAATGGATTATGTGTCCGGTACCCTGGTATTCGGTTTGCCGGTGGTGGTGTTTACACTGCATGGCTCGCTGGTGGCGGATATTGAATACGGGCTGGCCTGGAGCGCGCTGGCGTTCGCCGTTTTCTATCTGGCGCTGGCGTTGCTTCTGTTCCGTCTGAAGGGGCAGACCTGGCGTTTGTTGGCGGAGGCGTTTGCCGCCCTGGGGGTTATTTTTGCGAGCTTGACGGTACCCCTGGCCCTGTCCGGAGGCGCCACGGCCGCGATCTGGGCCGTGGAAGGGGCCGGGCTGTTGTGGTTGGGCGCTCGCCAGAGCCGGCGTCTGGCCCGTGCCTTCGGCGTGCTGCTACAAGTGCTGGCGGCGGGGCAATTGCTTCACGCCATGCCGGACTACCTCACTCCCACCATACCGGTCTTCAATCGTTTGTTCATGGCAGCGTTCGGATTGGCCGTGGCCGGTTATTCGAGCGGCTTGTTTTTATTCCGCCTGGGGCAGGCACGGGCCTCCTACGAGCGGGGCGCTGCCCAGGTGATGCTGGCCTGGGCCATATTCTGGGCGCTGTTCGCCGGTTTCGCCGATACCGGCGAATACGCTCCCGCCCATGGCGAGGCGGGTTGGCTGCTGTTGGTGCCGACCCTGATCATCATGCTGTTGGCGGTGCTGGGAAAGCGGCTGCGCTGGAACGCGAGCTATCTGGTCGCGCCCTTGCTGGGGGCGGTTTTTGTCGCCATCGCCAGCGGGTCGTTGCTGGCATTCCCTCACCCGCTGGATCGGGGCGCCTGGTGGGGATGGCCGGTTCTGTGGCTGACGTTCCACGGAACCCTGTGGTGGCGTGATCGTGAGGATGACGTGTTGCTTCCAGGTCTGACGCCCTGGTTGCATGCGCTGGGTATGTGGGCTCTGGCCCTGGTGCTGATGCCGGAGCTTGCCTGGCGTATTGACGGGGCGCTTGATGGCGTCTGGCCGGTGCTCGGTTGGGGATTGGTCCCGGCGGCGTTGTTGGTGCTGGCGGCTCGCGCACCGGAATACTGGCCCTGGCGAGGACATGCGCGGGCCTATCGTTGGCAAGGAGGCGTGCCGCTGGGGGTGGTGGCGGCGTGTTGGCTGGTCTGGGTCAACCTTGCCAGTGATGGAAACGCTGCTCCGCTGCCTTATTGGCCTCTGCTCAATCCGCTGGATATCAGCGTGGCCCTGGTCATGTTGTGCGGCATCGGCTGGTGGTGGGCCACGGCGGAGCGGTATCGGCTCCGTGGTGTTCCGGTGCTGGTGGCGTTGACTTTCCTGTGGTTGAGTGCCGCTCTGGTACGCGCTTTGCACCACGGGCTGGGGACGCCGTTGGACGCTGCCGGGATGGTGCAATCGACTACCGTGCAGATGGCGCTGTCCCTGTTCTGGGCCTTGCTGGGGCTGGCCGCCATGATCTCCGCTACCCGTCGTGGCTGGCGCTCCGTCTGGATTCTTGGCGTGGCGTTGCTGGGGGTTGTGGTGGTGAAACTGTTTCTCATCGATATGGCGGGCACGGAAACCCTGGCCCGTATCGTGTCCTTCCTGGGCGTGGGATTGATACTGCTGGTGGTGGGCTATTTTTCGCCGTTGCCACCTCGAGCAAAGGAGTCTGCCTGATGCGTGCATGGAATCCTGTATGGAAGCTTGTGTGGAGTCCTGCTTGGAGAGCGGCCTGTTTTATCATGGCCTTGGGATTCAGTCTCGGGTCCGGCGCGGCACCGATGCCGGATGATTTCGCCGAAGGGATTCCCATCGTGCCGGTACGCGAAGGGCGTGCCTATCAACTGCCGTTGCCGGAGCCGGTGTATGGTGTCAGTACCCGCGCCGATTTTGGCGACTTGAGACTGTTCAGCCGCGCCGGTGACGTGGTGCAACATGCGTTCTGCCACCCTCGGGATCAGCATCAGGAGAATACGGTGTCCCATCCGGTGGTGCTGCATGGCCTGCCTCCGGGGCGTCGGCCCGATGAGCAGCTTGGCGGGCAGTTGGCCATCGATACCGCGGACGGCCTCAGCATGCGCTGGCAACGATCGGATCCGAACCAGGACATACCCGCCTCCGGCGCTTTCGAGTACATAGTGGATGCGCGCGAGGTGGAGCAACCGTTGAGCGGCATCCGGCTGGACTGGCAATGGCGCTCTCCGGAAGGGCGGGAAGAATTGCCAATACGGATCGCCGCCAGCGAGGATCTGGATCAATGGCATACAGTGGTGACGCGCACCACGCTATTACGGCTGGATGGCGAAAAGCTGGAAACCGCCGCCGTCGCCTTGCCGGAACAGCGTTATCGTTTCTTGCGCCTGATTCCCGAGGATGAACGCGCCAGGGACTGGTTGCGGCAGGCGCGAGTGTTGACCACACATACCGAAGTGGATGCGGTGCCGTTGATATGGAGCGAAGTGGAGCGGACAGGCTCAGGGGAAGGACCGCTTGAAAGCGTGTTCCGTAGCGCCCGTCCGGCGTTTGCCCGACAGTGGCGTCTGACTTTGCCGGGGCCGAACCGGGTTCTCAGCGTCCGCCTCAGTTCCCGTGCCGATGACACCGCCGCCTGGCGCGAGCGCTATCTGGGCTCCGTTGCTTCCGCTGCCGGCAGCGGTGAAATCGAAGCGCGGAACATGACACCGACCACGGACCCGTTATGGCGGGTGCAAGTGTTGTCCGGAGGTGAGTCGTTGGCGGGAGAGCCGGTATCGTTGCACCTGGGGTACCCGCCGCTACAACTGGGCTTCCTGGCCCAGGGTGAAGGGCCTTTCCTGCTCGCCTACGGCAGCCGCCGGGTGCCTCCCGCTCAGGTGTTGGACTGTGACGCGCTGGGGGTGGAGCCGGCACCGGCGCGGGCGGAGATGGAGCAGCGGCGAGAACTGGGCGGGAAGGCGGTCTTGCAACCACTGCCGGAACCGATACCCGCACGGCGTATCGTGTTGTGGGGCGTCCTGATCCTCGGTGCGGTCCTGGTGGTCGTCATGGCGGTGGGTTTGCTGCGCAAATTGGATAACCGTTAACCGCGATATCACTTATGCCTCAGGCGCGGCGCGGGTCAATTGCTGAAGTGCACGGGACGGGTGCCCCCCCGCGGATTCTTCCAGGAGCCCCGGAGGGTGCCGTTGTGATCCGGTTCCAGCAGAAAGCGCCCCTGGCCGTCCGGCCCGATCAACTCCAGGGGAGTTGTCAGCTGCCCTTCAAGGGGCAGTAGAGAGCGGTTATCGGATATCGAGTAGGCGGCCTGGTCGGCATCGGGGCCCATGCCGATAATCAGGCTGATCATTTCCCCCTGATGAACTCGTCCCCGATAGGCGCCGGGATGAGGGGAGGTTCGTTGGGGGAGGGGACAGAACGAATCCGGTTCATGTTCAAACAGACAGTGGCCGTAGTCGTTCAGCCAGGGCTTCAGCGCTTCGCCGGAGTAACTCACGGACAGCTGTCCCAAATCGTTCAGGGCGCGGACCACCCTGGGAAACGGGCAATCGCGTGTCAGTATCAACCGCCCTGGTTCCAGGACCATGGTGTCCGCGGCGTTTTCATCGTTGAGTATTGCTTCCAGACACTGAGAGTAATAGTCGCGTCGCGATGCCTTCTCGTCATCATTGAGAAAGTCCATTGTCTCGTTCGCCAGCGCGGCCATGAGCATGGGCTTCCATTGTCGGCGCACGTCCTGATTCAGTGCTTGCCGTCCTTCGTTGCTGAACAGATCATCCAGGGTCAACGGCAGGCCAGTGGCGCTGTCGAAGCTGTAGGCCCAGGTAAAGGGGGTGGGATAGCCGCCGGAATGGTTGCCATGGAGAGTGAGTGAAACAAAGGCGGAAGTATTGGCGAGGACGGTGTAATCCAGGCTGGTGATACCGTGGGAGTCGCCCGGGGTGGGCCAGACTTTTTCGAACAAGATGCGGTCCTGAACCGGCAGCTGATTGAGAGCGGTGGCCTGGAGCCAGGTGTTGATCCGCCATGTGACCTGCCAGATATTGCAGCGCGCGGTCGGTCCGCAGGAAGAGCCCGCGATCCAGGGGAAACGAAAGGGCGTCTCGAGATCAGGATGGGTGGCGGTGATCGTCGCAACGGACAACCGTGGCCGCCAAGGCGCTTCCGGAGCGGCGGAAAGAGTGGATGCGGTAGCCAGGACAAGGGTCAGAATCAGCCCCCGCGAAATCCCGAAACGCGCGGTGCGGCGTTGGTCAGGGCGTTTTGATCTGACAGCAGGCAAGCGCTTCGACTTCAAGGGTGTACAAGCCATTTTTCCACCTGTCATCCGAGTCGCGAATGATAAGCTCATAGTCACCGGGGGCTCTGAAAAAGACGTCCAATTTTTCGTTGGTATCGTCACCACTGTCGATCGACTGGTAGTGGCTGCCCTGATCGACCATAAGATACGCGCTGAAATCGTCGGAACCGAATCGGATTCGGTATTGGCCGATGGTATCGACACGAAGCGTATGAGTTGTTTTGAACCCCTGCAGCCAGCCCTTGATGGCGGCGCCGGGCACCAGCGGATCAACGATCTCCAGTTCGATGGTCTTGAGGCTCACGTGGTATCGTCCCAGCGCGCGGCTTGAATTGCTACCCACCGCCAGGAGATAAGAACCGCTTTCTTCAATTTTGTAACTCAGCTGTCCATGGTAGCTGTGCTGGGCGGTTTCGCTCTGGTCGTTCTTTTCATGCCTGAGCAGTTTGCCGTTGGGAGCGAACAAAGAGAGATAACTGTTCGGCTCACCGGTGATATCGAACCGGGCCACCTGATCCGCTTCCAGGTCGACACGATAGAGATGGTAATAACTGCCGTCGTTGAAGTTTCTCGGGGCATCGGCGGTCAAGGTGTCCTCAATGCCTTCTCCGGGTTCCAGAGGGCGCGGTGTGTCCGCCATGGCTTCCGGAGGCTGGAAGATGGCGAGCATCAGCCACGTCAGGCTCAAGCACCAGAGAGGCCCGAGGTGGTAAGTCGTCCTTGTGACTTTCTTGGGGCGAATGACCATGTCTTCGGTCCTTGTTCGATTGCATTGAGGCGCTGTCGCGGAGATCAGCGCCGACGCTTCCGAGAAGATTCCAGTAAAAAGGTATTCAGACTTTGAGCGTGCCTGCTCAGTTTGGCGAAGTTCCAGACGAAGTCGCCCCACATATTCATCACATGCTCGCGGTCACGGGTGGTCACGATCAGCTTGTTGGGCCGGATGGGCAGCGCTCTGTAGCTGAGGGTATTGTCCTGAACGGTGATTCGCTCTATCCGCGCAACGGGAATGTCGTAGAGCAACCCATTGCGGTCGGATGACAGCGTCAGGCGGCCGTTCTTGCAAAGTAGCCGCTTGCCGTCGTCAAAGAGGCGGTGCGCTAGCCAGAGCAATGCCGTGACAACGGGGAGCGGCCAGGCCAGGAACAGATCCAAGCCGTTGAGGGATGTGTCGGTATAGAGCGCCAAGCCGATAACAATGATGGTGCTCAGAATAAAGCCGCCGCAACCGCCCAATGCGACAAAAAAAACCAGCCGCCAGAAGCCCGCGTAATACCAGGAAAACTCAGGGCACGCTTTGGAGGCCGGGTGACCAGGGGTCATGGCTCAAAACGGATAGCATGGCGGGAGCTATAGAAGTCTTCCAGTGCTTCGGTGCGCTTCTCTCTGTAGTTCATATAGTAGACCACGTGGGTTTGGCCTAGCCGGACGTAGCGTGCCAGATGCCAGTTTTGTTTGGACTCAAACACCAGCCCGCTGTCGTCGGCGACCAGGATGCTTTGATCTCCGGCCACTTTGTCGGCATCGAATACGAAGCCGTCGTCATCGCGCATATAAATGCCGCCGGATGGACGTTCGAACTCCGATTCCCCTGGTTTCAGGGCGCCTTCCACTCCAATGTAGTCGCTTTCCCCATCGCCGCTTTCGAAAATCATGTTTGGCCCGAGGGAAAGCACGAAATAGCCACCT
Source organism: Alcanivorax xiamenensis (assembly GCF_009846745.1). Classification (NCBI taxonomy): domain Bacteria; kingdom Pseudomonadati; phylum Pseudomonadota; class Gammaproteobacteria; order Oceanospirillales; family Alcanivoracaceae; genus Alcanivorax; species Alcanivorax xiamenensis. The sequence goes on along the minus strand of NZ_AQPF01000002.1, from coordinate 177,166 downwards.
CCGGACCAGCGTTCGGCCGTGTAATTCAGAGGCAGATTCATTTTCGCGCCCTCGAACAGGGAGACCGATTGCGCCGGCGAGAACAGTCCGAGGGTGTTGTTCATGTAATCATCAACGTTGGCGGTATCGCCGGGGTTGGTGGGGCGGGCGCTGTTGGCGAGAACAGCGAATCGTTTGGTTTCATCGGAGCTTTTCAGGGTGCGGGTGGTGATCAGCAGGGTCCGCCCCTGGTTTAATGGCACGGTTCGGTACAGGTCATAGCCGGCGAGATAGGCCTCATCCCCGGCTTCGTCGTACTCGATGAAGGCGTCGACAAACAGGCCGTCCTGTTCATGGAGGCGATGGGTTCCGGGCCAGCGGTTTTCTTCCGCGACCTCCTCCGGAGGCGCGCCCTTGATCGTCAACGTCAAGTCCGGATTCACCTGATTGAACAAGGGTTGGTCGGCCCCCGGGTCGGCCAGACTGAACAAGAACCAGCGCGTCGGGCTCTCCTGGTGGATATAAAAGCCGCTATTCCCCGGTGGCAAGTCCAGACTAAAGGCGTCGGGGAAAACAACGGTCTCGTTGTCGTCATCCTGAGTGGGAATGTCTATGTCGGCGTGTTTTTTCGCCACCTCCCGTTTCATCGTCTCGATATGCTGGTGGCGCTCGTTCAAGGCACTTTGGAACGCCGCTTCGTCAGCCAACGGTTGGGGTTTTACGAAGAAAATGTTCTCACGGCCATCGGACATCAGCAGCTTTAGTTGGCCGTCCAGCAGCTTCGCCGTCAGTTTCGTTTTCAAACGCTTCATGCGCTTGTCGTCCGGCTCGGGCAGCAGGGCGAGTGGCTTGTCCGGTTCTTTGGCGTCATAGGCAACCAGACTTCCGTCTTCGTCGTCATGGACGAAGAAGCTGGACTTGCCGAGTCCCGCCAGGGAGAGGGGGGATAGCATGGCGGTTTCGAGGACGAACTTGGTGTCGTCGGGGCCTCGCACTTGCCAATAGCTTTTTTCCGCCAGGACGATGCCCGGTGCCGTGATTAATGCCGCCAGCAGACAGAGACGGGTCGCGGTTTCAGTATTCGTGGTCGTCATCATGGAAACTCGGCAATGCGGGGTCGTAGTACCGTGCGAGGGTGCCACCCCGCCCGCCTTCGGGGCGCTCATCGTCCGACCATCGGGCCGCGGGGGCGCACAGACACTCGTTCTCAATGGCCAGTCGCACGGCGCCATCCGGTACACGCCAGAAATAAACCTTGCCGCGGAAATCCTCTTTGCTTGCGGTGGCGGGGCCGTAGTCGTCCTCGAATCTGGCCTTGAGGGCCATGATCTGATCGTCGTCGAAGGCGCCCATCGCCACTTCCCCTTTTACACCATCGGCGTTGCCGATGCGGGAGGTAACGATATACAAGGTGTTGTCTTCATCGGTCAGAAAGGACGGCGCCCGCAGTGGAATATCGTGGAAGTAGACATTGGGGAGGGCCGTTTCCGCTTCCCAGTCAATGGTGAAGGCGGTTTGCAGAACATCCCGGGCCTGATATTTCTCGCCGAACAGAAGAACCTCAAAATTTCTGATCTTGTCGGAGGGGATCTGCGTGTAGGGGATGCTGGTTTTATCGAGGGCCTGGGCGATGGCGGTGCCGCTGTCCAGTTCAGCCAGATCCAGCCGGGGGGCACGATCCGCGCAGCCGCTCATTGCCAGTATCGACCCCAGATAAAAGCACACGGGCCGGAGCAGGTCTCCGTTGATACTCATGAGTACATCCTTTGCAGTTTTATTGGCATGGTGATCCTGCCATGCATGGTTAAAGTATAGGCAGCCCTTGTTTAGCCCGCAAAAAACCACCCCGGGGATAGGCTATCAACGCAACAGCCCCCGTTTCGCGCCGGCCACGGTCAGCGCCATCTGTCGCGGCAGCCAGGGCATGCGACACATCAACGGAAAGGCAACGTCACGTAACGCCGGAATCCACTTCCCATGGGATTGGAAGAACGGCGTCAGCCAGCGACTCATGTTCTGGTAGAAGCGGATTGAGCCGGCCCGGCGCCGCTGGAAACCGGCCCACACCTGGGGCCATTGATCCGCCTCCGCCATCGCCTGGCCCAGAGCCTGGGCATCCAGCAGCGCCATGGTGCCGCCCTGACCCAGTTGCGGGCTCATGGCATGGGCGGCGTCACCAATGATGCCCAGCCGGCCCTCGCCCCAATGGCTCAGAATCACATCACGATAGGTGGCCTGGAGCAGGTCCCTGGAAGAAGACAAATGGGCCAGCAGTGGCGTCAGGTCCGGCCAGAACGCGGCGGTCTCTTGTTTCCACTGCTCGAACGGATGGGCGCCATCGCGCCAGTGGGGCATATCGGCCACCGGCAGGCTCCAGAAAAAGCTCAGCAGCGGGGTGCCGGGGGCGTCAGGAGTGCGGCCGGTAGGCAAAACCCCGGCCATGCGGTGGGCGCCCTCGTAGCACTGGCGCAGCCAGGCGCCGTCGAAGCCGGCCTCCATTGGCATAATCGCCCACAGTGCGCCCCACGGGTATTGGCGGTCATAGCGCACCCAGTCGGCGGGGCGCAAATGGCTGTTGCTGCCATTGGCGATCAACGCCGCGTCGAAGCGGTGCTCGCCCTGGTGGACGCCGGCGCCCACGACCACCGTGACGCCCTGAGGATCGTGGCGCAGGGCGTCCACCCGGCTGCCCAGCCAGCGTTGATGGGCGTAGGCGTTCAGACTGTCGCTCAGAACGTGGCACAGGCTGGCCCGGTGTACACCGAGGCCTTGCATTCCCGAACCCAGCAAGTGATAGCGGGTATCCATCAGCACCCGTCCGGATCGGGTCACCCCATGGAGCCCATCCATCGGGGCCCCCAGTTCGGCAAGGGCCTGATAACAACCCAGTTGCCGAAGAACCGACAGGCCGGTGGGCTGCAGTAAAATGCCGGCTCCCACCGGCGCCAGTGCCGGCGCCTGCTCCAGCAAGGTGACCTGATGCCCCTGGGCGGCCAATACCCGGGCGCTGGCCAGTCCGGCGGTGCCGGCGCCGATAATGGCGATGGATTGCGATTTCACGGATAACGTTCCCCCGGTAACCAGCCTGACATTATACGCACCCGGCGGCCCCATGCAGGGGCCTGTCTGGCATTGAAACCGTGCCTGTGCCATGATTTTGGCCGTCATCAAGGATGTAAGAGCCCCAGGACAGGCTCTGAGACTGAATGGAGTCAGACCATGCCCCCCTTTGACGAGCTGCGGGACCTGTTGGCGTCCACGCTGTCGCTGAAAGACCATCGCCGTCTTTATCGCTTTGTCCTCGACGACGACGCTACCCCCTTGCTGGTGGAACGCTGGTGCGGTGATGAAGCCCTGTCCGCGCATCCGGTGTGGTGGGTGGATGTCCTCACCGGTAATGCCCAGTGCCCGCTGGGCGAGTGGTTGGGCCGTAAGGCAACCCTGTTCACCCGTCTCGGCGATGGCAGTGAAACGCCCCGCACTGGCCTGGTGGAAGAAGTGGCCCTGCTCGGTGCCGATGGCGGTCTGGCCCGCTACCGCTTCACCCTGAGGCCCTGGAGCTGGCAGCTCAGCCACGGCCGTCATAGTCAAGTATTCCAGGGCAGGAGCGTGGTCGATATCATCGGCGCCGTATTCGAGCGTTACGGTGAGCGGGCCAGTTGGCGGCAACGGGATGACGTGGCGCCTTTCCTGCGGACCGTCAGGCCGCGCAGCTACTGCACTCAGTACCGGGAAATGGACGGCGACTTTGTTCGGCGTCTGCTCGCTGAGGAAGGTCTGGGGTTCCGTCTGGTCGAAGCCCAGGATGCGGCCGCCGGCCATCACCTGGAACTGTTCGCCGACAGCCGCCTGTTACCGGAAGATGCCACCTCCGAGGCCCAGGGCGGCGTGCTGGTCCATCGCGGTGATGCCAGCGAGGAAGGCGATGGCTTGCACCGTCTGGGTCGCCGCCGCCGCGCCGGGGCTCAGCGACTGACACTGCTCAGCGAGGACTACAAAACCCGTCAGGCCACCCCGGTACAAGTGACGCTCGCCGCCGGTGGTGAGCGCGACCGGCCGGTGGAACAATACGACAGCGTGGGGCAGTACGCCTGGAAAGACACGGACGAAGCCCGCCATTACGCCGAATTACGTGCGGCCCACGCCGAAAGCGTGCGTGATTACTGGCAAGGCGAAGGCGCCGTGCGCACCTGCCGCGCGGCAGCCGCCGCAAGGGCTGGCGGTGCCGGAGGCCTTGCTGCTGACCCGGGTCCGGCACCTGGGCATCAACAATCTGCCGGCCACGGCCCAGGAGCAGGTGGCGCACACCCTGGGAGACGCACCTCCCTGGCCCGACGCCCAGGCCGAAGAGGCCAGCGAGCGTCTGGCGGAACGGGCCGCGCACCTGGGTTACGCGAACCTTTTTGAGGCCCAGGATCAGCGACGTCCCTGGCGGCCCCAGGCCACCGATGAGCAGGGCCGCTGGCGTGGCCGCCCGGTGGCGCGGGGGTATCAGACCGCCCTGGTAGTGGGACCGGAAGGTGAGCCCCGGGTGAGCGGCGGCGAAGAGGTGTTCAGTGACGGCCTCGGGCGGGTCAAAGTGCGTTTCCATTGGCAGCGTGGTGATAGCGTGGATGATCGCGGTAGCTGTTGGCTCCGGGTGGGCCAATGGCAGGCAGGCCCCGGCGCCGGCGTACAGTTCGTGCCGCGCATTGGCCAGGAAGTGATGGTGGGTTTCATTGGCGGTGACATCGATCGGCCGGTGATTCTCGGCGCGCTTTATAACGGCCAGGGCGAAGGCGGTATCGCGCCGACACCTGGCGGAACCGGGGCGGGAGAGAGCAGCACGGAGGTTTTCGCCCACGCCCACGATCAGGCCGCCAGCGCCCGTGCCAATCGCGGCGGCGGTGCCGCGCCGCCCTGGCATGGCGCCAGTCCCGATACCGCCGGCCACGGTAACGCCGCCGCCTTGTGGGGTGTGCAGTCCAAGGAGTGGGGCGGAGACGGCTACAACCGGCTGGTGTTCGACGACAGTGACGACCAGCTGCGGTTGCAACTGGCCAGCAGCCATGGCGACAGTCAGCTCAATCTCGGCCACCTGATCCACCAGGCTGGGAACTATCGCGGCAGCTTCCGGGGTGAAGGGGTGGAATTGAGGACCGATGAATGGGGGGCGGTCCGGGCCGAGCAGGGATTGTGGCTCAGTGCCTGGGGGCGGGATGATCCCGACGCGCCCGCCGGTGATATGGAAGAAGCCGCCGCTCTGCTCGATCATCTGCGGCAACTCGGACAAACCCTGTCCCAGGCCTGTGCCCGTCACGGCACGCCGGTGCTGGCCGCCGCCGAAGGCTCCGACCGATCCGGCGCCTCCTGGCTGATCGATCAGGAAGCGCCTCTGAACGCCTTCTACACAAGCACTTCAACCCGGGTGACCGGCGCCGATTGCGGCGCGGCTCTGGGAGAAGCGTCCCAGCACAATACCGATGGCGGTAATGACCGGGTGCCTCACAGCAGCCACGCCTTGCTGGGATTGACGGCCCCCGCCGGCATCGGGTTGCTGGCGGGCCAGAGCCTGACCTGGAGTAGCGCCGAAACCCTCGCCCTGGCCAGCGGCCAGGACAGCAATCTGGCGGTGGGCGGTGATTTGCGCCTGCACAGCGGCCAGTCCCTGGGGCTGCTGGCCGCCGCCGAGAACACCGATGGTGACGCCCTGACCCTGGTCAGCGCCGAAGGGGAGGTCCGCTTCGAAGCCCAGCATGAACGCCTGCGCGTGCAAAGCCGTGATGACCTCAACATCACCAGCGCCAACGGCCCGCTGGAACTGGCCGCCGGGCAGTCCCTGCACCTGGCCACCAGCGCCGGTGCCCGGCTGACCCTGGAAGGCGGCGACCTGATCGTCAGTTGCCCCGGCGAAATCAAGGTGGAAGCCGGCAAGAAGTCGTTCCTGGGGGGCACCCAATTAAGCCGGGAAATGAACAGCTGGCCAAGTAACCAATTTAACAAGAAAGTGCGTGTCAGCATGCCCAGTGGTGCTCCGGCGAAGAACTACCGCTACGAAATAGTGCGCGCCGACGGCGCCAGAATACAGGGCGTGACCGATGCGGATGGCTGGGCCGAGGTGCAGAGTGCGAATGCGCTTGAAAAATACAGCATGCGTCTTCTTGGCCCGGACAAAGGCTGATGTCCGGAGGGGGCGGCAAGGGAGGCGGAATGCGCGGAGGAGCCGTGACTAGAACCCTTTTTTCGCTGGCATTGGCTGCCCTGGCTTTGATATCGATCGGTTGTGATTCACCCGGGAACGACACAAAGGATTACGCGCTTATGAACCAGATCCCCCTGACCGCCGAGTGTGTCGGGTATATGCGTATCGGATTGCCGGACAAAGGGCGCCGAGCCTGGAGCGCAACGGTGGATGGTGCCGGATTGGCGCTTTTGAAAGGGCTCGACCGAACGGCCTTCGACACCTACGTGGAAAGTAGAAAAGAGAAGTTTGCCGCGTTGCCTCATAACGTCGAACCCAACCGTCTGGTAACGTTCCGTTCGTTCGGAGACAAAGGCACTATCCTGCTGTACAGGGAGGATGCGTTCCAAACGGAAGTGGTGGAGATGGAGCGCTACCTCTGGGTGGGGAGCGATGAAGGAGCGGGGAGGGGGTATTTTCTCGATTCAGGCTCTCACTTCGGAAAGGTGGAGCAGGACCTGGAAAGTTTCTCCCGGGTGTTCGCGAAATTTTCCTTGCGACAACCCGGGGAATCCACCTCGAACGGGTTCTGCATCGATGGTGCTTCTCTCGCCGATGATGGTATTGATGTGGCGGCGGACGTGACGGTGTCCCTTCCTGGACAGCCGGGTTGGGACCTGTATGTGAGCTACGCGAAACTGGGTAGTCCTCATGACGTTCAGGACACGGAAGGCCTGGACGAACGCCTTGCTACCGCGACCGGCAGTCTGGAGCTGGAGCAAGAGAAGTACCGGCGTCAGGCTGAAGCCTACCCGGGTATTGGAAAAGAGCCGGATTACCCGAAGCATTTCGAGGTGCTGAGGAAAGGCAGCCGTGAGCTGGCCGGGGTGAAAGGAGGGGAAGCGGCTTGGAAGAAAGAGCTGAATAATGGGGGCGTGCTCTACACTTTTCTTTGGATGGATGAGTCGCTATCAGGTCAGAGCGCGATGGTGGAGATGAACACCAGGGACGAGGAACAGACGGCGTCATCGGAAGAACGGATGTTCGCACTGTGGGATGCCGTGCTGGCGTCCGTGGAATTTCGCGGGCATTGACGGCTGCATGCTGATTTGTACTGAAAACAGGGAATGTTGAGTATGGTAAAAACGCGTCGGGTTCATACTTCTCTGGATGAGGATGGCGTAACGTCATCGTCCCATTCCATGTCCTCCGCATCGGATGACACCGCCGATGAGGTGGTGGCGCCTCCGGCCGTGGCCGTACCCATTGTCTTTTTACCCGGTGTCATGGGATCCAACCTGCGCGCCAAGCGGGATATCCAGTTGAATGCCGTGGTCAGGGGGAAGCCGGTCAGACGGCAACTGGCCCGGGCGGGGGATCGCGTTTGGGACGTGGATAAGGCGGTCAAGATCAGCCTGAGCGAAGGGCCCCTGGACTGGCTGGGGAGGGGGGCCGCGGAACGACAGCTTTTGCTGAACCGTGAAAATGTGGAAGTTGATGATGGAGGGCTGATCGCCGAAGGGCAGAATCATCACCCGGGTGCGATGGGATCCGTCCATTCGACGCCTTCAGGACGAACGGAGCTCTCTGAATTGCCGCTGGCGAAAGCGCGTGCGCGCGGCTGGGGACAGATTAGCTGGTACTCGTACGGACCATTCGTGGACTGGCTCGAGGAACAGTTGAATGGTGGGGCCATGGAAGCCGGCAGCCCCAATGCGGTGTTAAATGAACTGCTGCAACTATGTGGTGCCGTTCCTCCGGGCACCGCGGGTAACGTCAGTGCCCTGCAGGAAGACCAGGTCAGGAAACTGCTCGATATTTATTTCCCCGTCCATGCCCTGGGCTACAACTGGCTTAATTCCAACCTGGATTCTGGTGAGGAGGTCGCACAGGGAATTGAAGCCATCATCCGGCGGTATCAGGAACACCACACTTGTGAAAAAGTGATCGTGGTGACCCATTCCATGGGAGGGCTGGTGGCCCGCGCGGCATCGGAGGCCTCCGGCGCCAGAGACAAGATTCTTGCCGTTATTCACGGTGTCATGCCCACCGATGGCGCGGCCTTGTTCTACAAGCGACTCGTCGGCGGCGGGTTTGGTGAAGGTGAAGGCTTCAAGGGTAAGGCCATGGGATATATGACGGCCCAGGTCCTGGGGGCGACGGCACAGGAAACCACCCCGGTTCTGGGGCATGCCCCCGGCCCGTTGGAGCTGGCTCCCAACCAACTATACAACGGCGGGCGTCCCTGGCTGTTCATCAAAGCCGCCGCCGGGGGCACCCTGAAAAGCCTGCCGGAGTCGGGAAACCCCTATAACGATATCTATCGGGCAGGCAGGGAATGGTGGCGGGCCATCAATCCGGATTGGCTGAATCCCGCCCAAGTGTCGGATTCACTGGCCAATCATGTCAAAGCGCTGGCCAAGGCGCAGGGCTACCACGCCACACTGGGAAATACCGGCTTCCATCCCCAAACCTATGCCCACTATGGGCGTGACGGCGGGCAAAAAATCTGGGGCACGATAACCTGGACGGCGACCGCCATGGAGGCCATGCGGGGTGGCCCGGGCAATCTCGCCCAGGCTTGGCAAAAACGCCCGGCGCAACCGATCGCGGGTGATCCCGCCGGGTGGTCGGTGACGTATCAGTGGGGCGGCCGGCCAACTCGCAGTGTGGATGACGGGCTCAATGAACAGGTCCGGTGCGAAATTATGCCCGCCGCCGACCCGGGTGATGGTACCGTGCCCGCTGATGAGGGGGCCGCCGGTGTGTCCAGGGCCAACCCAAAGGTCCTTTGCGTGACGGCAGGACACGACCACCAGGGCAGTTACGGTAGCGATGATGTCCGTCACTTCGTCATCGACGCGGTCGCCCGCGCGGTGGTTTCCGTCACCGTGTGATCACCGACCTCCGAATCGACTCAATAATCCCGCTGCCGTGGTCCGAACCGCGGAGCTTCCTTGTTGAAGTTGGCGTTCATTGCCTCTCGCTGATTACGGCTGCGCAGCAGTTTGAATTGCAGCCGGGATTCGCGCAGAAATGCCTGTTCCTCCGGGGCATTCCAGGTGTCATGGAACAGCGCCTTGGCGGCACTGATCGCATCTGGCGACCGTTCCAGCAGCGCGCCGGCCAGTTCCCGGGCGGCCTGCTCGGGCGTCTCGGACACCCGGGTGACCAGGTGCAAACGTTCCGCTTCACGGGCGTCGAAGCGGCGGCCGGTCATGGTCAGTTCCTTGGCCACGTCCAGAGGTAGCAATTCGCGCAGGGTAACGGTGCCGGTCATGTCCGGGATCAGTCCCCATTTGATTTCCATTACCGAGAATTCGCAATCCGGCGTGGCGATACGGAAGTCCGCGGCCAGCGCCAGTTGCAGGCCGCCGCCGTAGCAGTAGCCATGCGTTACCGCGATGACCGGCATGGGTAATTGCCGCCAGGCCCAGCAGGCTTGCTGGAACAGATTGGTTTTCTTGATGCCGAAGCGGGTGAAGGCAAGCAGCATCTTCATCGGGGTCTTGGTGACGCGGCCAAAATCCAGGCCGGCGCAGAACGCTTTGCCATCCCCCTTCAGAATGACCACCCGCACCTGGCGGTTCTTCCTCAGTTTTTTCGCGCAATCGACCAGGGCCTGAAGCATCTCCAGATCCAGGCCGTTGTATTTTTCCGCCCGTGTCAGGGTGACGGTGGCGATGTGATCGGCGATATCAAGGGTCAGACGATCCCGAAAAGTGTCAGTCATGATAGTGCTCTCCTGTCGCGGGTCAGTGGCCGGGGGCAGGGATGCAGGAGGCTTCCATCATCTCCCATCGTTTGCCATCGCCAAGCCGTTCCAACCAGCAGCGTTGGTTATTGAGCAACAGCCGGAAAGTCTCCGGCCGTCGCGGGTCCCGGCCATTGAGTGGTGGACGTCTCAGGTCCCGGTGTTGGGCGCGCTCGATCACCAGCAGACTGTCCCGCGTGAGCGCGTCATCGGCCAGCAGAACGGGGCCGTTGGCGGACAGGGCGGTACGGATTTTTTCCCGCAGTTCCAGCCGGCCCGCTTCCGTGCCGGACAGCAGCGCCGGGGTATCGCCGTCCGCCGGTTGCGACTGGCAGGCGCCGAGCAGTACCAGAAGGCCGAGCGTTGCTGCTGTTTTTGCCGGGCTCATGGTGTCACCGGGTCGGGGTCATTATGCGGTTTTCCCGCCATGGGGCTTTGTGGACGCGGCCATCAACGGCGGGCGGCGCGGCCAACGATCGGCGGTGTAAGGTATGGCGGCTTGTCGACGGTGGGCAGTATCCATTGTCGATGTAGTGCAGAGCCGAGGACAAGCGTGCTTCATCGACGTCGCCCAGATCATGATCGTAATCGTCCGCCACCTGACAGCCCCGCACGCCGGCCTGGCCGTCGTCGGTGCCGGGAACGAAGCCGTCCGGGTAATCGCCGAACCCCTGGGCATTGACGCCCTGGAACTGGATTGTGAAATAGGTGGTGCCGCAATTGTCCGTGGGATAGAAGCCGTAGGGCTTGCCACAGGTGCGGTTGCCAATCTGGATCACTTCCACACCGATGCCGCGTAACCCGTTGATGATGGACTCACTGGCGGAGCAGGTGGTGGCGCCGGTAAGCACAAACACCCGAGAAAGGTTCAGATTGGGCAACGGTTCGTTGGCCGGAACCGAGAAGCCCAGCGTGGTGTTGTAGAATGGCGTCGGAGCCAGGGGCTGACCGGTGACCGGGTTGGTCGTCGGGTGCTGATCGTTAAACCGGGCGATCTCGAAGCTCTGACCGGCGGTCCGTTCAGGGCCGGCGATCATGTAAGCCAGTTGACTGGCCAGCGCCAGGTAACCACCGCCGTTGTAGCGCAGATCCAAAACCAGGTCGTCGATACCATTGCCTTGGCTGAGCTGCGCCACGGCGTCCCGCAGGGCCCCCTCCGCGGTGGCGATATGGTCGTTGAACAGCATGTAGCCCACCTGTGTGCCGCCAGTGCTGGTCAGGACCCGTACCCGCTGCACCGGTTCGGAGGTGACGGTTCCCGCGCTGAGAGTGAGGGTCTGCCGCGTGCCACCCGGATATTCGAACTCCAACCTGTGTTGCTCGCCGTTCTCGCCAGGGTAAAGCCCGGCGTTCAGCGTATCGATGTCGTTGCTCGACACCATGCTGACGCCGTCGACGGACAAAAGCCGGGTGCCACGTGGTGGCAAATCGGAGCGGTCTTGCTGGTCATGATAGGCCACCCGCACGTCCCGGGGCGGGAGAGACTCGATGATCACCCATTGCAGGCCGTAACCCACGGCCACGCCGGATTGGGATTGCGCGTTCCATTCGCCGCTGGGCATGGCGAAATGGAATTGGTCCTTCGGCGCACCGCTGGCGGTGATGGCTTCGGTTTTCAGCAGGTCGAAGTAAGCGAGCGACTCATCATGGTTGGCGGGATTGCGATCCTGGATCTCGTCGTACCAGAGGTAGGTTTCGTGGCTCCAGGAGCGTAGCCAGTTGTTTTCATCCAGCACCGAGCCCGCCACATCGGGGTACTGGCTGCCAGTGCGTGGTCTCAGGCACTGATTGGCGAATTGCCTGGCGTCGGCGAACTGCCCGGCTTGCCAGGTGGGCGCGGGAGTACTTGAGCCGCCACCCCCGCCCCCACCGCATGCGCAGAGAAGGGCGAGGGCGGACAGGAGCAGGGTGTGGCGAAAACCATCCATGGTAATTTCCTTGTTATCGCGTTGTTGTTCGGGCGCCGGGGCGGTCCTTCCCAGGCCGCAGCGTAAGCCGGTTCCCGTGACGGTTTGATTAAGGAACCTCTGAAAAACACTCCGTCATCCCGGGGTAGAGAGTTCCATGGCTTAAGACCATGGAACTCTCTACCCCGGGACTTCCCTCTACAGGGTGCATGGCTTCGTGGAGGGAGATGCCGGATCGAGTCCGGCATGACGTTTTTCAGCGGTTCCCTAGCCGTTCAGCTTTTGTTGCAGCAGTTGGTTCAGTTGCTGCGGATTGGCCTTGCCCTGGGTGGCCTTCATCGCCTGGCCGACAAAGAAACCAATCTTTTTCTTCCGTTTGGCGTCATCGGAGCCGCGATAGTCCTCTACCTGAGCCGGGTGGTTGGCGATGATGTCGTCGACGATCTTTTCCAGCTCGCCAGTGTCGCTCATCTGCTTGAGACCTTTGCTCTCGATGATTTGATCCGGGCTGCCCTCGCCGGCCCAGCAGGCGTCGAAGACCTGTTTGGCGATCTTGGAACTGATGGTGCCGTCCTTGATGCGCAGGATCAACTCGCCGAGATGTTCGGCGCTCACCGGGCTTCGCGCGATACCGATATCGTCGGCGTTGAGGCGCGCGGTCAGTTCGCCCATGACCCAGTTGGCCGCCAGCTTGGCGTCGCTGCCCTGTTTGGCCGCCGCTTCGAAGTAGGCGGCGGTGGCGAGGTCGGCGGAGAGCAGGTCGGCGTCGTACTCGGACAGAGCATAGGCCTCAACGAAGCGCGCCTTGCGGGCGTCCGGCAGCTCCGGCAGCGCATCGCGCAGTTCGTTGATTTCCTCTTCGCTGACCAGTACCGGCAGCAAGTCGGGGCAGGGGAAGTAGCGGTAATCGTTGGCGTCTTCCTTGCTGCGCATGGCGCGGGCGGTGTTGGTGTCGCCGTTGTACAGGCGGGTTTCCTGTACCACTTCGCCGCCGTCCTCAAGCACATCGATCTGCCGTTCCACTTCCAGCTTGATGGCTTTTTCCATGAACCGGAACGAGTTCAGGTTCTTGGTTTCGGTGCGCGTGCCCAACGGCTCACCCGGGCGACGCACGGAGATGTTCACATCAAAGCGCATGTTGCCCTGGGACATATCACCGTCGCTGATGCCCAGGGAGGTGACGATGGCATGCAGCTTGCGGGCGAAGGCCACGGCCTCTTCCGCGTTGCTCATGTCCGGTTCGGAGACGATTTCGATCAGCGGCGTGCCGGCCCGGTTCAGGTCGATGCCGGTCATGGCCCGTCCCATGTCGTCGGAGAACGCTTCATGCAGGGATTTGCCGGCGTCTTCCTCCAGGTGAGCGTGGTGGATGCGCACGCTCTTGCGAGTACCGTCCTCCAGTTGCAGCTCGACCACGCCAGCGCCGACGATGGGCTCGGCCAGTTGGGTGGTCTGATAGCCCTTGGGCAAATCCGGGTAAAAATAATTCTTCCGCTCGAACACGGAACGGCGGCCGATTTCCGCATCGATAGCCAGACCGAAACGGATTGCGTGACGGATGGCTTCACGGTTAACCACCGGCAGAGTGCCGGGCATGGCCAGATCAATCAGACTGGCGTTGCTGTTCGGTTCGTCGCCGGTGCGGGTGCTGCTGGCGGAGAACAGTTTGGAGGCGGTGGCCAGTTGCACGTGCACTTCCAGGCCGATAACGGTTTCCCAACTCATGCGAACGCTCCCGGAATCCGTTGATGCCAGTCGGTGGCCAGTTGATAACGATGGGCCACGTTGAGGATGCGGCCCTCCTGGAAGTAGTTACCGATAACCTGAGTGCCCACCGGCAAGCCGTTAACGAAACCGCTGGGCATGGACAGCGCCGGCAGTCCCGCCAGGTTGACGGCGATGGTGAAGACGTCGGCCATGTACATGTTGATCGGGTCATCCACCTTGGCGCCGATCTTGAACGCGGTTTCCGGGCTGGTCGGCCCCATGATCACGTCCACCTCGGCGAAGGCACGGGCGAAATCGTCACGGATCAGGCGGCGGACCTGCTGGGCGCGGCGGTAATAGGCGTCGTAGTAGCCGGCGGACAGGGCGTAAGTGCCGACCAGAATGCGGCGTTTGACCTCCTCACCAAAGCCTTCGGAACGGGAACGTTTGTACAGATCCAGCAGATCCACCGGATCATCGCAGCGGTGGCCGTAGCGCACGCCATCAAAGCGGGACAGGTTGGAACTGGCCTCCGCCGGCGCGATCACGTAGTAGGCCGGCACCGACAGGTTGATACTCGGCAGCGATAGCGGCACCAGCTTAGCGCCTTGCTTTTCCAGCTCACGCAGCGCGTCGCGGCTGCTGTCGGCGATGGCGCCATCCAGGGTGTCCGGGAAAAATTCTTCCGGAACGCCGATCCTGAGACCCTCCAGATTCTGGTTCAGGTCGCTGAGATAGTCGCCCACCGGCTCGTCCAGGCTGGTGGAATCCTTGTCGTCGTGGCCGGCCATGGCGGCCAGCATCAGCGCGCAGTCGGCGGCGCTCAGCCCCATGGGGCCGGCCTGATCGAGGCTGGAGGCGAAAGCGATCATGCCCCAGCGCGATACCCGGCCATAAGTGGGTTTCAGGCCGGTGACGCCGTTCAGTGCCGCCGGCTGGCGGATGGAACCGCCGGTGTCGGTGCCGGTGGCGGCCGGAGCCAGGCGCGCGGCCAGAGTGGCGGCGGCGCCGCCGGAGGAACCGCCGGGCACCCGCTCCTGGTCCCAGGGGTTCTTCACCGGGCCATAAAAGCTGGTTTCGTTGGAGGAGCCCATGGCGAACTCGTCCATATTGGTCTTGCCCAGCATCACCGCGCCTTGCGCCGCCATCTTTTCCACCACGGTGGCGGTGTAGGGGGCGATGAAGTTGTCCAGCATGCGTGAACCGCAACTGGTGCGGACGCCTTCGGTACAGAAGATGTCCTTGTGGGCCACGGGCAGGCCGGTAAGCAGGCCGCCCTCGCCCCGGGCGAGGGTGGCGTCGGCGGCATCGGCCTGGGCCAGGGCCTGCTCCTCGGTAACGGTGATCAGGCTGTTGATCTCGCCGTCGAATTGCCGGATGCGGCGCAGAAAGTGCTCGGTCAGCTCGCGGGAGGAGAATTCCCGGGCGGCCAGGCCGGCTCTGAGTTCGGTCAGGGTCTTGGTATGCATGGCGTCTTATTCAATGACTCGGGGGACCAGGAAACAGCCCGCTTCGGTGGCCGGGGCGATGGGCATGACCCGTTCACGCACGTCCGGTTCGGTAACTTGGTCGTCGCGTAGCGGCTGACTCACATCCAGGGGATGGGCCAGGGGCGCTACGCCGTCCACATCGGCCTGCTGCAACTGGTCCACCATGGCGAGAATATCGTTGAGCCGTTCGCTCAACGCCGCGGTCTCGTTGTCGTCCACTTGCAGACACGCCAGGTGGGCGACTTGAGCGACCACCTTGGAATCAATAGCCATGGTTCTCTCCGTAGTTCTCTCCGCAAGAATCGGCACGCCCCGTGACGTCAGTACGCCGTGGCGTCGGCACGGGATCGGAAATCGGCTTCAGGAAGGCGCAAAAAGTACCACAGACCGGCCTCCGGGAGCCACTGAACCGGCATCGGAGATGGGCAAATCCGGGCGCTTCCCCGGGGGATTATGAAGGATCGCTTCCCGGTACGGGAAAAAGAGAGGCTCCGGGAGCGTTGCCGCTGCTCCGCCGGCCTTGCCGGATGGGCCCGCCGTTGCTAGAGTTGCGCCATCTTGCCGTCGCCTGTGAAAACGGGATCAGGACGGCGCCTTCCTCTCGACGAGACTTCAGGAAACTGGCCAGGATGTCCGTTATCAAACGTATTCGGGGGATGTTTTCCACCGATCTTTCCATTGATTTGGGGACCGCCAACACGCTGATCTATGTGCGTGGTCGGGGTATTGTCCTCGATGAGCCCTCGGTGGTGGCGATCCGCCATCACGGTGCCCAAAAGAGCGTGGCCGCGGTTGGCGCCGACGCAAAACGGATGTTGGGTCGTACTCCCGGCAACATTACCGCTATTCGTCCGATGAAGGACGGGGTGATCGCCGATTTCGACGTCACCGAGAAAATGCTCCAGTACTTTATCAAGAAGGTACATGACACCGGCTTTTTCCCGCCGGCGCCCCGGGTACTGGTGTGTGTGCCTTGCAAATCCACGCAAGTGGAACGCCGGGCAATCCAGGATTCCGCCTATGGCGCCGGGGCCCGCGACGTGTTCCTGATCGAAGAGCCGATGGCCGCCGCCATCGGTGCCGGCCTGCCGGTGGAAGAAGCGCGTGGTTCCATGGTGGTGGATATCGGCGGGGGCACCACCGAAATCGCTCTTATCTCCCTGAATGGTGTGGTTTATTCCGAGTCCGTGCGTATTGGCGGTGACCGCTTCGACGAAGCCATCGTCGCCTACGTGCGCAAGGAATACGGGTCCCTGATCGGCGAATCCACCGCGGAACGCATCAAGCACGAAATCGGCACCGCCTACCCCGGTGGCGAAGTGCTGGAAATTGACGTTCGCGGGCGCAATCTGGCGGAAGGGGTGCCGCGACAGTTCACCCTCAACTCCGAGGAAATCCTGGAAGCGCTCAAGGAACCGCTGGCCGCCATCGTCAATGTGGTGCGCAATGCCCTGGAGGCGTCGCCTCCTGAACTGGCTTCCGATATCGCTGAACGGGGCCTGGTGATCACCGGCGGCGGTGCGCTGCTGCGTGACATTGACCGGCTGCTGAGCGAGGAAACCGGCCTTCCGGTGATCATCGCCGACGATCCGCTGACCTGCGTGGCGCGTGGCGGCGGCAAGGCCCTGGAAATGATGGATACCCACGGGCTTGATATGCTGGCCATGGGTTAATCGACCGGCGCCGCCAAGGCGCCAGTGTCCTGGTAACCGACGGCCATGTCATCCTCCAATCCCACTTACCGTCTTCTCATCGCGCTGGTCCTCGCCGTGGTGCTGATGGTGCTCGACCAGCGCACCCCCTGGGCGCAGCCGATCCGTTATGTGTTCGGCTACCTCACCGCGCCGGCTCAGTATCTGGCCCACTTGCCAGTGGACACCGCCCGTTTTGTTTCGCGCCAGACCCAGAGCCGCGGTGAGTTGCTGGAAGATCAGGAACGTCTCAACCGCCAGGTGCTGATCCTGGAACAGCGGGTGCAGAAGCTGGCGGTGCTGGAGGCGGAAAACACCCGCTTGCGTGAGCTGCTGAACTCCTCGGCGAGCCTGGAAGGATCGGTGCTGGTGGCGGAGATCATCGGTCTGGATCCGGACCCCAACCGCCAGGAGATCGTGATCAACAAGGGGGCTCGCGAGGGCGTGCGCCGAGGTCAGGGCGTGCTGGAGGCCCAGGGCCTGATCGGCCAGGTGGTGGAAGTGGGGCCGCTGGCTTCCCGGGTGCTGCTGATCACCGACGCCAGCCACGCCATGAGTGTGCAGGTCAACCGCAACGGGGTGCGCGCGATTCTGGCTGGTACCGGCCAGGGTAACACCCTGCGCCTGCTGTACGTGCCGGATACCGCCGACGTGCAGCAGGGAGACCTGTTGGTGAGTACCGGCCTGGGCCAGCTCTATCCCCGTGGCTACCCGGTGGCCGAGGTGGTCAGTGTGGATCACCGGTCCGGCGCCGCCTTCGCCGATATCGTGGCCCGACCCAAGGCGCAGATCGATCGTGCCAGTCACGTGCTGCTGGTGGAATCCGAATCGGTGGAGTCCGCCGCCGTCGATGAGGGCGAAACAGGGCAAGCGTCGCCGGATGTGACGGAGGAGGACGGCCAATGAGCAAGGAAAAACCGGCTGGCACCGGCGTGATTCTGGTGACGTTGTTCCTTGCCGGTCTGCTGGAAGTGGTGCCGCTGCCCGAGGACCTCAACTGGTTGCGTCCGGACTGGCTGCTGCTGGTGCTGATGTACTGGGTGCTGGCGTTGCCGCATCGGGTTGGTGTGCTGTGGGGCTTCGTGGTCGGTTTGTATCATGACGTGCTGGTGGGGACCACGCTGGGACAATGGGCACTGGCCTATAGCCTGGGGGCTTACTTCATGCTGGCCGCCTACAAACGCATGCGTGTTTTTCCGGCATTGCAGCAAACCGCGGTGGTGTTCCTGTTGGTCGGTTCCTCGAATCTGCTAGCCTATCTGGTGCAGGAATCCGTGGGGCGCACTTACTATCCTCCCTATACGATCCTTTACGGCACGCTGGCCAGCGCGGTGCTATGGCGCCCGGTTGTGGCGGCGCTGCGTTGGGTGCAATTGCGTTTTCTGGTGCGCTGAAAGCGGTTGAGGTTCCGGACCCTGTCCGGGACCTCATGAAAACGGCACTCTGACCGATCAGACCGATGGCGGAACGACATGACGGACGTTGTTTTACCTCAGCGGGGGACGCCGCTGTTTCTCGCTTCCGGTTCACCCCGGCGGGCCGAACTTTTGACCCAGGTGGGCGCGGGCTTCACCCGCCTGCCGGCTCCTGGCGTGGATGAAACGCCTTTGTCTGGGGAATCCCCCGAGCAATACGTGATCCGCCTGGCCCGCGCCAAGGCCGCCGCCGGTGAGGGTCAGCGGCCCTCTCCCGGCGCCGTCCTGGGAGCGGATACCGCGGTGGTGTTGGAGGGGCGCATTCTTGGCAAGCCGGTGGACGATGAGGATGCCCTGGCCATGATCGATGCCCTGTGCGCTCGGGAACACCGGGTGCTCAGCGGGGTCTGCGTCTTGTATCAGCAGGAGACACGCACAGCCATGTCGACGACCCGGGTAAGGTTCCGGGCACTCACCGCGGCCCAGCGGCGTGCCTATGTGGCTTGTGGAGAAGGCCGGGACAAGGCCGGCGCTTATGGCATACAAGGCCTGGGCGCCGCTCTGGTGGCGTCCCTGGCCGGCAGTTACAGTGGGGTGGTGGGGCTGCCCCTGGAGCAGACCCTTCCTCTGCTGGAATGGGCAGGGGTTCCCTACGGTATCTTCGTGCCCGCTGAATAGGGTGCGCAGGTGGGTGACGAGGCCAAGGTGAGCAGAAAAAACGACAGGCACGGACATGCCTTCTGGCGCGACCGGTTATGGTGGCTGGTGGCCATCCCATTGGTATTGCTGGCGGTGTACGTGGTCGCCATGCGGCAGTTCATGGCGGTACTGCCGGAATACCGGGCACAACTGGAAACGCTGGTGGCGGAGCGCTTCGGCACCGACATCGAGATTGACCGGCTCGAAGGCGAGATGGAGGGGCTGTCGCCGCGCATCCGCCTGTCCGGGCTGAGTCTGCCCACGGTGGAGGGTGACTCCCCGCTGACCCTGGGTCGGGTGGAAGTCAGCGTTCGGGTCCTGGCTTCGCTACTGACCCGTGAACCCCGCCTCAACGAACTGCGTGTCGAAGGCGTGGATCTGCATCTGGTTCGCGACGAGCAGGGGCGGATTCACCTGCGCGGCCTGGAGGCGTTTGAGGGTGGCGAGCCGCAATGGGATCGCTGGCTGTCCTTGCTCTATCACCAATACCGTATCGTCATTGACGACGCCCGCTTCTCCCTGGAATGGCCGGATTTGCCGCCGCTGGCGTCGTCCTTGCGGTTGGCGCTGGTGAATCACGGCGACCAGCATCGTCTGGCGGTGAAGCTGGAAGCCCGCGACCGGCCGTTTTCCGTGGACGGACGGCTGCGTCTGGACGGCAACCCGTTGCGCTGGGAGCAGGTGAATGCCGGTGCCTATGTGTCACTGGATGGAGAGCGACTGGAAGAGTGGCTGCCGGATACCCGTGAATGGCCGCTGGACCTGGAGAACCTGAAGGGCAGGACACAACTGTGGCTGGATGTCAGGGACGGCCGCCCCGCCAGCGGTAGCGCCCGCCTGACGGCGCCACGGGTGGTGCTCACAGATGGGGAAACGCCCTGGGCGATCAGTGACCTGAATCTGGACGCGCGCTTCCGTTATGACCCGGAAAAGGGCGGGGAGGTGGTGCTGTCCAATGTGCGGGGGCAAACGCCGGCCGGCGATCTGGCCCCGGGGCCTCTGGCGGCGTCCTGGCACGAGCCCGGAGAGGGCCAGGCGCTGTTGTGGGCGGCCCGGGGCGAGCGGCTGCGTTTACAGGCGTTGGCCCGGCAACTGGCGCAATGGCCATTCGCGTGGCCGGCATCGATCTCGCCGATTCAGCAGAAGCTCGAGGTATTTCAACCCCACGGCCAGTTACGGAGCCTGTATCTGACCGGCGAGGGGGCGGACTGGCGTTCGCTCCAGGCCCGTTTCAGTGATCTGGCGGTTCAGCCGGAGGGCAAGCTGCCGGGTGTCTCGGGCCTCAACGGTTGGCTGGCGGCCACGCCGGAGGGTGGGCTGGCGGACTTGCGGGGAGAGACGCTTGCCCTGATGCTGCCGGAATTCTACGACCATGCCCTGGAAGCGGCTTTTACCGGCGCGGTGCGCTGGTCGCTGGACGGTCAGTCCTGGACGCTGGATAGCGGCGCGATACGTGCCCGCAATCCGGATGCCCGGGGCGTGGCCATGGCCCGGGTGCGGGGCGGGGCGGAGCAAATCCCGGAGTTGCGTCTGCTGGCGGATCTATTCGATGGGGACGGTGCGCGCGCCAGTCATTATATACCGCTCAGGCGCCTGCCCGACGGTCTTGGTGACTGGCTGGGCCAGGCGTTCCAGGGCGGCCATCTGGATCATGGGCAGTTCCTTTATCAGGGGCCGGTGAAAATCGATCGCGAACGCCAACAGGACCGCACCTTCCAAATGCGCTATCAGGCTCACGATGTGGCTCTGTCATTCCTGCCTGACTGGCCGGTGGCCACCGCCGCGGACGCGGAAGTGCTGGTGGACGGGCGGCGCCTCGTGGCCACCGCCGGCAGCGGTACTCTGCTCGACAGCCAGATCAGCCAGGTCGCGGTGGATATTCCCGAGCAGGGCGGTCAACTGGTGGTGCAGGGCAAGGTCAGCGGGCCGGCCGCGGATGTGGATCGCATTTTTCATGACACGCCGCTGGCCGGAACCCTGCCGAAGGAACTACTGGATTGGCGTTTCCGTGAGGGCCGGATGCAAGGGCATCTGCTGCTGGATGTGCCGCTCGGAAAAGGCAAAGGGCGGCAGGTAACGGTGGTCGCGGATGGCAGTGCGAGTGGCGTCACCGTGGCCAATGAGGCGCGCCGGCTGACCCTGACCGGGGTGGCCTCGCCGGTGCATTTTCACAGCCGCAATGGCTTGAATCTGCCGGACCTCAAGGGAGAAGGGTTGGGGGGGCGCTTCACTGGCGCCTGGACCACCCGTGATGCCGACAGCCGTCTGGTATTGAGTGGCGGGGTACCGGCGTCGCGGTTACGACAATGGCTCGGATTCGACTGGCTCTCTCCGGTATCCGGAACCGTGCCGGTGGATATCACCATGAGCATGCCCTGGCGCGGGCGGAGTTTCCACCTGGAGGCGTCGTCGTCGTTGCAGGGGGTGGCCGTGAACGCACCGGCGCCGTTGGGTAAATCGGCGGATAGCCGCCGCCGGCTATGGCTGAGTCTGGATCCGGACCGGCAGGACCTGCGCCTGGAATACGCCGGTGTTGGTCGAGGGCGGGTCCGCATCGGTGATCCGGTGGCCGGCGTGATCCGGCTGGGCGAGGGGGATCTGCCCAACATGCCATCCAGGGGGCTGACGTTTCTCGGGCATGTGGACAGGGCGGACGCCAATGCCTGGATGGCGTTCATCGGTGGCCTCTCGGGTAATGGCTCCGGCGGTGATCAGAATGCTCTGGTCAACCGGGCGGTGTTCAATGTGGGCGAGTTGACGTTGGCGGGGCAGCGCTTCCAGCGGGTACGTTTTTCCGCCATGCCGGCGGGTTCCGGCTGGGAACTGGGGTTACTGGGGGATCAGGTGGCGGCATCGCTGCAGGTTCCCGGCGGCTTTCAGGCGCGCGGGCAGAGACCGCTGCTGCTGACGGTGTCCCGTCTGTACCTTCCCGAGGGCGCCGCCGGTGGAAGTGAGGGTGGCACGGACAAGGCCCCGATTGTTCCTTCCGTGCTGCCACCGCTGGACGCCACGATCAGCGATTTGCGGCTGGGGGATCAGCAACTGGGCGAATGGAGCGGCAACCTGCGCCCGGTGGACGGCGGCGTGCACATCAGCGGTTTGCGCGGCGGTTGGCGCCGTATCAGCCTGGACGGTGCCCTGACCTGGACCGGCGATGACCGTACTCAGCACACGCGCTTCCAGGGTGCGTTGGCTTCAGAGGACCTGGGTAAGGCGTTGTCCGCCTGGGGGCTGCCGCCACTGGTGGAGAGTAAGGACGCCCGCGCTTCGCTGAACCTGTCCTGGAACGGCTGGCCGTTGGCTCCGCCGCTGCTGGGGCTGCAAGGCCAGGTGAACCTCGATATCGGTGAATGCCGGATCCCGGACACCGATTCGCGCACCTCTATTTTGCGTGTGCTGGGTATTCTGAATATCGGTACGCTGCAGCGCCGTCTGCGGCTGGATTTCTCCGACCTCTATAAAAAGGGCCTCAGCTGCGACGCCCTGACGGGCGACTTCCAGTTCCAGGGGGCCCGGGTTACAACCCAGAATTTGCATATCGATTCTCCATCAGCCGCGTTTCAGGTATCCGGTCAGGTGAACCTGGCTGAGCAGACGTTGAACAACCGGGTCGCCATGACCTTGCCTATTTCCAGCAATCTGTATGCCGGTTGCCTGGCCGGTCCGGCGGTTTGTGCCGGGGTTTTCGTGGTGGAGCGGCTATGGGGTGATAAGCTGGACAAGACCACCACCATGGAATACCAGGTCTCGGGGCCGTGGAAGGAACCCCGGGTGACGGAAGCGGAGTGAGGTGATGAGCGACCTGATCACCGTGGCCGCGGTGCAGATGAACAGCGGCAAGGTGTTGGCGGACAACCTGCGTGAAGCGGAAGCCGGCCTGGAGCGGGCCGCCGCGGGCGGCGCCCGGCTGGCGCTGCTGCCGGAAAACTTCGCTGGTTATGGCGTGGATTACCGTGAACTGGCGGCACGATATGATGACCTGCTGGCGTGGCTGGCGGATCAGGCGCGGCGGTATCAATTGTATCTGGTGGCCGGCAGTCTACCGGCGCGTTACCGCCCGGACGGCAGTGAAGTGCCGGCACCGCGGGTGCGCACCCGCAGCGTGTTGCTGGATCCGGAGGGCGAGGTGCTCGCCGGTTACGACAAGCTGCACCTTTTCGATGTGGATGTGCAGGACAGCCAGGGACGGTATCGGGAGTCGGCGGTATTCGAGCCCGGCGATGCCGTGGTCACCGCGCCAGCGGCCGGTCTGACCCTGGGCATGGCGATCTGTTACGACCTGCGCTTCCCGCTTCTGGCCCGTGCCCTGGTGGCACGCGGCGCCGAATTATTGATTTACCCCAGTGCGTTCACCGCCACCACCGGTGCCGCGCACTGGGAATTGCTGATGCGCGCTTGCGCGGTGCAAAACGGTTGCTACGTGCTGGGCGCTAATCAATGCGGACAACACAGCGAGAAACGGGCGAGTTTTGGTCATTCCATGCTGGTGGACCCATGGGGTAGGGTGGTCGCCCAGGCTGGCGGCGAGCCTTCGGTGGTTCTCGGTGACGTGGACCGCGCGACCCTTACGCAGGTGCGTTCCGCGTTGCCGGTGCACCAGCATCAACGATTCACAGTGGACAGTTTCTATGATCTCCGATGAGCGCTTTACTCTGGCGGCGGATATTCTGCTGACGCCGGCGGAGCTGGCCCCGGACCAGTTGCAGACCCTGTTGGGCGGCAAGCTGGCCGGACAGGCGGATTACGCCGACATCTACTTTCAGCACAGCCGTCATGAGGCTTGGGTGCTGGAGGACGGGCTGGTACGCGACGCCAGTTTCAACCTGGAGCGTGGTGCTGGCGTGCGTATCGTCAGTGGCGATAAAACCGGCTTCGCCTATAGCGACGACATTTCCCTGGATACTCTGACCCAGGCGGGCAACGCCGCCGCCGCGATAGGACGCCAAGGCAGCAGCAAGGCGGTGCGTGTGCAAGGCGGCCGGGCCATGCCTGAACGTTACGCACCGCTGGATCCGTTGCCGGTATGGAGCAGTGAACGCAAGGTGGCGGTATTGCAGGAGATGGATCGGCTGGCGCGGTCGCTGGACCCGGCGGTGAAGGAAGTCACGGTCAGTCTCAGCGGTGTTCAGGATGTGATTCTGGTGGCCGCCACCGATGGCACCCTGGCTGCCGATGTCCGGCCGCTGGTACGTTTCAATATTTCCGTGATTGCCGAGCGCAACGGCCGGCGCGAACGGGGCAGCGCCGGCGGCGGTGGCCGGGTGTCCTACCAATGGCTGGAACAGGACGGTCGTATGGCGTCCTGGACTCGTGACGCGGTACGGCAGGCGCTGGTCAATTTGGAAGCGGCGCCGGCGCCGGCTGGCGCCATGCCGGTGGTGCTGGGTCCTGGCTGGCCCGGAGTGTTGCTGCACGAGGCGGTGGGGCACGGTTTGGAAGGGGATTTCAACCGTAAGGGAACGTCCATGTTCGCCAGCCAAATGGGACAAAAAGTGGCGTCGGATCTGTGTACGGTGGTGGATGATGGTACTTTGCCGGATCGCCGCGGCTCGCTCACCGTGGACGACGAAGGCACGCCCAGCGGCTATAACGTACTGATCGAGAAAGGGGTGCTCACCGGCTACATGCAGGATAAAACCAACGCCCGTCTGATGGGTGTGGCGCCCACCGGCAACGGCCGCCGGGAATCCTACGCTCATCTGCCGATGCCGCGCATGACCAACACCTATATGCTGCCGGGTGAATCCGATCCCGAGGAAATACTGGCCAGCCTGGACCGCGGCATTTACGCGGTGAACTTCGGCGGCGGTCAGGTGGACATCACTTCCGGCCGGTTTGTGTTCTCCACCAGCGAGGCGTACCTGGTGGAAAAAGGAAAAATCGTTTGCCCGGTGAAGGGGGCCACGTTGATTGGCAGTGGCGCGGAGGTCATGAGCCGGATTTCCATGGTGGGCAACGATCTGGCTCTGGACACGGGCATCGGCGTTTGTGGCAAGGAGGGCCAGTCGGTGCCGGTGGGCGTGGGGCAGCCGACCTTGCGGGTGGACTCCCTGACGGTCGGCGGGACCGCCTGAGAGAAAAAACGAGGGGGAAGCCCGTCCGGGCTGGTGGAGTTGTATTGCAGGGAGGACGGGAATGCGGAGCATTCCGTTGTCGCAATTGCTGTCTCATATGCGGCTGTTCGATGGTCTGGAAGCCGAAGAACTGGCCGTGGTGGAAAAACTGGTGTTCGTGAATCGGGTCAAGGCGGGGGAAACCGCCTGCCGGGAAGGAGATCACAGCGACTTTGTCTGCTTCGTCGCCAGCGGTCATCTCGACATCATCAAGCATCACGCGGAGCAGGGCGAGGTGGTCATCGCACGGCTCAAGCCCGGTGATTCGCTGGGTGAGATGGCCCTGGTGGATCAACAACCCCGCTCCGCCACCGTGCGGGCGGTGGAGAACGCCGCTTTGGTGGTGCTGACCCGCAAAGGGTTTGAACAACTGCGCCGCCGCCGCCCCCGGGCGGCGGCGGTGGTCATGGAGAACATCGCCTTGGTGCTGTGCACTCATCTGCGTCAGACCTCGTCCCGGCTGGCGCGCTTCATGCCGCCATTGGGTTAGGAGCGTGCTGAATACCCTGCAGGCGCGGCGTTTGCCGTTACCGTTGTTTCTCATCGCCCTGTTGCTGATCGCGCTGAATCTGCGCGTGGGCATCGTCGTGATCGGGCCCCTGGCCAATGGCATGGGGGAAGACCTGGCGCTCAGTGGTGGTGCTTTGGGACTACTGACCACGTTGCCGTTGCTGTGCTTTGGCGTGCTGTCGATCTTCTCGCCTCGTTTCGCCGAGCGCTGGGGGCTGGAGACGGTGCTGCTGACCGCGCTGTGGCTGCTGTTCCTGGGGTTGGTGTTGCGGCTGTTCGGCAGCTACTTCTGGCTGCTGGCGGGCACGGTGTTACTGGGTGCCGCCATCGCGGTGATGAATGTGCTGATTCCGAGCCTGGTGCGCGGCCGGTTTCCCCACAAAGTGGCGGCGCTGACCGCGCTCTATTCGGTCACCATGACTCTGGGGGCGGCTTCCGCCGCTGGCATGGCGGTGCCGATACGGGATGCCTTCGGCGGCGACTGGCGTTATCCATTGGCGGGCTGCGCTCTGGTGGCCCTGGCCGGTGGTATCGGCTGGTGCTTCATGCTGCCATACCGGACTCCCGCCGCATCCGGCAAAGCGCCGTCATTGGGATTGTGGCGCAATCCCCGCGCCTGGGTGTTCAGTGTCTTCTTCGGTTTGCAAAGCCTGTTGTATTACAGCCTCACCGCGTGGCTGGCGACGGTGTTCGTCGATGCCGGCATGAGCGAGGCCCGGGCGGGGGAACTGCTGACGCTGTTCAATCTGTCCGGCATGCCCGCCAATTTTTGCGCGCCGCTGTTTTTTGCCCGGATGCCTAACCGGCGTCTGGCCATGATGTTATTACACGTGCCGCTGCTGATCAGTGTCCCGGCGTTGATGATCGCGCCAACCAGCCAGCCGGTACTGTGGGTGGTGCTGCTCGGCCTCGGGCAAGGTTCGATGATCAGTACCGGTTTGACGCTGATTGCCCTGCGTGGCGCGGATGCCCGGGCCGCTGCTGGCCTTTCGGGATTGTGCCAGTCCGTCGGCTATCTGCTGGCGGCCCTGGGGCCGGTGACCCTGGGACTGCTTCATGATGCCGCCGGTAACTGGCGAATACCGCTGGCGCTGTTGTCGGCCTTGCTGCTGGTGCAGTTTATTGCCGGTGTGCTGTCCGCTGACGGCGATCCGATCGGCTAGCGTTGGCCTCAACCGTTCGCTGCCAAGGCAGCTTCCCACAAAAGTAGCTACGCAGCCGCTGTGGGAAGCTGCCTTGGCAGCGAATCAGTGTAGCCAATCAATACAAAGGCGCGTTTCTTTCCAGATCGTTGAGCACGCCGAGAAAGCGCTTGCGCTCGCGCTTGAAGCGTTCACGTTGCTCCTGTTCAGCGGCGCCGGGATCGTCCAGGCGAGCCTTGATCAGATTGCGCGCCTGATTACGCAGGGCCTGACGATCCGCCTGCGGATAGAACTCAAGAATTTGCTGAATCACAGGCTCCACTTCCTTGGCTGAAGCGGCGGTCACGATCCGTTCGGTCCACTGCTGCAGGCGCTGCTGGCGTAACGGATCCTTGAGCGCGGCCAGGGCGGAGAGAATGGCATCGGTTTCGGCATCGCGAATCAAACGTCCGACGTACAGGGCGTGGCGGCGTTGAGCGTCGGCATTGGTGATGCGGCGGGCTTCTTCCAGCGCCCGCCGCAATGGATCGTTGAGCGGCAGCCGCGCCTGTTGCGCCGGTTTCAACGCCATGATGTCCAGCCCGGTCTGCTGCAGGTCCGTCATTTCCTGTTTGAGCTGCGTTTTGCTGGGAGGTAAGGGCTCGTTATACTCGGTCATTGTTTATGGGAGCCGGTCCGCCACGACACGAACGCTCCGCCATCAAGCTGAAGGAAACCCTAGTTTATGTCCGATCACCCCCGTCCGTCAGCCGATCTCGGCCCAAACCAGCTGAATGCGGCCAAGGACACCGTGGCTTTTGTACTGGAAGAAGCGCGCCGGCAGGGCGCCAGCAATGCGGAAGTCGGCTTGTCCCTGTCCCAGGGGTTGTCGGTGGATGTGCGCCTTGGCGAGGTGGAAACAGTCGAGTTCCACCGTGACCGGGGTGTCTCGGTGACGGTGTACTTCGGCCAGCGCAAGGGGCAGGCCAGCACTTCGGATGACCGCCGCGAAAGCCTCCGCGACGCGGTACGCGCGGCCTGCGCCATTGCCCGTCATACCGAGGAGGATCCTCATGCCGGGATCGCCGATGCCGGTTTGTTGGCGCCGCGGGTGCCGGATCTGGACCTGTATCATCCCTGGGCGCTGACCACCGACCAGGCCATTGAACAGGCTCAGCAGTGTGAGGCGGTGGCTCGCGACGACGCGCGTATCGTCAATTCAGAGGGCGCTTCGCTCAATACCGGCGCCAGCTTGTATGTATTGGGGACCAGCGCGGGCTTTCTGGAAGGGTTCGCCGGCACCCATCACAGCCGCAGCTGCGCGGTGGTGGCTCAGGACGAGGCCGGCATGCAGCGGCAATTCTGGTACGATAGCGGCCGCCGGGCGGAGTTGCTGGCAAGCCCGGAGCAAGTGGGGGCAAAGGCCCGTGAGCGCACGCTGGCCCGTCTGGGAGCCGATGTGCCCGCCACCGGGGAATTCCCGCTGCTGTTCTCTCCGGAAATGGCCAGTGGCCTGATCAGCCATTTAATTGGCGCTATCAGCGGAGGCTCGCTGTATCGGCGCGCCTCTTTTCTGTGTGACGCGCTCGGTTCCCGGGTGCTGCCGGAAGGATTCCGTTTGGGAGAACGGCCGTTGATGCCGGCGGGTAATGGTTCCACCCCCTTCGACGGCGACGGTCTGCCCACCCGGGATCAGGATTTCATCGAGGACGGTGAGCTTAAAGGCTATGCGCTGGGGCTGTATGCGGCCCGCCGGCTGGGAATGTCACCTACCGGTAACGGAGGAGGAGTACATAACGTCATTCTGAGCGACACCGGGGAAAGCCGGGAAGCCTTGTTGCGCCGTTTGGGAACGGGAATTCTGATCACCGAGGTGATGGGACAAGGTGTGAACCTCGTCACAGGAGACTATTCTCGTGGCGCCGCGGGTTTTTGGGTGGAAAACGGTGTTATACAGAGACCACTGCAAGAGTTTACTATTGCCGGAAATCTGAAGGACATGTTCGGAGGTATTCTGGGCAGTGGCACGGATGTGGATCGAAGGGGGAATATCCACTGTGGTTCGTTACTGTTGTCGCCCATGAAAGTTGCCGGGCGCTAGTTTTTCGTCTTTCAGAATGACTATTGACTGTTTGGCTTAACCAAGGACAAGGAGCATACATTATGGAATCCAATAATCCATACCAGGGACCCAGCGCGGACGTGCTGGTGACACAGGCGGGATCGGGAACGGTAGGGCAGGCACGGAAGCGGCCGGTGGGGAACGGCGGCGCCTGGTGGGCGCAGGCTTGGGGGATCGTGAGTCAGAACAAGCTGATGTGGGCACTGGCCACCTTTGTCTTCATGCTGATTTTCATGGCCATTGGTCTGATTACCGCGTTCATTCCGTTTATCGGCACGTTCATTCCCACCCTGTTCGCGCCGGTATTCATCGTCGGTTTGTATTTCATTGCCCACAGGGTACTTGAGCAAAACACGTTTTCCTTCGGCGATCTTTTCGTCGGCTTTTCCAATCAGACCGGGCCGCTGTTCATGGCCGGTCTGGCGCAGATCGTGGCGATGCTGGTCTTCGTTGTTTTGATTGGCATTCTTGGCGCACTGTTCTATGGCAGTGAACTGATGATGATGTTCAGTTCCTTCTCCGACCCCTACGCCGCGCCCATGATGAACCCGGCCTTTGGCTTCGCCAAGATGATTCTGTTCGGCCTGGTCTCTCTGTTGTTGATCATCCCCTACATGGCGGCGATCTGGTTCCAGGTGCCTTTGGTGTTCTTCGGGCACCGCAATGCGTTCGCGGCCATGGTGGAAAGCTTCACCGCGGTATTCCGCAACTTTTTGCCCCTGCTGTGGTACGGCATCATCGGCTTCCTGATTTTCCTGGTGCTGGGTATCGCGGTGGCGATTATTGTCGGAGTGATTACCGGAGTGCTCGGACAAGGCGTGATCAGCGGTATCCTGATGTTCGTCTTTGGTGTGGTGATGCTGTTGGTGATGTTGGTACTGATGGCGCTGTATTCCGCCACCATCTACTGTTCGTTCCGCGATATCTTCGAACTGGGCGAAGCCACGCCGCGGCAGCCTGACGCTGTCTGATTCGCTCTGCATGACATTGCCCGGTGCTGGCCACCGGGATTCTCGCCGGGCGGTTTGATACCGCCCGGCGTTCGTTTGAGGCCGTGAATGGCGAAAGGAGCAGCCATGGCGATCGTCGGAATTGATCTGGGTACCACCAACAGCGCCTGCGGTGTGTGGACCGGACAAGGCGTGGAGTTGATATCCAATCGGCTGGGGGACGTGCTGACACCGTCCGTGGTGGGCGTGGATGCCAGTGGAGAGATCATGGTTGGTCGCACCGCCCGTCAGCGGCTGATTCATCATAGCGACCGAACGGTGGCCGCGTTCAAACGCCTCATGGGCACCGACCACAAGGTGACTCTCGGCAATCAGCGTTTCAGTGCGACGGAGCTGTCTTCCCTGGTATTGCGTTCGCTCAAGGAAGACGCCGAGGCGCACTTGGGGGAGCCGGTGACGGAAGCAGTGATCAGTGTGCCGGCCTATTTCAACGACAATCAGCGCCACGCCACCAAACAGGCGGCGGAGCTGGCGGGGTTGACGGTGCGACGGCTGATCAATGAGCCCACCGCCGCGGCCATGGCCTATGGCCTGCACGAGAAGCAGGAAGGCCTGTTTTTGATTCTCGACCTGGGCGGCGGCACTTTCGATGTATCGTTGCTGGAATTCTTCGATGGTGTGATGGAAGTGCACGCCAGCGCCGGTGACAACTTTCTCGGCGGAGAGGATTTCGTCGATGCCATGATCGACGATGTGCTGGCCCGGCATGAACTGAGTCGGGACAGCCTGCCCGCCAGTGTCATGCAGAATCTGTATTTGCAGATGGAAGGCGCCAAGCGCCGGCTGGGTAATACCCAGACGCTCACTCTCAAGCTGGGGGACCGGGAAGTGATTCATGAGGTCACGCCGGAATGGTTCGCCGGTGTGGTCACGCCACTGCTGCTGAGGGTGAAGCACCCGATTGAGCGGGCGTTGCGTGATGCCAGTCTGCACCCGGACAAGGTGGATGATGTGGTCCTGGTGGGCGGGTCCACCCGCCTGGCCCTGTTCCGCTCCACCGTCGGCAAGATGTTCGGCCGGCTGCCATCCTGTCATCTGGACCCGGATACGGTCGTGGCGATGGGGGCGGCTATTCAGGCCGGTCTGCTGGAGCGGGGAGAGGGCCTGGATGACGTGGTGCTTACCGATGTCTGCCCCTACACGCTCGGCACGGGGGTGGTCAACGAGGACAACCCCAAGCTGGGGGATTACTTTCTGCCGATCATCGAACGCAATAGCGTGGTACCGATCAGCGTCGAGCGGCAGTTGTCCACCGCATCCGACAACCAGACCAAGATGAAGATTCTCATCTATCAAGGCGAAAATCGTCTGGTGGAGAAGAATGTCTACCTGGGAGAGTTGGGCGTCGCCGTGCCGAAAGGACCACGAGGACAGGAAAGCGTGACCGTCCGCTACAGCTACGACATGAATGGTCTTCTGGAGGTGGACGTGAAAGTTGAATCCACCGGCAAGACCTATTATCAGTTGATCGAACATACGCCCGGAGCCTTGAGCGAGGACGACAAGGCGAGATCCCTGGAACGTCTGGCCGCCTTGAAGTTCCACCCTCGAGACGGTGAGGAGAACCGGGCGCTGCTGGCCCGTGGCGAGCGGCTTTATGAGTCCAGCCTCGGGGAGCGCAGGGAGTGGGTCGCCGACTTGATGGGCCGATTCGAGCAGGTGCTGGATCGGCAGAATCCGCTGGACATTGCCCGGGCTCAAAAGAAGTTCAGGGAGGCCTTGGACAGTCTGGAAGGTGAGGACTGGTTCTGATGGATCCCTGGCATGTCCTGGGGCTCGAGGCCACCGGGGATACCCGGGCGATCAAGCGTGCCTACGCGCGCTTGCTGAAAAGTACGCGCCCGGATGAGCATCCACGGCAATTCCAGGCTTTGCACGCCGCCTACAAACGTGCCCTGAGCCTTGCCGAGCAACATGCCCGTGCCGCTGATGCGGGGCCGGAAACGGCAACCGGGGAGCAAGCGGAAAGGAAGCCCGTTGCCACCGCCGCCGAGACTCTGCCGCCTTCGCCAGAGAGGCCGGAATGGCCAGCGTCGGTGGTTCCAGATGATCCGCTGGTGGCACCGGAGGAATCCGAGCCGGCGTTCCTGGATCAGCCTCCCCCGCCGGCGCGGGACCCGGAGCCGGCCTGGACCGCGGCACGGGAGCTGGAAGAACGGGAGCCGGAAGAAGACGAGCGGCTGGCGGCCAGTCGTGAGCACGAACGGCTGCTGATTCAGTGCCAGGCTCTTCTGGACCGGGAGGGGCAGCCGGCGGCGGAAACGGAATGGCGTTTTCTGGCCAGCAATCCCTGGATGTTGGACAGCGCCTTTCATCATGGTTTGGGCGATGCCCTGATGGCCCGGCTGGTGGAGCGGTCGCGGCAGCAAGAGGGCACACCTCCTCTGGATGCGGCCACTCTCGGTTATTTGAACAGCCTGTTCGATTGGGAGGGGCGTCGTGGTTTGTTGGCGGCCCGTTTTGGTGATGCCGCCATGGAGCGGGTGTTGGCGCCCCTGGACGCGAGCTCTTCCGGCGACCAGGCGTTATTGCGGGGGCTGCGTGGCGGCAAGGAGACGGTGCCGCCGGCGCGTCAGGCAAACGCCGAGCCGAAACCCGAAACCCTTTATTTCACCGGCATGACCTTACGCATGGTCGCCCTCGTCATCGACCTGCTGGTCCTGGCGGCGCTTCTGGTCATGCCGATATGGGTGGTGAGCATCATGGTGGCGGATTTCAACGGAACAGGTGGTGATATCCGTATTGAGTCGTTCATGAGCTTCTTTCTGGTGCTCGTCGTGCCGGCCTATTTGCTGATGGCGCTGGTAATGGAGGCCGGGCCCAGGCAGGCGACGCCGGGGAAACGGATGCTCGGGCTCAGGGTGACGAATCGGGAGTTTCAGCGGCTGCCCTTCCTGCACAATTTATGGCGGGTCATAGCGTTCGTGGTGGTCAATGCGCTGACCAGCAAGGTGGTGATCCTGGTGAACCTGTTCCTGAAAGGATACCTTCTGCACGATCGCGTCAGCCGCAGTTATGTCATCAACTGGGCGCGCAGTCAGAGGGAGGAGAAAGACGCGAAATGACGTCCTGTTCGCTGCCAAGGCAGCTTCCCACAGCAACTCCGTCGCGCTCTCTGTGGGAAGCTGCCTTGGCAGCGAATACAGCGCGATTTCATATCTCCAAGACCAATAGATGGCACGCCACTGGTCTGTGGACCGCTCCCGCGAACTTATTCCGCTTCGTCAAAGCGGCGGGCGAACAGGTCGGTCAGTTCCTCCATGGCCGGCTGTTCATCATCGCCGTCCACCCGCACCGTGAGGCTGGTGCCCTTGGCGGCGCCGAGGGTGAGCAGGCCCATGATGCTCTTGGCATCGATCCGGCGTTCGTTATGAAGCACTTGAATGGTGCAGCTGTAACGTGACGCCACACTGACCACCTTGGCGGCGGCGCGCGCATGCAGCCCCAGTTTGTTGATGATGGTGAGTTCCTTCTCGATCATCCCTCCAACTCCCGGTGCCGCACATGCAAGGGAATGGCTTTATTGCGCAGGCGCTGGGCCAGCTGTTCGGCCAGATACACGGAGCGATGGCGGCCACCGGTGCAGCCGATGGCAACGGTAACGTAACTGCGGTCGTTGGCGGCGTAGCTGGGCAGCCAGCGAACCAGGAACTGGAAAATATCGTCGATCAAATCTTCGGTTTCCTGATGAGATTGCAGGAAGGCCGCCACCTCGTCGTCGCGACCGGTCAGAGCGCGCAGATCACCGTGCCAGTGGGGATTGGGCAGCATGCGCACGTCATAGACCAAATCGGCGTCGTTGGGTAAGCCATTCTTAAAACCGAACGACTGGATCAGCAACGAGAGGCGGACATTGCGGCCGGCGACCCGCTGACGGATCTGGTTGCGCAGGGAATGGACATCCAGGGTGCTGGTGTCGATCACCAGGTCCGCGCGCATACGGATGTCGGCGAGCAGTTCGGCTTCATAGGCGATGGCGTCGGCCAGGGTGCGATCATCGCCGCTGAGCGGGTGGGGGCGGCGAGTGGCGCTGAAGCGTTTGAGCAGGGTGCCGTGATCGGCGTCGAGAAAGATGATTTCCGTTTCCACCTGCAGCTTGCGTAACTCCGCCAGGGTGGAGGGGAACGCCAGCAGTTGTCTCGGCAGGTTGCGGGCATCGACCCCGACGGCGACCCGCTCCAGTACCCGGTCTTCATCATCCAACTGCCCGGCCAGTTGCGGCAGCAGACCCAATGGCAGATTGTCCACGCAATAATAGCCATGGTCTTCCAGTGCCTGTAGGGCTGTGGTTTTACCGGATCCGGACCGGCCGCTGAGAATGGTCAGTTTCATGGCGATTGCCGCTTTCTTCCCCCAAAAGACGCCCGGGCCGGGGAAAACCGGCCGCGCGGGCCCTGTCGTAGCTTATGAAGCCAGGCGCAATTCGGCCTCGGACTCCACGGCGGTAATGTAAAGCTGGTGATCGTCCATTGCCTGGCGCAGTTCACGCCGATAATCCTCGTCGTTGAACAGGTTGGCCAGGTGGCTCAGGGTCTTGAGGTGCTGCTCGGGATTTTGTTCAGGCACCAGCAGAACGAACACCAGATCCACCGGTCGGCCGTCCACGGCATCGAAGTCCACCGGTTCGGCCAGTTTCAGCAGCAGGCCCACCGCCTGCTCGCAGCGTCCGAGTCGGCAGTGGGGAATGGCGATACCTTCACCGATACCGGTGGAGCCCAGGCGCTCCCGGGCCACCAGTGCATCGAACACCTCCTGGGCTCCGAGGTCGCCGCAACTGGCCGCGGCCAGTTCGGCAACCTGATCCAGAAGACGTTTTTTGCTACCCACCTCGATACCGTTATGGGTGCGGTCCTCGGTGAGGAGTTCTCGTACTCGCATAGATCCGCTTAGTGACCGTGCTTGCGGCTCACGGTCTTCTCCTTGTGTTTGAGAATCTGACGATCCAGCTTGCTGGTCAGGGCATCAATAGCCGCGTACATGTCACCAGCCTCGGCGGTGGCGAAGACTTCGGCGCCGGAAATGTGGATGGTGGATTCCGCCTTGTGGGTCTTCGGCTCCGGAGACAGAATCACCTGAATACTGGTGATCTGGTCGAAGTGCCGTTCCAACTTGGAAAACTTGTCGTCCACATAGTCACGAAGGGCTTCGGTGATATCCAGGTGATGGCCACTGATGTTGATTTGCATAGCTGGCTCCTTTGCCTCGTTATTTAACCCTGGCCCCAGGCCCGGGTTACAAGCCGTTTCCCGCGTCGTCAAACCAGGCGTTTGCGAGCGCTGGAAGACGGGATTCGCATCGCCTCTCGATACTTGGCGACGGTCCGGCGCGCCACCTTGATCCCTTGCTCATTAAGCAAACTGGCCAGCTTATTGTCGCTGAGCGGCTTGCGAGGGTTCTCGGCGGCGACCAGCTTCTTAATGATGGCACGAATGGCGGTGGAAGAACATTCACCGCCGCCTTCCGTGTCCACGTGACTGGAAAAGAAATATTTAAGCTCGAACACCCCGCGGGGGGTGAGCATGAACTTCTGATTGGTGACCCGGCTGATGGTGGATTCGTGCATTTCCACCGCCTCGGCGATATCGGCCAGCACCAGCGGTTTCATGGCTTCCTCGCCATAGTGGAAGAAGTCCTGCTGCACCTCGACGATGCGGCGCGCCACCTTCAGCAAAGTGTCGTTACGGCTCTGCAGGCTTTTCAGGAACCAGCGTGCCTCCTGCATGCAGTTGCGCAGGTACTGGCCGTCCTCGCCCTCGGTGCGGCGGGCCAGACGGGCGTATTGGGCGTTCAGGTTGACCTTGGGCAGTACCTCCTCGTTCAGTTCCACCCGCCAGCCGCCACGGAAAGGGCGCACCACCACGTCGGGCACCGCGTATTCCGCCACTTCGCCGCCGATGTGTTCGCCCGGGGCGGGGTCCAGGGTGCGCAGCAGCGCCAGGGCATCGAGGAGTTCGCCTTCCGTCACCCCCATGGCCCGGCGTAGCCCGGCATAGTCGTGCTTCTCCAATAGCGTGAGGTGCTCAAGCAGGGCAGTGGCGGTGTCCAGGTGTGGCGTGTCGGCGGCCTGCTGTCGCAGTTGCACGCCCAGGCACTCGGCCAGGTCACGGCAGGCCACACCGACCGGGTCGAATTGTTGCAGCCGATGCAGGACCGCCACCACTTCGTCTTCCTCCACCGGATCATCGGCGTCGGCGATTTGCCGCTCGGCGGTGCCGATCACATCATCCAGGGGCAGGGACAGGTAGCCGCGGTGGTCGAGGGCGTCGATGAGGATACCGGCGATGACGCGGTCCCGGTCGCTCATCGGGCTGAGATTGAGTTGCCAGAGCAGATGGTCCTGCAGGGTGACCGGAGCGACGTGGCGCTGCTGCCAGGCGTCGGCGTCATCGTCTTCGCCGCTGCCCGAGCCGGAACCGGACTGCCCCACATAGAGGTCGTCCCATTCGCTGTCGCTCTCCACCGGCCCTTCCACCAGATCGTCCAGGGCCTGGTCCCGTTCGAGGTCCATTTCCTCCGCTTCCCAATCCTCGTCGGCGGGGGAGTCATCCTCGGTATAGGTTTCGCCTCCCTCCTCGAGTTCCAGCAGGGGGTTGGTTTCCACGGCCTGCTGGATTTCCTGGCGCAGGTCCAGCGTCGACAGCTGCAGCAAGCGAATCGCCTGTTGCAGCTGCGGCGTCATGGTGAGTTGCTGGCCGATCTGGAGTTGTAGACTCGGTTTCATACTGCCTTGGTGGTCTGGTGAATCGCCAAGGCGGCAGAATAGCAGCGTCTTTCAACGCTTAGCAATCCATTTAAGCAATATGTATGCCAATGTTGAAATTGCAATTGAAAAAGAGTAAGGAGAATCGTGGTTCCTTCCAGTATGAAGAGAGTCACTGGTGTCCCGCGATTGTGGGGGCGGCCGCCATGGATGGCGGCTCCAAATGCCGGGTGTTGCCGGAGGGCGATGCCGGATCAAGTCCGGCATGACATTTTCAGGTCTTGGACTTGGCGTGCCAGCGTGTTGCGTGTAAGCGTGCCAGCAATTTATGGGGCGCCAGCGGTTCTCCTGATAAGTCAAAGCCGGAAGTCCGCACCCAGATAGACGTCGCGGACCTGCTGGTTGCCGAGGATGGTCTGGGAATCGCCCTCGGCGATGATGTGGCCGGCGCTGCAGATATAGGCGGTATCACAGATATCCAGCGTTTCGCGCACGTTGTGGTCGGTGATCAGCACGCCGATGCCGCGATCCTTGAGGTGGCGGATAATGCCCTTGATGTCATTCACCGAGATCGGGTCCACCCCGGCGAACGGCTCATCCAGCAAAATGAACGCCGGGTCCGTGGCCAGGCCACGGGCGATTTCCGCCCGCCGCCGCTCACCGCCGGACAGGCTCATGCCCATGCTGTCGCGGATATGGGTAATGTGAAATTCCTCGAGCAGGTTGTTCAGTTCCTGCTCGCGCTCGGTTTTGCTCAGTTCCTTGCGGGTTTCGAGGATCGCCATGATGTTCTGCTCGACGGTCAGGCGGCGGAAGATGCTCGCCTCCTGGGGCAGATAGCCGATGCCACGCTTGGCGCGTCCGTGCATGGGCAGGTGGGTGATGTCCTCACCATTGATCTCGATGCGCCCGGCGTCCGCTTCCACCAGCCCGACGATCATATAGAAACAGGTAGTCTTGCCGGCACCGTTTGGGCCCAGCAGGCCGACGATCTGGCCCGCTTCCACCTCCAGGGAGACGTCCTCGATGACCCGGCGCCCCTTGTAGCTTTTGGCCAGTTGGCGGGCATTCAGTTTCGCCATGGTCAGGGGCTCTCCGTGTTGCTGGGGGGGCTCGCCGGCGTGGAGGCCGGGGTTTCGCTGGTGGGCGATTGGGTATTGTCATCGCCCTGATCCTGGCCGGTCTGCTTGCTTTGCGACGTTTCGTCGTCGCCATTCTGTGCCTGGGAGGCGTTCGTGGCCGGAATCACCAGCCGCACCCGTTTGTCGCCCTCGCTGCTGGCGTCCATGCGCCGGGAGTTGAGGTCGTATTCCACCCGTGCGCCCTCGAAGGTATTGCCCTGATGCTGCACATAGGCGTTGCCAGTGAGGATCAGGCGGCGGCGTTTGAGGTCGTAAACCAGCTTGTCGGCGTGGGCGTTCAGGTCCTTGCCTTCGCGCATGCGCACTGGACTGCCGGTGGCTTCCACTCGCACCAGTTGCTCATTCTCGGTGAACAGGCGCAAGACGTCGGCGTTGAGTTTGCGGTTGCCCTGAATCAGTTCGGCGTCGCCCCGGTATACGCCAGTGCCGGCGTCCCGTTCGAACACGGCCTGGTTGGCACTGACCTCCACCGGGCCTTCGGCGCCGGACTGGGCCACGGCCAGTGCCGGGACCAGGAGGGCGGCGGCCATGACCACGCGCAGGCGGCGCAGTGGGCCGTGCACCGGACC
Source organism: Alcanivorax xiamenensis (assembly GCF_009846745.1). NCBI lineage: Bacteria > Pseudomonadati > Pseudomonadota > Gammaproteobacteria > Oceanospirillales > Alcanivoracaceae > Alcanivorax > Alcanivorax xiamenensis. The sequence goes on along the minus strand of NZ_AQPF01000002.1, from coordinate 139,077 downwards.
GTTAGGGCTTGGGTCCTTTGAATTCACTTACTACTCCTTGCTTGAGAGTCATGCGCCCGGTATCCAGATCCGCGTCCATGCTGCCCGCCCGGGTGCTGCCTTCGCTGTGTCGCATGGTGACGGTGTCCGGGGCGGAAACCTGGCGATCGCGGCTCAGGTAGTGCAGCTCCCGGGTGTCGAGGGTGACGCCGTTGTTCTTGCTGACCGCCTCGACATTGTTTTCGAACACGATCAGGTCACCGTTGTCGCGTACTTCACCATTGTCCGCCTGGATGGTCCACTGGTTGTTGCCGTTGTTCAGACTCAGGTCCGGGCCGGTGAGCAGCGTCAGCGCTTCACGTTCGTATTGTTCCAGGTTGTCGGCGAGAAGCCGGTATTCCACCTCGCCGCTGTCGCGATTGAACTGGCGGGCAACGATGTTTTCGGCGGTGATGGCCGGCGCGCTGAGGAACGCTTCGTTGTCGCCCTCCAGCGGGTTGCCCCACTCATGCAGCGTCATCATCACGATCAATCCCAGCAGAATGACGCCGCTGGCGCTGAGCAGGCCGGGCCGTCTCACTGCCCCTCCCGCAGTCGCAGCAGGCTGTCACACACTTCCCGCACCGCCCCTTCGCCACCACGGGCTTCGGTGCGGGCCACCGCGTGGGCGTTGGCCGGGGCGAAGCCCAGTCCGGCCCATTCCAGTGCCGGCACGTCGGGTTCATCGTCGCCCATGTAACCGATCTCGGCGGCGCTCAGGCCGAGCTGTTGTGCCAGCGCGGACAGGGCCACGCCTTTGTCCTCGCGGCCCTGGATCACGTGCTTGATGCCCAGGTCCCGGGCGCGGCGGGCCACCATGGCGGAGTCGCGGCCGGTGATGATGGCCAGGGTCACGCCACTGGCCGCCAGTTTTTTCAGCCCATGGCCATCCAGGGTGCTGAAGGTTTTCAGTATCTCGCCATCCGGACCGTAATAGAGGCGGCCATCGGTCATCACGCCATCCACGTCGAAAGCCATCAGGCGCAGGCGCAGAGCCTGTTCCGGTTTTACCCCGAGCGTCATTACATTACCCCCGCGCGCAGCAGATCCTGGGTGTTGAGTGCGCCGATCGGACGCTGCTGGTCATCACAAATGATCAGACCGTTCACCTTGCGCGTCTCCATCAGTTGCAATGCCTCCGCCGCCAGACGGCCAGGCTGGATGGTGACCGGGCGTGGTGACATGACGTCGCGAATGCCGGCGACACGGACATCGACGCCTTTCTCCAGAGTGCGGCGCAGATCGCCATCGGTAAAGATGCCAATCAGTTTGCCGTCGTCGTTCACCACCGTGGTCATGCCCAGGCCCTTGCGGGTCATTTCCAGCAGCGCATCGGTCAGTGGGGTGCTGGCGTTGACCACCGGCAACTGTTCCTCGCCGTGCATGACATCGTCCACTTTGAGCAGCAACCGGCGTCCCAGGCTGCCGCCGGGATGGCTGAGGGCGAAATCCTCCGGGGTGAACCCGCGCGCCTCCAGCAGCGCTATGGCCAGGGCATCGCCCATGGCAAGAGCGGCGGTGGTGGAGGAGGTGGGCGCCAGATTGTGCGGGCAGGCCTCTTCCTTAACCGCCACGTTCAAATGAACATCGGATAACTGGGCCAGGGAGGATTCCGGGCGGCCGGTCATGCTGATCAGCCCGCTGCCTTTGCGCTTGATCACCGGGATGATGGTCAGCACTTCCTGGGTCTCGCCGGAGTTGGAGAGTGCCAGCACCACGTCTTCACTGGTGATCATGCCCAGATCGCCATGGGATGCTTCGCCCGGATGCACGAAAAACGACGGGCTGCCAGTGCTGGCCAGGGTGGCCGCCAGCTTGGTGCCGATATGGCCACTTTTGCCCATGCCGGTGACGATGATGCGACCGGTGCAGGCGAGCAGGCGCTCGCAGGCGTTTTCGAAATCCTTATCCACGCGCGCACTGAGCGCGGCCACCGCCTGGGCTTCCTCGTCCAGTACACGGCGCGCGGTGGCGATGAAGTTGTAAGGCATGGAATCTCCCTTCACGGTCGCGGCCCGGTCCGCTGCCAGGATTTGTCGGCGGAGCCTGATGAAGCCGCCGATTATACACCGGCATCCATCAGGCTGCGCCAGAGCACCGTCAAATAGACCGCGTATCCGCCGAACAGTGCCAGACCGGTGCCACGCCCCAGAGGGCGGCGCACCGCCAGCGCCATGCCGAAGGTCATGATCAGGGTCAGCAGTACCAGTGTCGTGTAGTCGCGATCCAGCAGAGCGGGATCGGCCAGTGCGCCGGGGCCAAGCAGGGCGGGCATCGGCAGTACCATCAGCAAATTGAGAATGTTGGAGCCGAGCACATTGCCCAGGGCCAGATCGCCGTGCCCGCGACGGGTGGCCGCCAGGCAGGTGGCCAGTTCCGGCAGGCTGGTGCCAAGCGCCACCAGGGTCAGGCCGATCAGGGCTTCGCCGACATCCATCTGCCGGGCTACTTCCGTGGCGCCCCAGACCAGTGTCCGGGCGCTGATCAGAAGCAGCACCAAACCACCAAGAAACAGCAGCAAGTCGTGACGCCGGCTCCGATCCCGTTGTGACGGTGGCGGCTGTGGTGGTGATGTTTTGCGGTGCCACGTTATCAGTGCCAGCGTCGCCAGGCCAAGGAGCAGGACCACGCCGTCGGTGCGGGTCAGGTGGCCGTCGATCAGCACCACTCCGGCCAGGGCCGTGACCAGCAAGCAAGCGCTCAGCACCTGCCGGCGGCTGTGGTCGGGGCAGGGCACGGGGCGCCACAGCAGAGTCAGTGCGAGCACCAGTCCCAGATTGGCGATGTTTGAACCCAGCGCATTGGCCACGCCAAGGGCGGAACTTCCGCTCAGGGCGGCGGTGGCGGAGACCAGGACTTCCGGCGCCGAGGTGCCGAAGGCGACCAGCGTCAGACCCACCAGTGCCCGGGACAGCCCGAAAGCCTGGGCCAGGCCGGCGGCGCCGGTGACAAAACGGTCGGCGCTCCAGGAAAGTACTGCCAGGGCGATCAGGCTGGCCAAAAGGGCAGTAAGCATGGAACCTCCGTTGTCAAAAGCCGTCAAATCGAGCAAGAGCCGTGGCGCGCGCGGAACCCGCGCGTGTAGGATGCGGTGAGTTTGCCGGGACCATCAATGCCGGATCACCGAATGACCAGGGAGCGAGCGCATGACTTATCCTAAACAACTGTTTTCCATGATGGCGGCCTTGTTGCTGCTGTTGACCGCCAGCCTGGCGCAAGCGGAGCAGGATCCGCGCAAATTGGTGGAGCAAACTGTCGAGCGCATGACCAAGCGCATCGATGGGGAGCGCCAGAAGCTCAACAACGACCCCCAGTACGCCCGCGAACTGGTGCGCGAGGAACTGGGCGATCTGGTGGACTTCAAGCGGATTACCCGAGTGGTGATGGGGGATTATTTCGACCAGGCCTCCCGGGATCAGAAGTACCGTTTCCTGGAGGTGTTCGAGAACAGTCTGGTGAACACTTACGCCTCCGGGGTAACACTGTACGACGGCCAGAAGATGAAAGTCCTGCCTTTGCGCGAGGAAGACCGCCGTGGCAACTATGCGCGCGTGCGCATGGAGTTCTCCACCAACTCAGGCCAGGTGGTGCCGATCTTCTTTACCCTGTTCCTGGACGGTGGCCAGTGGCGTGTGGTCAATGTTTATGTCAATGGGCTTGATCTGAGCCAGGTCTACAAGCAGCAGTTCGCCCAGTCCATGCAACAGCACAATGATATGGACACGGTCATCGCCAACTGGTCCGCCGCCGATGTGGCCGACGAGGTCGAGAACAAGGCCAACGTCAACTGATTCCCGCCTTTCTGATTGTCTACCGCCGCGGGGCCGGCATGGCAAGGCCCCGCGCCGTCGCGTATTATTGCCGGTTCATTCGAATGAGGAGCTCCCATGAATCCGGAAGACGTGAAGGCGCTGGTGGAAGCCGGCTTCGACGATGCCGAGGTGGCGGTGGACGGCGGCGGTGACCGCTTCCTGATCCGCGTGGTGTCCGATGCCTTCGAAGGCCTGATGCCGGTGAAAAAGCAGCAACTGGTCTATGGCTGCATTAACCAGGCAATCGCCGACGGCACCATTCACGCCGTAAGCATCCAGACCTATACCCGGGCCGAGTGGGAAAAAGCCCAGAAGATGGGGTTGGCCTGAGCCCCGGGCGGCCCGCCATTTGCCTTTATCAACAGGCTCTAAGAGATCCGCATGGACAAACTGAAGATTACCGGTGGACAGCGCCTGGACGGCGAGATCCGCATTTCCGGCTCCAAGAACTCATCGTTGCCGATTCTTGCCGCCACCTTGCTGGCCGACGAGACCGTCACCGTAGGTAACCTGCCGCATTTGCAGGACGTCACTACCCTGATCGAGCTGCTTGGCCGGATGGGAGTGCATGTGGTGCTGGATGACCACATGAACGTGGCGGTGAACCCCACCGGTATCCGCGAATTCACCGCGCCCTATGAGCTGGTGAAAACCATGCGCGCCTCGATTCTGGTACTGGGACCGTTGGTGGCGCACTTCGGTCGCGCCGAGGTGTCCCTGCCCGGCGGTTGTGCCATCGGCTCGCGGCCGGTGGACATTCATCTCAAGGGGCTCGAAGCCATGGGCGCTGAGATCGAGGTGATGAACGGCTACATCTCCGCCCAGGTTCAGGGCCGCCTCAAGGGCGCCCGCATCGTCATGGATACGGTGACCGTGACCGGCACCGAGAACCTGCTGATGGCCGCCGCCCTGGCCGAAGGCACCACGGTGCTGGAGAATGCCGCGCGGGAGCCGGAAGTGGTGGATCTGGCCAATTTCATCAACCGCATGGGTGGCAAGATCACCGGCGCGGGTACCGATACCATCGTGGTGGAAGGGGTTGCCTCGCTGGGCGCCTGTCACCATGACGTGATCTCCGACCGTATCGAGACCGGCACCTACCTGATCGCCGCCGCCATCACCGGTGGCCGGATCAAGACCAAGAACACCGATCCGGCCCTGCTGGATTCGGTGTTGCAGAAACTGCGTGAGGCCGGCGCCTTGATCGAAACGGGGGAGGACTGGATCAGCCTTGATATGGAGGGCCGGCGGCCGCAAGCGATCAGTCTGCGCACCGCGCCTTATCCGGCCATGCCCACCGATATGCAGGCCCAGTTCATGGCCATGAACACGGTGGCCGAAGGCACCGGCACCATCGTCGAGACGGTGTTCGAGAACCGCTTCATGCACGTGCAGGAACTGAATCGCATGGGCGCCCATATCGAAGTGCAGGGTAATACCGCCATTTGTCGTGGTGTCGAGTCGCTGACCGGTGCTCCGGTGATGGCCACCGACCTGCGCGCCTCTGCTTCCCTGGTGATCGCCGGCCTGGTGGCCAAGGGCGATACCCTGGTGGACCGGATCTACCACGTCGACCGGGGCTATGAGTGCATCGAGGAAAAACTGCAATCCCTGGGGGCGACCATTCGTCGTGTCCCCTCCTGACCGTGAAGCCATGAGCCAGAAACCGCTGATCATTGCCCTTTCCAAGGGCCGTATCCTCAAAGACACGCTGCCTCTGCTGAAAGAGGCGGGCATTGAAATGACCGAGGATCCGTCCGCCTCGCGCAAACTGATCTTCGACACCACCCGCGAAGACGTGAAGATCATCGTTATTCGCGCCACCGACGTGCCGCCCTACGTGCAGCATGGCGGCGCCGACATCGGCGTGGCCGGCAAGGACGTGTTGATGGAGCACGGCGCGGACGGTCTGTTCGAGCCACTGGACCTGGAGATCGCCCGCTGCAAGCTGATGGTGGCGGCACTCAAGGACGCGCCGCCAGTGAGCGGCCGCCTGCGAGTGGCGACCAAGTTCGTCAATGTGGCGAAAAGCTACTTTGCCCAGCAGGGCCGCCAGGCGGAGGTGATCAAACTGTACGGTGCCATGGAACTGGCGCCGCTGGTGGGGCTGGCGGACCGTATCGTGGACATCGTCGATACCGGCAACACCCTGCGCGCCAATGGCCTTGAACCCACTGAAATGATCGCCACTATTTCTTCCCGGGTGGTGGTCAACCGGGCCAGCATGAAGACCCGCCACGGCCAGATTCAGGAGATCCTGGATCAGGTGGCGAAAGCGGTGGCGGCGCGACGGGAGTAATGACATGAAAACCAACTGGCTGGACGCCGGCGACAGCGATTTCGTCGAGCGCCTGACCGCGCTCACCGCCTGGTCGGACGAACGCGACGAGGAAGTCGCCGAGCGTGTGCGTGGCATCCTCGGGGATGTGGCCCGGCGTGGCGACGAAGCGGTGATCGAGTACACCAACCGGTTCGACCGCCGGCAGGTGACGTCCATGGCCGAACTGACCGTGGATCGGGAGCAGTTGCTGGCCGCCCTGGAGCGCATTCCCGCCGAACTGCGGGACGCTCTGCGGGCCGCCGCCGATCGGGTGCGCGCCTACCACGAAAAGCAGAAGCAGGACTCCTGGCAGTATCGGGACGAGCACGGTTCCCTGCTGGGTCAGCAAGTCACGCCGTTGGACCGGGTCGGCATTTATGTGCCCGGCGGCAAGGCCGCCTATCCCAGCTCGGTGCTGATGAATGCGCTGCCGGCCCATGTGGCCGGAGTGGGCGAGATCGTCATGGTCAGCCCGGCGCCGGATGGCGAGTTGAACGATGTGGTGCTGGCGGCGGCGGCGGTGGCCGGCGTCGAGCGCTTCTTTTCCCTGGGCGGCGCCCAGGCCGTGGCGGCCCTGGCCCACGGCACGGAAACGGTGCCGGCGGTGGACAAGATCGTCGGGCCTGGCAACATTTATGTGGCGGAAGCCAAGCGCCAGGTATTCGGCAAGGTGGGCATCGACATGATCGCCGGCCCGTCCGAGATTCTGGTGGTGTGCGACGGCAAAACCGATCCCGAGTGGATCGCCATGGATCTGTTTTCCCAGGCCGAACACGACGAGGAAGCGCAGTCGATTCTGGTCAGCCCGGACGCGGAATTCCTCAAGCGGGTGGACGCCGCCATGGATCGCCTGGCGCCGACCCTGGAGCGGGAAGGCATCATCCGCACTTCCATGGCCAATCGGGGCGCCCTGATTCAGGTGGCGGATCTGGATCAGGCCCTGGACGTGGTCAATCGCGTCAGTCCCGAGCACCTGGAATTGTCCATGGACGATGCCGAGAGCTGGGCGCGCAAGGTGCGCCATGCCGGCGCCATTTTTCTCGGCCGTCATACGCCGGAGGCATTGGGGGACTACTGCGCCGGCCCCAATCACGTGCTGCCGACCAGCGCCACCGCCCGGTTCTCCTCACCGCTGGGCGTGTACGATTTCCAGAAGCGCAGTTCGTTGATCGGCTGCTCGCCGGAGGGCGCCAACGAGTTGGGGCGCATTGCTTCCGCTCTGGCTCGCGGCGAGAGTCTGACCGCTCACGCGCGCAGCGCCGAATACCGCATCAAGAAGGATTAACGTCGTGGGGAGTGGCCCGGTCCGCTCCCATGACAGGATCAACGCACCGTAGGAGCGGTCCAGCGACCGCGATGGGTTATGAGCAAATTCTGGAGTCCGTTCGTTCGCGATCTCGCGCCCTATGTGCCCGGTGAACAGCCGAAGATGGCCAATCTGGTCAAGCTGAACACCAACGAGCACCCGCTGGGGCCCTCGCCGAAAGTGCTGGACGCTATCCGGGCGCAAGCGGATGATCGTCTGCGCCTGTACCCGGATCCGCGCAGCACCGAGCTGTGCGAGGCCATTGCCGACTATTATCGGGTCAAGCCGGAGCAGGTGTTTGTCGGTAACGGCTCCGACGAAGTGCTCGCGCACATATTCATGGGGCTGTTTCGCCAGTCCCGGCCGTTGCTGTTCCCCGACATTACCTACAGCTTTTACAAGGTCTATTGCGGGTTGTATGGCATTGATTACCAAACCGTGCCGTTGGGCCAGGGTGACCTGTCCATCCGGTTGACCGATTACGATGCCGTTAATGGCGGTATCATCTTCCCCAACCCCAATGCGCCCACCGGCCGCTTGCTGCCGCTGGCGGACATCGAGGCGCTGCTGCGGCGCAACACCGAGTCGGTGGTGGTGGTGGACGAAGCCTATATCGACTTCGGTGGTGACAGTGCCATCGCCTTGATCGATCGCTATCCGAATCTGCTGGTGACCCAGACCCTGTCCAAGTCACGCTCCCTGGCCGGCTTGCGTATCGGCCTGGCGGTGGGGGACGAAGCACTGATCGAAGGGCTTACCCGCATCAAGGACAGCTTCAATTCCTATCCGCTGGACCGGTTGGCGGTCGCCGCCGGCAAGGCGGCTTTCGAGGACGACGCCTGGTTCCGCCAGGGGCGGGACCAGGTGATGGAGCAGCGCGACTGGTTGACTGGACAGTTGGCCGAGCGTGGCTTCGACACCCTGCCTTCCGCCGCCAACTTTGTCTTTACCCGCCACCCCGATCATCGCGGCGCCGATCTGGCCCGCGGCCTGCGCGAGCAGGGTGTGATCGTGCGGCACTTCGGCAAGCCCGAGCGCATCGCCGATTATCTGCGCATCACCATCGGCAACGCGAAGCAGAACCAGACACTGGTGGCCGCGCTGGACCGGTTGCTATAACCTGCCAGACATCACCCTGTTTGGTCATAGAGACGTTTAGCCATACTCTCGTTTAGTCATACTCTCGTTTAGTCATACAAGGACGCCATGATGAGACGCCTGCTGTTGCCCGCGTTGGTCGCGGGCCTGTGTCCTCCCGCGGCGCTTGCCGCGGTCTTCCCCGTCACCGCTCCGGTTACCGAGGTGGTGTTGTTTCCCGCTCAGGCCGAACTGACCCGTTCGTTACGCCAGTCATTGCCGGCCGGACAGCATCAACTGATCATTTCCGGCTTGCCGGAACTGGATCTGGACCGCCTGCAACTCGAGGTCAACGGGGCACTGCTTGAAGGCGTCCAGCGCCGCCGGGAAAGTAACGCCGAGGATGTTTCCGAGCGCCGCCAGGCATTGGATGAACAAATCGCCGCGCTGGAGCGCCGCCTCCAGGAAGCCGGCACCGCCGACCGACTCGATCAGGAGCAGATTCAGCAGTTGCAATCCCTGCTCGGACAGGCGCCGCAAGGGCCAGCGCTGTACGGCGAAGTACCGGTGGAAAAGTGGTCCAGTGCCTGGGCCCAGATCCGTGAAGCGGTGAATCAGCGCCAGACCGCGATCAATGAGCGGGCGGCGCAACGGCCGGACTGGCAACGGCAACTGCAAGCGCTGCAACAGCAACGCTTACAATTGGGCCAGCAACAGCAGCAACGCCAGGTGCTGGTGGTGGATCTGGTCGCCGAGCAGGCCGGCACCGCCGATCTGGCCTTGCGCTACTACACCCACCAGGCCGGCTGGAGCAATCAACTGCAAGCCAACCTGAACAGTGGTGCCGAACAGATCGCCCTGAACGCCTACGCCGAGGTTCGCAATGGCACCGGCGAGGATTGGCGTGATGTCAAAGCCACTCTGGGGCTGCTGCCGTCGGGATACCGGTCATTACCGGAGCCGACGCCGTGGATTGTCGGTCTGGCCCGGCCGCGCCCGGAGCGCGACCGTTTCGCACGGGCGGTGATGGCGGAGCCCGTGGCGGAAATGGCGGATATGGCGAGTTCCAGCCTTAAGAAGGGCGCCGCGGCCCCGGCCCCGACACCGCAGCCGGTGGCCCACGGGTTTGATATGCGGGTGCCACTGGACGCGCCGCTGTCCCTGGCCAGCGATGGCAGCACCGCCCGTATCGCCTATCAGGATGCGGTGGTACCGGTGACCCTGAGCCGCGAAAGCTACCTGTGGCAACAACCCGCGGTGCTGTTGGTGGGGGAGTGGAAAAACAGCAGCGGCGTGCCCTGGCTGAGCGGTCAGGTGACGGTGCTGCGTGACGGGCAGCGACTCTCCAGCTACGGCCGCGCGGCAGGCATTCAACTCGGAGAAACGGTGCGGATGAGTTTTGGTGACGACCCCCGGTTGCGGGTGGAAGTGGTCACCGAACCCGCCAGCCGGGGCGAAGCCGGCCTGATCAGCAAGGAGAACACGCTTACGGTGACGCGCGGCATCACCGTGTCCTCGAGCTACGATAGGCCCGTGGACGTGGTGTTGTACGACCGTCAACCGGTGCCCAATGACGATCGCATCAAGCTGGAGGCCACCGGGGCCGAACCGGATCAGAGCAACGTCCGCGATATCAAGGGGCTGATGGCCTGGGAACGCACCGTGTCCGCGGACAAGGAGACGCGCCTGGAGCATGGCTTCCAGCTGCGTTATCCCACCGATATGGATTTGCTCGGAGTGGAAGGCCTGCCGCGCTAGGCGGCAGGTGGGAATGCTAGGGGGCGGATTCGCTGCCAAGCGGAGCGCCGCCCGGACATCTTCCCACAGAGGGCGCTACGGAGCCGCTGTGGGAAGCTGCCTTGGCAGCGAATCGGTGTTAGCCCTCCGCCGCCGGCCGGGTGCCGATGGTGACGTCCACATCCATGCGAGTGCGGTTGCGGATCACGTTGAGCGTCACCTTGGTGTCCGGAGCGGTACCGGCGATGCGGTTCATGGCCTCGTAGCCGTCCTTCATGGTCTCACCGTCGATGCCGATCAGCACGTCACCGGGTTGCAGCCCCCCCTGATTGGCCGGACTGTCCACCACTACCTGGGTGATCACGCCGCCGGCTACCCGGTCCATGCCGAAGGTCTCCGCCAGATTGGGGGTGATGTCCTGTACCGTGACGCCGAGATAGCCACGAATCACCCGGCCATGTTCGATCAGATCCGACATTACCTCGCGGGCAATGGACGCGGGAGTGGCGAAACCGATACCCTGCCAGCCGCCAGTGGAGGACAGAATCGCCGTGTTGATGCCGATCAGGTGGCCGCGCGTATCGATCAGCGCGCCACCGGAGTTGCCGCGGTTAATGGCGGCGTCGGTCTGAATGAAGTTCTCGAATGTGGCGATACCCAGATGACTGCGGCCGGTGGCGCTGACGATACCCATGGACACGGTTTGGCCCACCCCCAGCGGGTTGCCGATGGCCAGCACCACATCGCCGACGGTCACCTGGTCCGGCCCGTTCAGTTCGATTTTCGGCAAATCCTCCAGAGCGATCTGCAGCAGCGCCAGATCCGTTTCGGGATCCGTGCCGACCACCCGGGCCGGGGCATCCCGGCCGTCGCGCAGCGACACCAGGATCTCGTCGGCATCCCGGATCACGTGATAACTGGTGAGGATGTAGCCGTCATCGGCGACGATTACACCGGAACCCAGGCTGGCCAGGGCGCGTTCCCGGCGGGGCCGTTCCATGAAACGGTTGAACAGAGGGTCTTGGGTAATGGCACCGGTGGAGACGATCTGCGTGGTGTAGATGTTCACCACCGCCGGCGCCGCCTGGTTGACCGCGCTGGCGTAGCTGTCCGGGCTGGGGGCGCCCTGGCCGCGCGCGGAGCCCGGGCCCTGCTGATGCCACCAGAGCACACCGAATCCCACCAGCAGACCGGCGAGCACCGGTAAGGCGAGGAAACGGATCAGTCGAGTTACAGCCCCCATGAAAATGCCTCGTTCTTTGCCTCGGTGCGCGCACCGGTTGTGGAGAAACGGAGAGAAACTTGCTCCGGTCCGGCGAACCGGCTAGTTTGCCGGGCTGAGCGGGCCGCCGCGCTGGTTCCATAAAGCGCTCATGGTAGCAGATCAACGGTAGAATGAGCTTGTTTTGGAGCCTGTTGATGATCCGCGCGCCACTGCGTCGCTGCTGGAAAAGCCGCCAATCGATCCCCGGGAGGGTGCCCCATGCTGAAACGAGACCGTCTGTTGTCGGTGCTGGACACCGAGCTGCAAAGTCACCGGTTCAAGGACTACTGCCCCAACGGCCTGCAAGTGGAGGGTCGCGAGCAGGTGCGCCATCTGGTCACCGGTGTCACCGCCTGTCAGGCACTGATCGATGCCGCCATTGTCGAGGAAGCGGACGCGATTCTGGTGCATCACGGCTACTTCTGGAAGAACGAGGACGCCCGGGTACGCGGCATGAAGAAGCAGCGTCTGCAGAGCCTGCTGCGCCATGACATCAGCCTGTTCGCCTATCATTTGCCACTGGATGCCCACCCCGAGTTGGGCAACAATGCGCAGTTGGCGCGGCGTCTGGGCCTGGTGGTGGAAGGCGGACTGCAGCCACGGGACAGTTTTCCGATCGGCAACGTGGGGCGTCTGGACGGGCCGATGACCGCCGACGAGTTCGCCTCTCACGTGGAATCGGTGCTGGGGCGCCAGGTGCTGCATATCGGCGATACCCAGGATGAGATCGAGACCCTGGCCTGGTGCACCGGTGCCGCCCAGGGCTTTATCGATCAGGCTCAGGCGCTGGGTGTGGACGCCTACCTGAGCGGCGAGATTTCCGAGCCGACCACCCATTTCGCCCGCGAGACCGGCATTCATTACTTTGCTTGCGGCCATCACGCCACCGAGCGCTACGGAGTGCTGGCCGTGGGGGAATGGCTGGCGGACGAATACGGCCTGGAACACACCTTCATTGACATCGACAATCCGGTTTGAGGCCCCCTTCTGATTCGTCATGGCGTGCCATTCCCGCCGGGCGCATGCAGTACAGGACAGCATGAACATAACCGTCATTTTCAACCCCACCGCCGGCGGCGGCCGGGACCGCCGGCTGCGGCATTTTATCCGCACCCTGGAACAGGGCGGCGCGCGCGTTCGCCTCTATCACACCCGCGCCCCCGGGGACGCGATTCGCTATCTGCGGGAGCTGGAAGACCAGGGGGATTGCGTGGTCGCCGCCGGCGGCGACGGTACCGTCAACGAGGTCCTCAATGGGCTGCGCCCAGGCGTGGCGCTGGGCTTGTTCCCGATTGGCACCGCCAATGTGCTGGCCAAGGAACTGGGGTTGCCGCGCCGTCCGGAAGCAGCGGCGGAAGTGGTGCTGGCTGGCCAATCCCTGCCGGTGACGCCGGCGACGCTCAACGGTCGCCGCTTTATGGTCATGTGCGGAGTGGGTTACGACGCCTGGGTGGTCGATCAGGTGGACCTGATCCTGAAACGTCGGATCGGCAAGCTGGCTTATGCCCTCAGCATGATCCGGCAACTGGCTCGTTACGGAAAAGTGAGCTACCGGGTGTCGGTGGATGGCCGGCCTTTGGACTGTTTCTCCGCGGTGATCACCAATGGCCGCTACTACGGCGGCAGCTTCGTCCTCAGCCGGCAGGCCAACATCGCCCGTGCCAAACTGCAGGTGCTGCTGTTTCAGCGCTCCGGGGTGTGGTTTCTGTTGGGGTGCTTGGTGGCGCTGATGATGGGGCGGCTGGAACGGCGTGACGGCGTGGCTTCGGTGAGCGCGGAGAAAGTCACCGTGGAGGTGTCCCGGCACCTGGCTGGTAGTGACGTCCGGCCGGTGGGCGAGGTGGCTTGGCCGAAACTGGGCCCGGAGCCGATCCAGGCGGATGGCGACCCCGCTGGCTGGTTGCCGGCGGAAATCCTGCTGGAGAATCAGGCGGTGCCGGTCCGGGTGCCGCGGTAGTTGATAATTGACAGTGGGCGGTTGGCGGAGAAAAGACAAAGCACGCGGCTCTTTAGCCGCTGTGGGAGGCCAGCTTGCTGGCGAAGGTCCGTAACCTCTTCGCCAGCAAGCTGGCCTCCCACGGCTGTCATCATGATCCCTGGCCCCCATAGAATAAGACTCAAACGTAATATTCTTAGTAGTGGTGGAGGATCGTCGCCGCTGGCCGGTATAATCCGCGCCCGTTAATGCCCAAAAAATGACCTCTAGGGAGTGAACATGTCACAACTGGTGAAACCGCATGGCAGCGATACGCTGAAGATCCTGCTGCTGGAAGGCTCCGAGCGGGAGCAGGCACTGCAAGCCGCTGAAACCCTGCCGAAAATCACACTCAGCTCGCGGGAGCGGGGTGACCTGATCATGTTCGGCATCGGTGGTTTCACCCCCCTGGACGGCTTCATGGGCAAAGCCGACTGGCAGAGCGTGTGTGACAACATGACGCTGGCGAACGGTGTGTTCTGGCCGATCCCGATCACCCTGTCCACTGACGCGGCCACCGCCGAAGGCCTCAATGAAGGGCAGGACGTGGCGTTGGTGGACGAGTCCGGTGAGATCATGGGCGTGCTGACGCTGACCGAGAAGTACGGCATCGACAAGGCCCACGAATGCCAGCAGGTGTTCAAGACCACCGATGAAGAGCACCCGGGCGTGAAGATGGTGATGGCCCAGGGCGAGGTCAATCTGGCCGGTCCGGTCAAGGTATTCAGCCAGGGCGAATTCCCCACCAAATACGCCGGCATTTACATGACGCCCACTGAAACCCGCGCCATGTTCGAGGAAAAAGGCTGGAAAACCGTGGCCGCTTTCCAAACCCGCAACCCGATGCACCGCTCCCATGAGCACCTGGCGAAAATCGCCATCGAGATCTGTGACGGTGTCATGGTGCATTCCCTGCTGGGTAACCTGAAACCCGGTGATATCCCCGCCGAGGTGCGTCAGGAAGCCATCGGCACCCTGATCGACAAGTACTTCGTGAAGAATACCGTGGTGCAATCCGGTTACCCGCTGGACATGCGTTACGCCGGGCCTCGCGAGGCGCTGTTGCACGCCCTGTTCCGTCAGAACTACGGCTGCTCCCATCTGATTGTTGGCCGCGACCACGCTGGTGTGGGCGATTACTACGGTCCGTTTGACGCTCATCACATTTTCGATGAAATCGCCGATGACGCGCTGATCACCCAACCGCTGAAAATCGACTGGACCTTCTGGTGCGACAAGTGCGGCACCATGGCTTCCATGCGTACCTGTCCGCACGAAGCGGAAGACCGCGTGTTGGTTTCCGGCACCAAGCTGCGCAAGCTGCTGAGCGAAGGGGGCGACGTGCCGGACAACTTCAGCCGCCCGGAAGTACTGGAAGTGCTGCGCCGTTACTACGAAGGGCTGCAGGACCACGAGAAGGTGAAGGTGGAACTGACAGGGCATTCCGCCCGCTGATCGGCTGCTTGAAGGCTATCGAGAATTGATTCGCGGCCGAGGCCGCTTCCCACGGAGGAGCTACCAGGCTGCTGTGGGAAGTGGCCTCGGCCGCGAAGGGTTTCAGGCTTTCTTGTCATCGCTTTCGCTGTCCACGTCCGCGTAATCCCGCGGCGGCTCGACGAAGTTCGCCGGCTTGGCGTTGTCGTCCACGTTGACCGGCTCGAACGGGCCGTCCGGATTGGCGCGCAATCCGAAGTCCTCGGCCAGGGTTCCTTTGGCCTTGGGCGCGTAATCCAGCGGCTGTGATACCGGCATGTTCTGTTCACCGGCGGCATCCAGGGATTTGGCGGCGGCCCGTTGACGGCCCGCTTCACTGCACAATTCACTGGCACCCTCGGACAATTGCTGATGCACCGCTCGGTAGGCGTTGGTCAGTTCGTTGACCAACTCGGCGGTACGCAGGAAATGATGATCCACCTGATCCCGGTAGTGATTGAGCGCCTGACGGGCGTCATCACGATCGCGCAGCACGCGGCTGGACTGGCGCCGCGCGGGCAGCAGCCAATAGAGCAGGCCGGCGCCCAGCACCAGGCCCACCACGAATGAGATCAGATTGGTTGTCAGCATATCCATGTCATACTCCTAGCGACCCTGAACAGGTCCTACTACCCGGATGGCGCACCAGATACCCGGTGGACCGGCTCCGTTCCACACGGCTCGCGCCGTCCACCATTGTCATGCACCATACAACCACGACCGCGCGGTTTGGTGCCGTACCCGGATCAAGCCGTATTGCAGCACAGACATCGCCCGGGCGCCAACTGTAAACGGCCGCCGGTATTTAAAAACATGAGCCGGATCAGTCTCAGGGACCGGCGTGAACACACGCGTTACACCAGGAATTCGGGAGGATAATCATGAGCTCGGAACGGCTGTTGCTGGACGGGCCGGAAGGCAAACTCGAGGCCGTGCTAGAAGGGACCATCGATAACCCGAAGATGATCGCCATTATCTGTCATCCTCATCCGTTGTTCGGTGGCACCATGGACAACAAGGTCGTCACCACGCTGAGCCGCGCCGCCCGCGAGGCGGAGGCCGCCGTGGTACGGTTCAATTTCCGCGGTGTCGGCGCCAGTCAGGGAGCCTACAGTGAAGGCATTGGCGAAACCGAGGACCTGATGGCGGTGCACAACTGGCTGAGCAAGCGTTACCCGGGATTACCGTTCTGGCTGGCCGGGTTTTCCTTTGGCACTTTCGTGGCCGCCCGTGGCGCCGAGATCCTGGCCGCCAACGGCAGCGGGCCCAAGGCATTGTTCCTGGTGGCGCCGGCGGTGCACAACTACCCCTTCGACGAGATCGAATCGGTCGGTTGCCCGGTGACGGTGGTGCAGGGCGAGGACGACGAAGTGGTTCCGGTGGAGAAGGTGTTCCGCTGGGTCGAGACCACACCGCTGGCGCCGGACCTGATCCGTTTCCCCGAAAGTGGCCACTTCTTCCACGGCCATCTGTTGGAATTACGTGACGTCGCCGCCTCACGGTTGCCGTGAATCGCCGCCCGTGTTGCTTGTCTCCCGGCAATGAGAACGCTACATTGAGCCGCCGTCCACTGGCCGTTTGAGTTTGTTCAACCGATGACGCCGCTAGAGAAGTACCAGGCCGATCTGGCCAGCCCGGAGTTCCTGCATGACGCCGCCCAGGAAGAGGCCGTGCGGGCTCTGGACGCGCTCTATCACCGGTTATTGAAGCCGCGTCATGGCGGTGGTTTTCTGGGTCGGCTGCGCAAGCGCAAGCCTACGCCGGAAACCGGCCTGTATATGTGGGGCGGGGTCGGGCGCGGCAAGACCTACCTGATGGACGTGTTCTTCGAAGCATTGCCGTTCGAGGAAAAGCGGCGCATGCACTTCCACCGTTTCATGCAACGAATCCATCGGGAAATGCGTGCCCGCCAGGGGGAGAAAAACCCGCTTACCAGCATCGCCCGCGAATTCGCCCAGCGCTATCGGGTGCTGTGTTTCGACGAGTTCTTCGTCACTGACATCACCGACGCCATGATCCTCGGCACCATCATGGAAACGCTGTTCGATGAGGGCGTGACGCTGGTGGCCACATCCAATATTGAACCGGACGGGCTTTACAGGGACGGTTTGCAGCGGGCCCGCTTCCTGCCGGCCATCGCGTTGATCAAACAGCACACCAAGGTGCTTAACGTGGACGGCGGTAAGGATTACCGGTTGCGGTTGCTGGAGCAAGCCGAGCTGTACCATTGCCCTCTGGGACCGGAGGCGGACCGCTTTATTCGCGAACGCTTCGAAGCGCTGTCCGGTGACCATGGTCGGCGTCGGGAGCAGGGCAACATTCTGGTGGAAGGGCGCAAGATCGCCACCGTGAAATCCGCCGACGATGTGGTCTGGTTCCGGTTCGAGGCCCTCTGTGACGGCCCGCGGAGCCAGAACGATTACATTGAAATCGCGCGGGAATTCCACACCGTCCTGGTGTCCGGCGTGGAACGCATGGGGGTGGCCACCGATGACCGCGCCCGCCGTTTCATCAACATGGTCGATGAATTCTATGACCGTGGGGTCAAACTGGTGATCACCGCGGAAGTGCCGATCGAGGACCTCTACGCGGGCGGGCGCCTGGAGTTCGAGTTCGAGCGCACCCGCAGTCGTTTGCTGGAAATGCAATCGCAAGAATACCTGGCGAGAGAGCACCTGGCCTGATCGTTTTGGTCATTGTCCCCCCGCACCACTTGTTTCACTCTGGTTGACTGTTTCGCCGGCCGAGCGCCGGTTCTGCCAACAATAACCGGAGAACATCATGATCCCCCGTACCCTGTTCAGTTCCGACCACGAAGCGTTCCGCGATACCGTCCGTCGTTTTCTGGAAAATGAAGCCGTGCCTCACCATGAACAGTGGGAAGAGGAGGGCCAGGTGCCTCGTGAACTGTGGCGCAAAGCGGGGGAACAAGGGTTTCTGTGCCCCATGGTCAGCGAAGCCTACGGCGGCATTGGCGCGGATTTTCTATATAGCGTGGTGGTCAGCGAGGAAGTTTCCCGGGCGGGGCTGACCGGTATTGGCTGGGGGCTGCATACCGAGATCGTCGCCCCTTATATCGAGCACTATGGCTCGGAGACGCTCAAGCAGAAGTATCTGCCGAAGATGGTGACCGGTGAACTGATCGGCGCCATCGCCATGAGCGAGCCCGGTGCCGGCTCGGACCTGCAAGGGGTCAAGACCAATGCGGTGAAGCAGGGCGATCACTACATCCTCAACGGCTCCAAAACCTTTATCACCAATGGTCAAAACGCCGATATCGTCATCGTCGTGGCCAAGACCGATCCGGATAAGGGGGCCAAGGGCATCAGCCTGCTGCTGGTGGACGCGGGCACGGCGGGTTTCGAGAAGGGCAAGAACCTGAAGAAGGTGGGCATGAAGGCCCAGGACACCTCCGAACTGTTCTTCCAGGATGTGAAAGTACCGGCGGAGAACCTGATCGGCGAGGAAGGCATGGGCTTCATCTACCTGATGCAGGAGTTGCCGCAGGAACGCCTGGGCATCGCCATTAACGGTCTGGCCATGGCGGAAAGCGCCTTCGAGCACACCCTCAACTATGTGAAGGAGCGCACCGCCTTTGGCCGTCGCGTCGCCGATTTCCAGAACACCCAGTTCAAACTGGCGGAGATGCACACCCGGCTGGAAGTGGCCCGCGCCTACGTGGACCGCTGCCTGGAACTGCACCTGAAGAAGGAGCTGGATGTTCCCACCGCCGCCGGTGCCAAGTATTACGTGTCCGATTTGCAGTGCGAGATCGTCGATGAATGCGTGCAGCTGCACGGCGGTTACGGCTATATGTGGGAATATCCGGTGGCGCGCATGTTCGCTGACTCGCGGGTGCAGCGTATCTATGGCGGCACCAATGAAATCATGAAGACCATCATCAGCCGGGCCTTGCTCGCCGGCTGACCCGCTCCTCCACGCCTGTTCCGCCGCGTACCGGGTCGTCTCCGGATGATTCGGTA
The DNA here is from genome assembly GCF_009846745.1 of Alcanivorax xiamenensis. Taxonomy (NCBI): domain Bacteria; kingdom Pseudomonadati; phylum Pseudomonadota; class Gammaproteobacteria; order Oceanospirillales; family Alcanivoracaceae; genus Alcanivorax; species Alcanivorax xiamenensis. The sequence continues at coordinate 120,112 of NZ_AQPF01000002.1, read as the reverse complement.
CGCGGGTGCGGTTTTACAATACAAATCTTCCCCAAATGTATATCTCTGTATAACCTTTGCCCAGAAGTGCTCGCTGAGACGTCCCAGGCCCGTTCCGGTGGCGGCGTGTGCCAATCATCCGCCGGGAAGGAAGGTACGAACGGGCCGACTACTCCGGAACCGGGTCCATGAACTCGTGACGGGGGAGGGGAGAAATAAAAGGAACCCGGGTTCCGGGAACGTCGGAGCGACGCCGTGACGGCCATATCGGAAGGCCGCCTTCCGGAGCGGTGATTTTGGCCCATGGGGTGGCTAGGCGGGTGCTTTTATCAGGTGTATAAGGGATTTGAGGCTCGTATGAGTCTCGCCCAAGGACGCCTTTATTCAGCTCGCAGGACGATGGAGAAAATCATGAAAATAAAAGGTGCGATTCTGGTAGGATCGGCGCTGTCACTGGCGGTGAGTTCGGCAATGGGTTCCGGGTTCTCTGTCTCTTATCAATCCGTTTCCGCCCTGGGTACCGCCTATGCCGGTTCCGGGGTGCTCAGTGAAGACGCCTCTAACCAATGGTACAACCCGGCAACGCTGGCCGGCCTGAAGAAGGCCCAGGTCACCGTGACCGGTCATCAGGTCTGGATCGATACCGACTTCAAAGCGGACAGTGCCTCCGGTCCGGGCAACTTCAAGGATGTTGAACCGTTCGTGGGCAGCGCGTTCCTGGCGGTGCCGATCAATGACACCATGACCTTCGGTCTTGGCCTGACCGCGCCTTTTGGCACCAAGATCGAGTACCAGAACGGCTGGGGTAATGCCGTGGCTCCGGGCATCACCTCCGGTGACTTCTACGCGCAGGAATCCGACGTCAAGACAGTGAATATCAACCCGTCCCTGGGCATTCAGGTCACCGACAAGCTGAACGTGGGCGTGGGCGTCAGCTACCAGCGCATCGACGCGGATCTGCAAAACGCCGCCACCCGTCTGGAAGGCGACGATGACGCCGTGGGCTGGAATGTCGGCCTGACCTACCAGGCGGACGACAACAACCGCTTTGGTATCGCTTACCGCTCCAAGATGGAATACACCGTGGACGGTGATATTACTTTCCACCCGGCGGCGGCCGGCCCCCTGGCAGGAAAATATTCCGGCAAAGCCGACATTGATCTGCCGGCCAGCCTGCAGCTCTCTTACGCCGGTAACATGACCGAGCGTACCCAGTTGCTGCTGGGCGTCGAATGGATGGAGTGGAGCGATCTGAGCACACTGGACGTCAAACACAATGGCCCGGCTCCATTGCCGAACCCCGCGGTGGAAAACTTCGACTGGGAGAACACCGTGCGTTACTCCCTGGGGCTGCGCCATACCCTGACCAACGACACCGTGTTGCGCTTCGGCGTGGCCAAGGAAGACTCCACCCAAGGTACCTCCAACCGGTCCGCGGCGTCTCCGGACTCCGATCGTGTTTGGGTTACCCTCGGTGCGGGCTTCAAGCCCACGGACAACATGAGCATCGATGTAGGCTACGCGCATATCTTCGTCAGCGACGCGGATATCACCCGTCAGGACGGCACCAAGCCGCCCCTGTCCGGCACCTACGAACTGGATGCCAACGTAGTGGGCGCGCAGCTCAACTACACCTTCTGATCGCCTCTCTGGACGATCCCGACGGCGCGGCTTCGGCCGCGCCGTTTTTGTTTCAACCTCTCCTCCCGTTAACGTAAACCCTATTGTTTTTCCCGCCCTCCTTGCTCCAGGCTGTGCTTGATACGGACCGGGTGGGATCATGTTCAGAGTCGCGATAGTTCTGCTGTTATTGATACCGCTGGCGGGTTGTGGCTCCAGCGGTGGCGAGCCACGGCTTCAAGATGACATCACCGAACTGACCTTGCATGGCGACAGCGTTGCCGGTGTCGATCAGGTGGTGGGTATCGTCGCGGTTTTGCCGGATCGGTACGACCGATACCAATGGACTCAGCTGGAAGGCACGCCGGTGGTATTACCAGATCGCCACGGTCCGGCGATCAGCTTCCGGGTCAGCGACCCCGGGCGTTATCGATTTCATTTCCAGGCCGGCTCGGACCAGGGCAGCATCAGCGATGAGTTTGTCGTCACCGTGGCTGATGATGGTGAGCCGGCCAGGGCTGCTCTGCGCGCGGATCGCTCGGTCAGTGCCGGTGGGCGCACCTCCCTGCGTTTCTGGCTGGATGACCAGGCGCCGGTCTCGGCACCCCGATTTCGTCAAGTGAGCGGACCCGCCGCCTCCCTCGCCTACGGCAGCGACCCGGCGGTCGTGTACCTGACCGCGCCGGATGTGCCCGGCGATCGGGTATTGATGTTCGAAGCCAGTGTCGATACCGCCGAAGGCACCTTCACTGACCAGGCGCGGGTAGTGGTACGCAATCGTCCGCCGGTGACCAGCCCCTACTTCTGTGCCGGAGATGGCGCGAACTGCGCCACGACGACACCGCTGCAAGAAGTGCGAGCCTATCGGCGGGATTCCACCTATCGGCCGGTACTGGAACGTTGTGTCTATGACAATCAACTGGATGGCGCCCGGCTGTGCCGGGTGTCGGAACTGCCGCCATTGGGAGGGCAGGGGGATTTGCCCACGGTGGACCGGATCATGGATCGGGTGCTGGTCAGCCACGACTGGATGGGCGAGCGTCTCGAAGCGCTATTACGCGACCCTGAGACGCAAGCGGATTTGCGCCACCTGCTGCGGCCAGTGACCGCCGTGGTGATCTCCAGCGACCTGCGCCCCTCGTTTTACTGGGCGCTCACCGGCGCCATCTACCTGGATCCCCGCTACCTGTGGCTCACCCCGGAGGAGCGGGATCTGATCAACGAACAGCCGGATGCCCGTAGTGGTTTCGGTGAAGACCTGCCGTTCCGGATCGTCAGCCGTTTTCTCTCCGATGACGGGCCCATGCCCGCTTCGCCCGCCGCTGGCGAGCGGGTGGTGATCAGCGAAGATCGGTTGCGCCCCCGACTGACCAACACCCTTTATCACGAACTGGCCCACGCCAACGATTATCTGCCGCCCTCGGTGCTTCCCTTTCTGGACGCTGAGCTGCGTATCGTCGACGAGGTCAATCGCCGCTCGCCGGTGTCGGCGACCCTGCCCGGTGGCCCCCGGGACACCAACCTGACACAACTGGCCCGGGTCCGCTATTACGGCGACCCCATCACCGAAGCGCAAAAGCAACTGGACCCGGATCGGGTGGCGGACTGGTTCTTCGCCGACGTCACCAACGACTTCTACGCCTACACCACGCCCCGCGAAGACCTGGCCATGCTGTTCGAAGAGGCCCTGAGCGGGTTTCGTCTGGGATACCAACGGGATCTTGCCGTCACCGACACCGACTACAGGGTGCGCCAGGGCTGGCGGCATCGCATCGCGCAAACCGGGGTAAAGGCGCGGGCGGACTATGTGCTGGACTGGATCTATCCCGAGCAGGCGCCGGCCATCCGCGCCTACCTGGAAAGCCTCACTCCGGAGCCGTTATGCGCGGACGTGGCATTCACGTCCAGTGGCCCTGAATGTGCGACGCCAATGGCCTTCCCGGCATCGCCGGAAGCGTTCCAATACCGACCGGAGCCGCACGAGCACTTCTCCCCACCTTCGGTGCGTCCTTAGGTGGGATGGCTTTATTGCTGGACTGTTATGTGCGAGTTTCCCGGCTCAGCACATCAGCGACCCATTGGTTGATGCTCTTGTGAGCGAGTTCAGCTCTGACCGCAACCGTTGCGTGCAACTCTGGCTCCAGTCGCAGGCTGAGCTTGCCGGAGTAAGGCTTTTGCGGCTGGCGATTCAGCTTGGCGCAGGTATCGAGATAGTCATCGACGGCTTCCTCGAAGGCGGCGCGCAATTCCTGAACGGACTCGCCATGAAAGCCCACCACATCACGAATGCCTGCGATGTGTCCCACGAATAGATTGTCTTCGTCACTGTAATTGATGCGGGCTGCATAGCCCTTGTAGGTCATTGCATTCATGGGGTAACTCCTGCTTGCTCAAGGAAGGCCCGTGCGTCACGTACCTGATACGGCTCTTACTGGAGTAGATGGCCTTCAGGGTGCTGCGCTGCTTGCGATATATGATATCAAATAGTAATACCGTGATGGCACACTTGGGCGGCTCCAGCCCTGCTCGAGGCGGGTATAATCAAGGCTTGTATCGTGATGCGATACGCGATACAATTTTCGCAAGCAGCAAGTGGGGGCGGCCAGTGATTAAAAGTTTTTGCCATAAGGGGCTGAAGAAGTTCTTCACTACCGGCAGCACCGCCGGTATTCAGTCGCCCCATGTGCCGAAACTTCGCCGTCAGTTGAGCCGACTCAACGCCTGCGCTTCACCTCAGGAGATGGACGTCCCCGGTTGGAAGTTTCATCCCCTCAAAGGTGACTTGGCCGGTCACTATTCCGTGTGGGTGAATGGTAACTGGCGACTCACTTTCGCATTCGAGGACGGCGATGCCATTCTCGTGGATTATCAGGACTACCATTAGGAGGTCGCTATGGAGATGTTCAATCCTCCTCACCCCGGGGAAACCCTGCGTGAGGATGTACTCCCGGCTTTGGGGCTCAGCGTCAGTGAAGCGGCTCGCCAACTCGGCGTATCCCGGGTAGCTCTGTCTCGTGTTCTCAACGGCAAGGCTGCCATTTCCATCGAGCTGGCCCGTCGCCTTGAGGTCTGGCTCGGCGGCCTGGAGCGTGGAGCGCGTGCTGAAACATGGCTCCGCGAGCAGATTCAGTATGATCTGTGGCAGGCACGTCAGCAGGGCGACATTACTGACATCCATGCCGTTGTTTGACGTGTAGCCCCTAAAATCCGGCCATTAAAAACCTTCGAGGAGGGGGCTGCCGGGAACTATTACTCTTGTGATCCGGTATCAGAGAGGAAACACATTTTAAAGCCCAGGATCAGTTGTGACGAAGGTCACAAAGAGCTACATTCGATACTACAATAAAAATGCATAAGGATTTGCCGTGACCCGCCTGGAGCGTCTTTACCGTATCCACGGTTTGTTGCGTAACGCCCGGCAACCGGTGCCAATGCGGCGTTTCGTCGAGGAACTGGGGGTAACTCGTAATACCATTACCCGGGATTTTGAGTATCTCAGGGACTTCTTTGCTGCGCCCATCGTTTACGACCGGGACCGTAACGGCCATTACTACGACCCGGAAGCTCCGGAGTTCGAACTGCCCGGTTTCTGGATGAACGCCAGCGAGCTCTACGCACTGCTGGCCTGCGAACAATTGCTGGAAACGGTACAGCCGGGCCTGATGGCTCAGCGATTGACTCCGATTCGCCAGCGGATCCAGAAATTGCTGGGGGATGCCAGCGAGCATGAAACCAGGCTGGGCCAGAAAGTCCGACTGCTTCCTGTCCTGCAACGACCGGTCGACAACCCCGTCTTTATCGGCATCGCCGATGCCACCCTCGGCAATACTTGCCTGCGCATTCGCTATCGGGCCCGCAGCCATGACGGATCCGGAGAGCGCACGGTACACCCACAGCGGCTTCTTCATTATCGCCACAACTGGTATCTGTTGGCCTACTGCGAGCAAGCCGGTGACTTGCGCCTTTTCTCTCTCGATCGAATAGATATGCCGCGGATGGACGACCGCCCCTACAAACAGATCGACGCTGAATCTCTGGAGGCATTCATCGGCGACAGCTTCGGCCTCTTCTCCGGCGCGCCGTCCAACAGGGCAGAACTGCGTTTCTCCCCACGCGCCGCCCGCTGGGTCGCCGACGAACTCTGGCATCCGGACCAGCGAGGAGAATGGCGGGATGACGGTTACTACCTTTGGGTGCCGTACTCGGATCCCACGGAGCTGATCATGGAAGTATTGCGGCATGGGCCGGATGTGAAAGTGTTGGGGCCGCTGGAATTACGGGTGGCAGTGCGGGAGCGTTTGGAGGGGGCGTTGATGGGCTACGTCGGAAAATCGGGCAAATGATCGGGGCACAGTATGGACAGCCCCAATTCCTTCGCTCTGGCCAGAAGTTTTTTGTCGAAGGCCGCGAAAGTCATGACTTGCCGCGCAGGTTTGACACTTCTCAAACGATCCGCGCAAGCCAAGTGAATACTGTCATAGCCCCTCAGTCCGTAGCGCATGGCCAAGTCTCCGGCTCGCCGTACCAGGGACATGTCCGCGTTAATGGTTCGGATACTGCCCCAATCCCGTTCGAATTGTTCCAGGTGCCCAGGCAATTCGCTATCCGTGATTCGCTGCATCCGGTGCGCCATGGCGAAGGCCGCCCGCATTTCGGCATAAGTGATCAGATGAGTGCAGATGATATTGGCCTCATCAACGGCCTTTTGAGTTGCGCTCCGACCTTTCCCGTCGAGATACAGCTTCAAGAAAGCGGAGGTGTCCAGATACAAAATCATCCGCGAACCCAGTCTATTAAATCATCGGTGACAGGTGTGTCAGGACGGGCAGGGGAAGGAACAAATGCGCCTTGTGGCTTCCCGCTGGGAGATTCCGGAGGGTTCATCCAGGACAGAGCGTCAAGACGCTCAATGAAAGCCTCGTCTGTTTCTGGCTGGGCGTTCGCGGCTGTGAGATGGGCTATAACCCGGCCGTGTGAGGTCACGCGGATATCCTCACCTGCCGCCGCGCGGCGCAGATACTCGGAAAGGTGGTTTTTAAGGTTGCGTACTGAGACATCCATAAGGAAAGTCGAATTGTGGCTTCACCGATGGAGGTTGTAGCCTCGGAACTGTCTATATGTCCAGTGATGCGACCATGAAGGCAGTGGCGGGTTTAGAGTCGCATCCAAGGAAGAAACGTGGGGACTGATGTTTTGATCGCATTGATTAAAGGTCAACGTGACTTAAGTTGTGAGGTGAGGAATGTTGAGGAGCAAGAAAGTGACGGCCAGAGCCCCGTCGCAATGGATTCCCTATCAAGACTGCCCGGCAAAGTCTTTTGATAATAATGGCAAGACTGAGTTAGGGCGGACCGTAGAGAATCACTGCCGTATTGTGGGGGAGGTCGCGAAAGAGCTGATCCGGCGTTCTCCAATGGCGGAGTTGTTCCCCGTGGGGGCGGCGTTTACTGCAGCGACACACGATATTGGCAAGGTCAGCCCTACCTTCTACAACAAGATCATGAATGCTTGCTCTGGAGAGTTGCTCACCAATGTAAATTTTGAGCTGGAAAGAACATGGAACGGTCATGCTGGCGTCAGCCAATTGACAGCCAAGCAACTTACGGCGCCGGAATATATACCGGAAATTTTGGGTCAACATCATGGCTTTTCACCGGCAGTTGCCGGGCTGCGTGCGAATGACGGCAACTTCGGCGGGGAAGCTTGGCAGAAAGAAAGAGAGAAGTTGGTTGCCGCTTTGCAGGAAGCGTTGGGGGAAACCTGGCCGAAAGTAGAGTCGCCTGCACAGGCAAGATTGTTGGCTGGGTTGACATCTGTTTCCGACTGGATTGGCTCAGGCTATCACTTCGAAGATCCGCGTGAACCATGGGAAAACAAAATAACAGAGGCAGTGGATGACGCGGGTTTCGTGCCTGTTTCTTACCGGCAAGGAATGAGCTTTGACGAAGTTTTCGGGTTTTCACCACGGCAGGCGCAGTCCATATTGATTGAGCAGGTTTCAGGACATGGAGTATATGTGTTGGAAGCTCCGATGGGGCTGGGGAAAACGGAGGCCTCGCTATATGCTGCCTACCGGATGCTGGAACGTGGGCAGGCCAGTGGTATTTATTTTGCGCTCCCTACACAACTGACTTCTAATAAGATTTACGAGCGGTTTCAGGCATTTCTGGAACAGGTCTTGGCGGAGGATTGTGGCCATCGTTCCCTTCTACTGCATGCCAATGCCTGGCTGTTTGAAAAGGATATGGGCGAGGAGGGCCGCCCCGGAGGGGCCTGGTTCAACCAGAGCAAACGGGGTCTGCTCGCACCCTTTGCGGTGGGTACGATCGATCAGGCGCTCATGGCAGCCATGAACGTCAAACATGGTTTTGTCCGGGCATTTGGTCTGACGGGCAAGGTCGTGATTCTCGATGAGGTGCATACTTACGACGCCTATACCAGTACTTTACTGGATGCGTTGATTGAATTGCTGCGGCAACTGGGCTGTACCGTCATCATTCTCAGTGCCACCTTGAATCAGGAGCGGCGGCAAGACTTGCTGAAGCGTGAATGCAGGTCAATGGATTACCCCTTGATCACGGCTAGCCGAAATAAGGACACACAAGGGGTAAAAGAAGTCCGTGTCCCGGCAGGGAAAAACAAGCAATACCAAATTACCTTGCAATCAGACGAGCTGCTTGCTGTCGAGCAAGCCTTGCGGCGAGCAGAGCAGGGGCAACAGGTGTTGTGGATTGAGAATACAGTCAAGGAAGCACAGCAGCGTTATCTGGATATCGCTGGCCGCGCAACGGAGCTGGGCATTGCCTGCGGCCTGTTGCATTCGCGTTTCACGGTGGCGGACCGCCAGCGAATCGAAGAAAAGTGGGTCAATCTCTATGGCAAGGCGGGATGGAGGCAGCGTCAGCAGCAGGGGCGGATTTTGGTGGGTACTCAAGTGTTGGAGCAATCGCTGGATATCGATGCCGATTTTATGGTTTCTCGATTCGCACCAACGGACATGCTATTGCAGCGTTTTGGCCGTTTGTGGCGTCATCAGGAAACACCCCGTTGCGACCAAGCAACACGGGAGGCTTGGTTGTTGGCGCCTGGTTTGGAAGAAGCCATTGAATCGCCGATGCAACATTTCGGTGCCAGCGCCTATGTTTATAGCCCCTATGTGTTGTGCCGAAGTCTGGAAGTCTGGCAAAACACGGCCTGCGTCTATTTGCCGGAGGATATACGTGATTTGATTGAGCAGACCTATGCCAGCAGAGACGAGCAGGAGAGCATGAACCGTTGGTTGCATGAGCTTGATCATGGCAATCGTCGTACCAAGGGGCGCATAGCCTTGCAGCAATTGGCCAGAATAGGGTTGGCTGAAGGGGGGAATACCCTGCCAGAGAGCAAAGCACAAACACGCTACAGCGAAACTGACAGTTACGAAGTTTTGATTTTACGGGCAATATCCCAAGATGCAGAAAAGGCTCTCTTGACCTTGCTGGACGGCAGTCAGATAGAACTGCCGCTGCAACGGCATAAGTTGCAGAAGCGAGAATGGCGGCAAAGAACCGCCGCTCTTATGCGGCAGATTGTTCATGTTCCCCCCGGCGATAAACCCAAGGCCGTATCGGTGGATACCCTGAAGCGCTTTGCGCTGCATCAGTGTTTTTATCTGGGTAACCCGGATTGGCAGGGCAAGGATGAAAGTATTCTGCATGTAGCGCTGGTGGACGAATCAGACAGCCTGCGGGGCATTGAGAACACAAAGGTTCACGATAAATACAGCCTGGAATATCGAGATGACCTGGGTTACCGGGTAATCAAAAATCAGGAAGCATGACCATGGAAAACCGTTTCAACTTGATCGACGAACCCTGGATACCGGTGGCGGATCATGGCCGGGTCAGCCTCAGGCAGATATTCAAAAGCCCGGAATATCGCAGCCTGGGCGGTAATCCAGTACAGAAAATTGCCATACTGAAACTGCTGCTGGCGATTGCCCAGGCCGCAGCAACCCCAAAAGACGACGTCGAGTGGAAAGAGCTAGGGGCTGATGGCTTGGCGAGGCGTTGTCTGGACTATCTCGATCAATGGTACGACCATTTTTATCTGTATGGGGATAAGCCGTTTTTACAGGTGCCTGCTGTAGCAGAGCTAATAGAAAAGCGGACATCCTCGAAGTTTTCTTCTGCCAAGACTGGCACAAAGAAGAAAGAGGCAGAGTTAGGGGGGAAGCCAAAAAGGTTAGGTGCTGGATTCTATCCAGATATGCCGAGTTCAAATAACACCATGCTTTCGCATACCCTTTTCGAGAGAAACCTTGATGATAAAGATAAGGCTCTTTTTGTTGTTATGATCATGAATTTCTCTTTTGGAGGTAAGCGTGTGGAAGCTGATATGAAGTCGCTTGCCGGTAAAGAAATGGGTAGCCGTTATAGCGCACCGGCTGGGCCGAGTTTAGGTGGTTGGATTGGGAATTTACATTCATTTGTTTCTACTGGGTCTGTACTTTCGAGTGTTTGGGTTAATTTAATCACGGCATCTTATATAGAAAAAACAAAAATGTGGGCAAACGGGATTGGAAGACCCGTCTGGGAAGTCTTGCCATCATCAGAAGACTGCGAAATTGCAAAGAGGTACAAGTCATCATACATGGCTGTGTTGGTTTCGATGAGTCGATTTGCTCTATTGAAAGATGAGGGTATTTATTACATGGATGGCATTAATTACCCAAGTATAAAAGAAGGTTGGTTTGAGCCGAGCTTGATACTCGATAGATCTGGCAGTGATATCAAGACGAAGTATGTTGATCCTGATAAAAGACCTTGGCGTGAGCTGGATAGTTTGTTGGCGTTCATTAGTGGGGTGGAAAGTCAAAGTTTTGAGTGCTTATCTCTGAGGATTGGTATTGATAGGGCTCGTGACATTGTTCCTCGGTTTGCAGTCTGGTCTGGAGGATTAAAAGTTAGTGTGAATTCTGGAGATCAATCTGTTAAGCAGAGTGATGATTTTGTTGAATCTCAAGTGTGGCTATATGGAGATGTTTTAGGTGAAAGCTGGTTTGGCCAGCTCAAAAAGGAGATGGATGAGCTTGATACATTATCAAATACTCTTTGGGGGAAAGTGCGTTCCTATTACTCTGCCTTAAAGGCGGATAACGGTAAGGATATTAATAAGACTCCCGCTGGGAAGATGGCTAGAGGTGCTAAAGGGTTGTTTTGGCAACTCTGCGAGAGGGATTTTCAAGAGCTGGTTGATCAATGTGACCAAACTGAGATCGCAGCCACACAGCGCCACAAACTGCGTCAACGCTTTGCCGGTTATGTAAACCAAGCCTACGACAAATTCTGCCCCCGCGAGACGGCCCGGCAACTGGATGCCTGGGCCAAGTGCCGCCCGAATAACAGCAAGTACCTGAAAAAGGAGGCCTGAGGCCATGCAAGACAACCAATCGCCTGCCACATCAGGAAGAGAGCAGAGTTGGGAGCAACGCTTTGTAGAGACAGTGATTGAGCGTTGCCAGAACGACAAGGGATTGGCCGCAAGGCTTCGTCGTGCCGATAGCCCGGCGACGGAATACCAAAGTTGGGAGTTGCTTGGCTGGTTCGGTGTGGATCTCGAGAAAGATTACGAGCGGCTACCCTTTGTTACCATAGCGGCGGCGATTGCCAAATCCAAATCTGAAAGAAACGGTTCACTGCGCCTGGGACAGGCCATTGCCAGCTGTTACAAAGAAGGGAACAAGGATGACCAGGCGAAAGCTCGCTTGCGACGATTGCTGGCATGCAATGACCTGGCTGAAGTATGTCGTATTCTGAGACCAGTTCTGACGTTGGTTGATAGCCGAGTCGGTCAACCGCTGGATTATGTTCGCTTGTTGCGCCAGTTGCGTTTCTTTGGTTTCGAGTCAGGACAGCGCACCAAAACGCAATGGGCCCAGGAATTTTACGGGCAACCCGTCGATGCCGATAAAGAGGAGGGAGCTACATGACCATGATTGCCAGTGTCCTGCATTTGGACCGCCGTGCGGTGAAGGCATTGCGTATTACCGACGCTTACTCTCTTCATCGGGTGGTTTACAGCCTTTATGAAGATGTTCGCGATACCAAGCAAAAGCAGGCCAGCACAGCCAGCGGCATTCTCTATGCCGATCAAGGGGGCGATGTGCGGGGCCGCAAGATTCTGATGCTGGCCAATCGCGAGCCAATGGATACCGTGGAAGCCCAGCATGGCGAAGTCCGCAGCAGGCCAATTCCGGATGACTTCCTGGAACACGACCGGTACCGCTTCAAGGTGATCGTCAACCCAACCCGCCGTGATAGCGCCAGCCGAAAGTTGCTGGCCGTGCGCGGACGCGAGGAAGTTGCTCAATGGTTTATCGAGCGTGCAAACAACAGCTGGGGATTTGAAGTGGCGCCACAGCAATTGCAGGTAGACAAAATCGAAGTACTGCAATTCAAGGACAAGCAGAAGCGCAAGGTCACGATCGGGCAGGCTCACGTTCAGGGGATGCTACGGATCACCGAAAAGGAACGGTTCGTCAATAGTTTTGCCCAAGGTATTGGTCGGGCTCGAGCCTATGGCTGTGGCTTGCTGCAGATCGTTCCAGTAATTGAAAACCCCTTTGGTTGACACTCTTTATCGAGTTCTCTTTATTTAAATACAAGGAAAACCGACATGACTAACGCTTATACCAACACTCGCATCGAATACCACATCCTGCAATCTTTCCCGGTAACTTGCCTGAACCGCGATGATGTCGGTGCGCCCAAGTCCGCCATTGTAGGTGGTGTGCCCCGCGCCCGTGTCAGCTCCCAGTGCTGGAAGCGGCAGGTGCGCTTGGCGATGCAGGAATTCGGCGTCAAGCTGGGTATTCGCACGAAAAAGGCGGAAGAAATTTTCGTCAAGGCATGTCTGGAAGCTGGGGCTTCCGAGGGGCAGGCAGTAGTCTGTGGAGGGAAGATAGCTTCCCAATTGACAGACGATACCTTGCTGTTTGTGAGTGACACGGAAGCGTCAGCCTTTGCGATCTATGCAGCGGAGAAAGAGTTCGACGACAGCAAAATCAAGGATAAGGAATTGGCCAAGGTAGCCAAGAAGGCCTTGAATCCAGCCGAAGATGCCCTGGATATTGCGCTCTTTGGCCGTATGGTGGCAAAAGCGGCGGAAATGAATGTAGAAGCGGCGGCTTCGTTCTCTCATGCCATATCCACCCATAAAGTCAGTAATGAAGTGGAATTCTTCACTGCGCTGGACGATCGGCAGGATGAGCCGGGCTCTGCCCATATGGGTAGCCTGGAATTCAACTCTGCAACTTATTACCGCTATATCAGCCTGGATCTTGGCCAGCTTTGCCAAACTATGGGCGAAGGTGAACTAAAAAAGGCGGTGGAGGCCTTTACGAAGGCGTTGTTTGTTGCAGTTCCCAACGCCCGCCAGACTACCCAGTCAGGTGCCAGCCCTTGGGAATTTGCCCGTGTCATGGTGCGCAAAGGTCAGCGTCTTCAAGTTCCCTTTGAAACCGCTGTTAAGGCACGAGAGGGCGGCTACCTGAACTCCAGCGTTGATGAACTAAAGAGCTATCTCGATAAAAAGGAGAAATTGGCGGGTTCCTTGTTTGGAAAACAAGCTTCCTATGATTGGGGTGAGGATGAAGGTTTCAGTATCGACAACTTGATCGAATCATTGCAAAGCCATGTGGCCTGAGGTGAACCATGAGTGATCCTTATTTGCTGTTATGGCTGGAATCGCCGCTCCAGTCCTGGGGGCATGACTCCAAATTTGGCCGTCGGGACAGTCTCGACTTTCCCACTAAATCTGGTGTGTTTGGGTTGCTGTGCTGCGCCATGGGGGCGGGGGGCAAGCAAACGGAGTGGCTGGAGCAGTGGTCAGACCGCGATATGCAGGTGCAGGCGTTTGTCCTGAGAGATCGCGATGGTAAGCCGTTGCCTCGCCAGCCGATGATGCGAGATTTTCATATGGTCGGCAGTGGCTATGACGACAAAGATCTTTGGCAAAACTTGTTGATTCCGAAAACCAGCGAGGGAAAGAAGCCTAATGGTGCAGGCACCAAGATGACCTACCGCTACTATCTTCAGGACATGGCTTTCGCAGTTGCCTTACAGGGACCGCAGGCGGAATTGGCCAAGCTGGAGGCCGCCTTGCAAAACCCTGTATGGGATTTGTATCTGGGCCGCAAGAATTGCGTACCGACGGAGTTTATTGCTCAGGGCATTCATGCCGATGCGGTACAAGCCTTGGGTAAGGCGTTGGAACTGGCGGAATCCAAGAATCGCCAGCCTACATTCAAGGTGCTACAGGGCGAGCATGATGGGGAGGTATTGACCCTCAACGATGTGCCGCTGCAATTCGGAGAACACAAGCTCTACCGTGATCGCCGCGTGACTGTTTTACCGGCGGCTTGACCATGGCCGCCGGACAGCGCCTGTTCGTCAAAGTTACCCGGGATTCTCTGCCCCAGGTGAAGGACAAGTATCCGTTCCTTTATCTGGAGCGGGGCAGACTGGAAATTGACGATAGCAGCATCAAGTGGATCGATTCAACCAACAATGTGGTGCCTTTGCCGGTAGCCACGCTCAACGCTCTGCTGTTGGGGCCGGGCACCAGCATTACTCACGATGCGGTAAAAACCGCCACTGCTGCCAATTGCTCGGTGTGCTGGGTAGGGGAGGATAGCCTGCTATTCTATGCCGCTGGTTTTTTGCCCACAGCCGATACCCGCAATCTGAAACAACAGATCGAATTGGCCGCTGATCCTGAGAAGTCCGTGGAAGTGGCCCGCCGAATGTTTGCTCGCCGTTTTCCCAATGCCGACCTGGATGGCAAGAGCCTGAAAGAAATGATGGGAATGGAGGGGCACCGGGTCCGGGCGCTATATCAGGCCAAAGCCGAGGAGTATCAGGTTGGCTGGAAGGGTCGCAAGTTCGTTCCGGGAAAGTTCGAGACCGGCGATGTCACCAATCAGGTTCTGACCGCCAGTAACGCGGCGTTGTATGGCATTTTGTGTTCCGCCGTGCACAGCATGGGCTATTCGCCGCACATCGGTTTCATTCATTCCGGTAGCCCCTTGCCCTTCATCTATGATTTGGCTGATCTTTACAAGGAACGTCTGTGTATTGATCTGGCTTTTGCGCTGACCCGCGACATGGCCGGGCGGTACAACAAACATAAGGTGTCTGCTGCGTTTCGGGAACGGGTAATTGAAATGGATCTGCTTGCCAAGCTGTCTGCGGATGTCACGGATATGTTGGGGGGCGGCCGTGCTCGTGGTTCTCGCAAATGACCTGCCACCTGCCGTGCGTGGTCGAATGAAACTCTGGTTCGTTGAACCTCGAGCCAATGTTTTTGTGTCCGGCGTCAAGGATTCGGTTGCTGAAACCGTGATCGCTTACCTGCACAAGCATTGCCCGCCAGAGTCAGGAGTGGTTATGTTCCGCTCTCTCTCCGGGCCGCCAGGCTACCAAGTCCACACTATCGGCCCGACCCGTAAAGCTCTGACCGAGATCAGTGGCTTGCAGTTAGTTATAGAAACCCTGAAATCTTAATAAACCGAAGATATTGTGTTTTCGGCGCAGCTCATTAACAATTTGTTGGTGTCTTCCCCACGCCCGTGGGGGTGTTTCCCACTGACCAGGAGCTGGAGCATCCCCCGTATCGTCTTCCCCACGCCCGTGGGGGTGTTTCCTACTTGACGATCCCTGGCGGCAGCGGGCAGGGGTCTTCCCCACGCCCGTGGGGGTGTTTCCCCGAGGACGTATACGCACGTTCTGGAGGTGGCGTCTTCCCCACGCCCGTGGGGGTGTTTCCTTGATGTACTTGACCTCGATCACCGGGTGCTGGTCTTCCCCACGCCCGTGGGGGTGTTTCTGCCTCATTGTGGGCTTCGGCCAGCTGTTCGTCGTCTTCCCCACGCCCGTGGGGGTGTTTCTAGCATAGGGCGGCCCTTGAGTTAGCCGCCCTAGTCTTCCCCACGCCCGTGGGGGTGTTTCTTCGACGCCTTTGGTGTCAGCGGCCTGACGGCGGTCTTCCCCACGCCCGTGGGGGTGTTTCTTCCTTGCCGTGCCGCTCCATCCAGATTCGATTGTCTTCCCCACGCCCGTGGGGGTGTTTCCGGCCGCCAAGGTGGTGATGCCAGCGGCACCCAGTCTTCCCCACGCCCGTGGGGGTGTTTCCGGATACGGCGTGGCTCTAAAGCGGATCCGGGGGTCTTCCCCACGCCCGTGGGGGTGTTTCTGCTCAAAAAAGGCAGCAAAGGCACAGACCGAAGTCTTCCCCACGCCCGTGGGGGTGTTTCCGACACCAGCGGCAACAAGAACACGGTCCAGGCGTCTTCCCCACGCCCGTGGGGGTGTTTCCTGGTGGCAAGTGGAGAGATTACGAGGTCGATCGTCTTCCCCACGCCCGTGGGGGTGTTTCTCAGCGGAGAACAGCGATGAAATTCATCATCTGGTCTTCCCCACGCCCGTGGGGGTGTTTCCAGTCCAGTCTATACAGGATACCCAACAAGCGTGTCTTCCCCACGCCCGTGGGGGTGTTTCCAGGATCTTGCTGGGGATGTCGAGGGCGGCGGAGTCTTCCCCACGCCCGTGGGGGTGTTTCCTGTTGAGCTGGTGCGAGAGACGGACCGGCCCGGTCTTCCCCACGCCCGTGGGGGTGTTTCTGTGCGGCGCTAACTTCTCGCCTCGCTCTCCGAGTCTTCCCCACGCCCGTGGGGGTGTTTCTGGCCTGGAGGCGCTGGCTGTTCGCGTGCCGGAGTCTTCCCCACGCCCGTGGGGGTGTTTCTAGGTTGTGCGTTGGTGGTGGCCCAGTTCTTTCGTCTTCCCCACGCCCGTGGGGGTGTTTCTATCGGTTCGCGTCCATACGCACCTCCTTGTCTGTCTTCCCCACGCCCGTGGGGGTGTTTCCAAGTAAAGTGGGCAAGCCAGCATGATTGGTTTGTCTTCCCCACGCCCGTGGGGGTGTTTCCGTGGTTGTCTGGCGCGGTGCCATCGTCCGGGTGTCTTCCCCACGCCCGTGGGGGTGTTTCTTGCTGGTGCCCGCTGACGTAGGCGGCTGGACAGTCTTCCCCACGCCCGTGGGGGTGTTTCTGCGCGCGTTCAAACAGCAGGCCATGTCCGACGGTCTTCCCCACGCCCGTGGGGGTGTTTCCCATTTTCGGGATGGAGGCCGCCAGCGCCGCCAGTCTTCCCCTCGCCCGTGGGGGTGTTTCTGGCCCGAGCAAGGCGGCATCTATGCTGGCCTCGTCTTCCCCACGCCCGTGGGGGTGTTTCCGCCGCATCTCTGCCCTCAAGGGCGTGATCACGGTCTTCCCCACGCCCGTGGGGGTGTTTCTGGTGGTCGGTTATGGGGGGCATCTGTGTGATGTCTTCCCCACGCCTGTGGGAGTGTTTCTAACTTGGTGCCCAGGGCGTTGATCTCCTGGAGCGTCGTCTCCACATCCATGTGGAATGCTCGCGTGATCGAATCACCAATAGTATTCATGAGGCTTCCTGTTCCCGGTAGGAAAAACGGCCCCCTCAGGATCAATCAGATGTCGTTGAAGCTGCCGGCAAAGACGTTTGTTGAGCCGGCGTTGAGGGCGGTTCATGAACAGGTTGGTCCACCAGCCTGGTGTACTCATCGCATTATTGGGGCCGGTATAGTGGCGGCGGATACGGCCGTTGTGGTCGCGGTCTTTGGCTTTGTTTTTGATGGACATCGGACATCCTCCAGATGGTTATCTAGAAGATGTCCCGGTAGTAATACCTTGAATGGCAGTGCTCATTCGGGTTTCGAGCCGTTCTGTCTGTCAGGGTGATGGCTGGCCTGGTATTTCGAGCAACGGAATAGAATAGCACTTTGGCGAAGAGGGCCAAGGGGTGGGATTCATTGAGGGTGCAGGCACCTTGAGTCGGTGTTGCCCCGGTGGTGGTTGGTTAAGAGCTTTGCAGTCAAGAGGAACGCGATTCGTGGTTGTTGTCCCACGGTTTTGGGTTGCTCGCTTATACGCAACAACACTGATTCGCTGCCAAGGCAGCTTCCCACAGCGGCGCCGTAGCTTCCTCTATGGAAAAATGTCCGAGCGGTGTTCTGTTTGGTAGTGAATACAGCGCGATTTCATGTCTCCAATACCGCCCCCACAAGGCGATCTTGTGAGAGCGGTGAGGCAGAGTGCCTGATTAACGATACCGCGCCAGTTCCAGCCGCCCGATCTGGTTGCGGTGCACTTCGTCGGGGCCGTCGGCCAGGCGCAGCATGCGCGCGTTGGCGTAGGCTTTGGCGAGGCCGAAGTCGTTGGTGACGCCGCCGCCGCCGTGGGCCTGGATGGCCCAGTCGATGACGCGGGCGGCCATGTTGGGGGCGGCCACTTTGATCATGGCGATTTCCTTGCGCGCCACTTTGTTGCCGACGGTGTCCATCATATGGGCGGCGTTGAGCACCAGCAGCCGGGTCTGGTCGATGAGGATGCGGGATTCGGCGATGCGTTCCAGGGTCACGGTTTGTTCGGCCACCGGTTTGCCGAAGGCGACCCGTTCCTGGGTGCGTTTGCACATTTTCTCCAGCGCCCGTTCCGCCAGGCCGATCAGACGCATGCAGTGGTGAATGCGGCCGGGACCGAGGCGACCCTGGGCGATTTCAAAGCCGCGGCCCTCGCCCAGCAGCATGTTGCTGGCGGGGACGCGCACGTTTTCGAAACGGACTTCTCCGGTGACGTCCGGCGTGCCGGAAAAGCCGAACACGGGCAGGGGGCGGACCACGGTAATGCCCGGGGTATCCCGGGGCACCAGAATCATGGATTGCTGTTTGTGCCGGTTGGGGTTGTCCGGGTCGGTCTTGCCCATGAAGATGAAAATCTTGCAGCGCTCATCCGGCGATCCGGAAGAAAACCATTTGCGCCCGTTGATGACGTAGTCGTCACCGTCACGCACGATGGCGCTTTGGATATTGGTGGCGTCGGAGGAGGCCACGTCCGGTTCGGTCATGGCGAAGCAGGAGCGGATCTCGCCATCGAGCAGTGGTTGCAGCCATTGTTTTTGCTGTTCCGGCGTGCCGTAGCGGGCCAGCACTTCCATGTTGCCGGTGTCCGGTGCCGAGCAGTTGAACACTTCCGGCGCCCACATGACCCGTCCCATGATTTCGCACAAGGGGGCGTATTCCAGATTGGTGAGTCCGGCGCCGTGTTCTGACTCCGGTAGAAACAGGTTCCACAATCCGGCGGCGCGGGCTTTCGGTTTCAATTCCTCGATCACCTCCGGCCAGTAGTTACCGGCGGCGAGTTCTTCCTCGTAGCGCGCTTCGTTGGGGTAGATATGTTCGTCCATGAAGGCGTTGAGTTGGGCGATCAGGGTTTGTGTCTTTTCCGGGTAGGTGAAATCCATGGTGATTCTCAGCAGGGTTCGGTTTCGGAGTGGGCGAGGCGATCGCGCAAGGTGGTCTTCATCACTTTGCCGTTGGCGTTGCGCGGTAGCGGCTCCCGTTGCAGATGAACAAAATCGAGGACTTTGTAGTCGGCCAGACGTTGGGCACAGAAGCGGCGGAGCGTGTCGGCATCCAGGTCGCCGTCCTGACTGCTGACCACCGCCAGAATCTTTTCGCCAAGCACCGGGTCTGGCACGCCGATCACGGCGCACTCGGCCACGGCCGGGTGATAGGCGATGGCGTTTTCCACTTCGATGCAATAGATGTTGTAGCCGCCGCGAATAATCATGTCTTTCTTGCGATCAAAGATGCGCACATAGCCATCGGCGCTGATGTCACCGATGTCGCCGGAGCGCCAATAGCCGTCGACGAAATTCTCCGCGGTGCGTTCCGCATCCTGCCAGTAGCCGGGAACCACCACCGGACCGGAGATCCATAACTCCCCGGACTCCCCCGCCGGGCATTCCTGGCCCTGTTCGTCCATGATGCGGATATCCACGCCATCCAATACCCGTCCGATGCTGTCCAGGTGCCCCAGTTGTGCTTCCGGTGGCATGGCGGTGACGGCGGTGCAGGTTTCCGTGGCGCCGTAGGCATTCATTAACTGCAGGTGCGGCAACCGCTGGCCAAACTCGACGATGGTCGATTCCGGCATGGGGGCACCGCCGAATGCACCGACCCGCCAACTGCTCAGATCGAGCGTGTCGAAGTTGGCGCGCATCAGACACAGCTTGTACATGGCTGGAACCATGATGGTGCTGGTGGCGCTTTCATCGGCGACCAGTTGATTGAATTCGGCGGCGTCGAATTGCGGCATGATCAGAGTGCAGCCGGCCATGTGCGCCATGGTGAAGATGATGCCCATCAAACCAGTGACGTGGCTGCCGGGAACGGCCAGGATGGAGCGCTCGGCGAAGCGCAGATCCATGGCTTTTTCCCACAGTTTGACGGTATGAGCGATATTGAGGTGGGTCTGCATGGCGCCCTTGGGGCGGCCGGTGGTGCCGGAGGTGTAGAGCAGAACGGCGGTGTCTTCCTGTCCGGGTCGGGCCAGCGGCAGATTGGTGTCGGGGCCTTCAAGCAAAGGCTCGAAGGGGGAGGCGCCTTCGGCGTCGCCTCCGACCGAGAACAGCGCGGTCAGATCCCCGGTGGCGCCGCCGTCGTGCAGCCGCTGCACCAGGTCGGCTTCGGCGATAGCCACTTTGGGCGCGCAATCGGAAAAAATATAGCCGAGCCCGGCGCCTTGTTCACGGGCGTTCAGAGGAACCGCGATGGCGCCGAGCCAGAGCGCGCCATAAAGGCTGTACATCAACGCCGGGCCGTTGCGCAGCACCAGCGCCACCCGGTCCCCGGGACGCACGCCAAGTTCATGGAAGGCGGCCGCGACCCGCGAGGCCCGCCGTGCCAGTTGGCGGTAGCTGACGCGTTCGCCCTCGACCACGAAGGCATCGCCGTCGGGATTGCGCTCCAGGGCGGATTGCAGCATGGCCTGCACCGAGGCCGGCCGTTGCCGGAAACAGCGGATGACACGGTCACCGAAGTGCGTTTCGTAATGCGTGTCGAAGCGATTGCTGGGTTGGTTCACGCTGCTCTCCTCACGCCACTTCCAACCAGTCGCGGCGAATGTCATCCCGTGCCTGCATGTCCGCGGTGGAACCGGTGAAGACGATCTGGCCGTGTCCCATCACAAGCACGTGGCTGGCCACGCGCAAGGCCATGGTCATCTTCTGTTCCACCAGCAACACACCCACGCCGCGTTGGTGAATGTCACGGATTACGTCCATGACCACTTGCACGATCATTGGCGCCAGTCCCTCGGTGGGTTCATCCACCAGCAGCACCAGTGGATTGCCGAGCAGCGAACGGCAGATGGTGAGCATTTGCTGTTCGCCGCCGGACATGTAGCCGGCTTTCTGATTGCGGCGCTCGCGCAGGCGGGGGAAGTACTGGTACATATCCTCCGCCTGCCAGCGAGGGGCGCCTTCGGCGCCGGTCTGCATGCCCATCATCAGGTTCTCCTCCACGGTGAGGTTTGGGAAAACCTGGCGTTCCTCGGGGACATAACCGAGCCCGCGCCGGGCGATGACATGGGCCGGACGGCCGGCCAGATCCTCGCCGTTGAGCGCCACCTTGCCCTGGCTCGGCGGCACCAGACCCATCATCGCTTTCAAGGTGGTGGAGCGGCCGGCGCCGTTGCGCCCCAGCAAGGCGACGATGCGGGGTTCCGGCATGGTGAAACGCACGCCGTGCAGAATATGGCTCTTGCCGTAATAGGCGTGCAGATGGTCGATGTCCAACAGCATCAGTGTTCCTCCTCTTCGCCCAGATAGGCGCTTTGCACCTCCTGATTAGAGCGAATCTGCTCGGGACTGCCGGTGGCGAGAATGCGGCCGTAGACCAGCACCGAGATGCGGTCGCACAGGCCGAACACCACGCTCATGTCATGCTCCACCATCATCAGCGTCTTACCCTCGGTGACCTGACGGATCAGCTCGACCATGTAGGCGGTCTCGTCCCGGGACATGCCGGCGGTGGGTTCATCCAACAGGATTACTTCCGCGCCGGTGGCCAGGGTCATGCCGATCTCCAGCGCCCGTTGCTCCGAGTAGGTGAGATCCGAAGCCAGATTGTCGGCGCGGTGATCCAGGCGCACCTGTTGCAGCAGAGCATGGGCTTCGTCATTGATGGCGCGCATCGGTTTGATTCGCCGATACAGGTTGAAGCGAATGCCGTGCCGGGCCATGACGCCGATGCGGATGTTTTCGAAAGCGCTCATGCGGCTGAACACATTGGTGATCTGAAACGAACGGGTTAGCCCTTGACGACTGATCTGCTCCGGTTTAAGACCGCTGATGCGTTGGCCGCGCAGATGGATTTGCCCGCCGCTGGGGCGGTGCTCGCCAGAGATCAGGTTGAACAGGGTGGATTTACCGGCGCCGTTGGGGCCGACTAAAGCGTGGCGTTCGCCGTGCTTAACGGCGAGGTCCACGCCGCGCATGATTTCCAGGCCGCCGAAGTGTTTTTGCAAGCCGTCGATGACCAGGATGTCGGGCTGTATTCCGGTGTCCATCAGCGTCCTCCCTCCATCAGTTCCTGCGTGGCGGCGGCGATGTCGCCGTTATCATCGTCGTCGTCCTTGTCCCACAATGCCTTGATGCGGGCGAAGGCGCGTTGCAGCAGGTACAGACCGGGCACCAGCAACAGCACCGGGAATAACCAGGTGAACGGATGGAACACCTGCCACTCTCTGGCGAATACCGTATAAGGCGCGTACTCGCCGGTGCGGGCTACCGCCGCCGCGTACTCCCGGGACAGTACGATTTCCAGACTCTGCACCACGAACACGGTGGCGCAGGCCACCATCAATCCGGCCAGGGTAGCGAGCGCGTACGGGGCGGCCAGCCGTTTCCAGGGCAAGGCATGGCGTTGTTCGATGTGGGCCTGGATGACACCGCCGATGCCCTTGGGCGCGAACAGCATGACCAGCACGAAGATGATGCCCTGATAGAGCATCCACGAGTGGGTGACGCCCGAGACGACGAAGGTGAACAGTGAAAGGACGCAAGCGCCGACAATCGGACCAAAGAAAATAGTGGAACCGCCAACGAAGGTATGCAGCACCACCAGGGCCGACACCTGGGTGCTGAACACACTGTAGTTGGCGGTTTCGTTGGAAATCGCCATCAGGCTGCCGGCGACACCGGAGAACATGGCGGAGATGGCGAACACCACGATCTTGGTGCCATGGGCGTTGAAACCCATGAAGCGGATGCGCTGTTCGTTGTCGCGCAAGGCCAGGGTGAGCCGTCCGAAAGGCGTGCGGGTGTAGGCGTAGAGCAGGCCGATGCAGATCACCACCCAGGCCAGCGTCAGGTAATACACCTCCAGCGTGGAACCAAAGGTGAAACCCAGCGAGGGCATGCGCATGGACGACAGCCCGGCTTCGCCGCCGAACATTTCATCCCAGTGCGGCGCCAGGGAGTGCAGCAGTTCCGCCAGAGCCAGGGTCACCAGCGCGAAATAGACGCCGGAACGCATGGTGGCGAAGAAGCCGGCCAGGGCGCCGCACAGCAGGCTGACGGCGGCGCCGGCCAGGGGCAGTAATACCGTTGGGAAGGGGATGTCGCCGTACTCCACCGATTGCATCAGATGGATCACGGTGAAGGCGCCGACGCCGAAATAGGCGGCGTGGCCGAAGGACAACATGCCTCCCTGGCCCACCAGCAGGTTGAAAGCGGCGGCGAACAGAGCGGCGATCAAGGCGTTGATCAAAGCGTATTGCCAGCCGGTACCGAGCAAGGGCGGCGCGATGATCAGCAGCGCCAGCAGAGCCAGGATGGCTATCAGGGCGTATCGCATCATGGCCTCCTCAATTCTTCGAGCCCATCAGGCCGGCTGGACGCACCAGCAGCACGATGAGCATCAACAGGAAGGGAACGGTGGCGGAGATCGAGGACAGCGGCATGGTCACCAACCCGCCCAGACCGTTGGCCCAGTCACCCAGGCCGATCAAGCCGAACAGTGAAGCCAGCGACCAGTCCAGGCCCACCGCGAAGGAACTGAATACGCCGATCAGCAGCGAGGCGATCAGTGAGCCGGCCAGGGAGCCGAGGCCGCCCACCACCACCACCACGAAGACGATCACGCCCAGTTCCAGTGCCATGTTCGGATTGGTGGGGAAGAACGCGCCGGCCACCGCGCCGGACAGGCCGGCCAGGGCCGCGCCAGCGCCGAACACACCGAGAAACACCATGGGCACGTTATGCCCCAGCGCCCGCGCGGTGTCCGGCAGGCGTTCGGCGGCACGCACCACCATGCCCACCCGCGTGCGGGTCAACAGCACGAACAACACGATGAACATCAACAAAGCCACCAGGCCGATGAATACGCGATAGAACGGGTAGTCGGTGCCGAACAGATTGAAGATGGCGAAGTTGAGATAATCCGGGCGCTGATAATTCACCGGGAAGTCGCCGTAGAACAGCTTGATCAACTCCTCGAAGATGAATACCAGGCCGAAGGTCAGCAGCAGTTCGTGGGCGTGGCCATGAGCATGCACCCGGCGCAGCATGTAGCGCTCAATGAACATGCCGATGATGGCCACCAGCAGCGGGGCGACGATCAGCCCCACCCAGAAATTGAACAGGCCGGAAAGGGTGTAGGCGAAGTAGGCGCCCAGCATATAGAACGAAGCGTGGGCGAAGTTGAGTACGCCCATCATGCCGAAAATCAGCGTCAACCCGGCGGATACCATGAACAGAAGCATGCCGTAGATGACGCCGTTCAGCGTGGAGACGATCAGGAACTCCATGCGTCTCTCCCGATGTTGTTATCAGTATGGCGGCCGGCGCCCGCACGGACGCGGCCGCGGAATCGAAAACGGAGTCGTTTATTCGGGGCGCCGCATGCGGCAGCTGTCCTGGGCCGGGTAGATGGCGTCCTCGCCGGCCACGGTCTTGATCGGCTTGAAGCCCAGTTCGGTGCCGTCCACCGGGTACTTGACGTCACGGGCCACCTGGGACACGACGATCGGAATCACCGCCTGATGATCCGCTTTGCGCACATGCATGCCGCCCAGGCCGTTGTCGAAGGTGGTGTTTTCCATGGCCTTGGCGATCTCGTTGACATCGATATCGCCGCCGTCGAAATTCACTTTTTTCAGCGCTTCGGCGAACAGCCCGACGCCGTTCAGCGTGGTCGGTTCAATGAACACCGGATAGTGGCCGGTGGCTTTTCTGTAGGCTTCGGTGCCGGCCTCGTCGAGAAGCTCTATGTTGCTACTGTGGGCCACGTAATGGCCCTCGGCCACATTGCCGGCGTTGGCCACATTGCCGGGCTGATCCATGAAGATGGTGCCGAAAGTGATATCCAGGTTGGCATCGCCCACCGCCTTCATCAGCAGCAGCAGGTCATTGGACCAGTTGCCGGTGATCACGGAATCCGGATTTTCCGATTTGATACGGGCCACGAACGGAGAGAAGTCCTGGATCCGGTTCACCTCGTGGAGCACCTTGTCCACCACCTGATAGTCGAACCGGTCCGCGTTGTCGACGATGGCGGTTTCCATGTCGCGGCCCCAGGAGTAGTTCTGGTTGATGGAATAAACGCGTTTGCCGAGGTCGCCTTGTTCGGACATGACCTGCATCAGCGGGACGGTGCGATAGGGCGCGGTGGTGGTGAAGTGGAAGGCGTGGAAATGACACTTCTTGCCGCGCAGTTCCATGGCCTCGGCACCCACATTGATATAGATGATCGGATTGTCCGGGTTGCGGATGTTGTGCTTGCGCACATCTTCGGTGACCTGGCCACCAATCGCCGAGGACGCGCCGCCGCCGGCCGCCGCTTCGCGGAACTTGGTGGCGGCACCGGAAGTGTCGCCGGCGTTGTCGTATTCCTTCACCTGGATTGCTTCGCCATTGAATCCGCCGTCGGCGTTGGCCTGGTCGATGACGTACTCGGCGGCGGTGGCGATCAGGCGGCCGGTGGAGGTTTGCGGGCCGGACAGGGATTCGATGATGGCGATTTTCAGAGGTTCGGCCTGAACCGCGGGGGAGATGACGCCCAGGGCGGTGATGGCGGCGGCCGTGGTGATCCAACGTGGCATGGTATGCCTCCTCAATGGTTGTTGTGTTTATACGCCGGGCCCGGTGGCGCGGCGGGTGGTGAGGTGTCGCGTTTGTCTGAAACTAGCCCATGGACTATTGTTGGTCAATATCGTAGGACAATGTTGCTGACAAAATTGGAAGGTGCGTGCCGGGCGAGGGCTCATTAGAATGCGCTGCCAGCCTGCTCCGGCCCCTGAAACAAGACGATCAAGGACTGTTTGCCATGCGCAGAGCCGAAGATACCGCCTCGCCGCCGCTGAGTTCACCGGATGCGGTGATCCAGGCTATTTGCAAAGGCATTGGCAGCGGCCGTTATGTGCCCGGGCAGCGCCTGGTGGAGGCGGATTTGACCCGCGAACTGGGAGTGAGCCGGGGCCCGGTGCGGGAAGCGCTGAAGCGGCTGGCGGCGGAGCGCATCATTACGCTGACCCGGCACAAGGGCGCCTACATCCGCTCGCTGAGCCGCGAAGAAGTACGCGACCTGTTGCAGAACATTGAGGTGTTGCTGGGCCTGGCGGCGCGTTTGGCGGCGCAGCGTATCGACCTGGCCGATCACCGCCGGCGTTTTGAAGAGGCCTTTGACGAACTGTTGGACCATCGCCGGCGAGGGTTGAGTTTTTCCTACCTGGAGCAGCGGGACCGCTTTTACGGTGTGATGATCGACATCGGCGGCAACCGGGAGTTACCGCGCATGCTGCCGGCGACCATGGTGCAGCTGTTGCGCCAGCAGTTTCAGTCCTACGATCAGTTCACCAACCCGCCGCGCCGTTTCCGTGAGTATCAGATCATGGGGGAGGCGATTCTGGCCGGTAATCCGAAACGGGCGGAGCGTTGCACCCGCCTGCACATCCGCAGTTCCCGGCTGGCGATTCAGAGCCTGCCGGACGCGGCGTTTTATGGAAACGGTGGTGGGCGCTAATCCGGATGGAGGTGCTGTATTCGCCGCCAAGGCAGCTTCCCACAGAGAGAGCGACGGAGCCGCTGTGGGAAGCTGCCTTGGCAGCGAATCAGCGTGAGTCCACGACCGTGGGGCGGTCTTCTCTGATCCCGTCGGCCACCGCGCCAGCGATATAGGCGTAGCCCCGGGCCGAGGGGTGATAGCCATCCTCGGCCAGAAGACCCTCGCCATCCACCAGTGGATAGACCAGATGGCGTACTCCGGGCAGTGCGCGGGCCAGATCCCGCTGTACCCGATCCAGTCCTTGGGCGCGCCAGCCGAGCAGATCCCGTAGCGGACGAGGCAGGGCGGTGAAACGCTGCATCGGTGGTACCGCCAATATATAGATGGGGAGGTCGGCGTTGTCGCTTCGCAGCGCGACAATCAAGTCGGACAGCGCTTGCCGGTAGGCATGGCGCCGGGTCAGGCTGGTGGTGTCGTTGACGCCCAGACTGATGATCGCGAGATCGGCCGGCGGCACGGAAACCAGATGTTCCAGCAGCCCGGCGGCGCGAATGCCGTTTATCCCCACGGTTTGCCAACCGACCGGCCGTCGAAAGCGGGCACTCAGCTGTTCCGCCAGATGGGCCGCCAGGCCTTGGTCATGGGTTTGCACGCCGACTCCCGCGGCGGTGGATTCGCCCACCACCAGCAGACGCAGGATAGGCCCTTCATCGCCGCAGAGGCCATGGGGTTCGCCGCCGGCCTCCGGCAGGCGTGGCGTGGTGGCTCGGGTTCGCCTCGCCTGCCACAGCAGCCAGGGGGACAACAGCAGCAGCGCCAGCCAGAAACGGATCATGATTGCTCCATGAAGAGTCAGCCCGCGAACATGGATTTGGCCAACGGTAGGGCGCGCGCGCCGCCCACCGAAATGGCGGTGACCAGCCCGGCGATCATGGCCCCGGCGACGCCACAGGTGAGCACGTCCTGGCCAGTGAGATAGAGGCCGGGAATGGTGGTCTTGGGGCGCAGCCATTGTTGCTCGAACCGGTTCGGATCGTGGTTGAGGCCGTAGATCTCACCACTGGGGTAGCGGCAGAAATAAGCGGTGGAAAGCGGCGTGGAGAGCTCGTGGTAGTCGAGGTGCTCCCGCAGGTGCGGCATTTTCTCGAACAGTTTTTCCAGCAACCGTTGTGAGAACGCTTCCTTGAACGCTTCGTAATCGTCGCCCCGTTTGCCCCAGGGTGTGCCGTCCCAGGCCTGGAACCACTGATAAGGGGCGGCGGCGACAATCTCGATGGTGGCGCGCCCCGGATAGCGTTCGCTGAAGCTCGGATCCTTGGCACTGGGAAATGAAATATAAGTCAGCGGAATATCGTGATCATCGGGGGCCGCCAGGGCTTGCTCCAGTTGCCGCTGATAGTCGCTGTCCGGGTAAATCCAGAAATTGGTTTTCGGCAGTCCCAGGGTGGTGGCGTCGGCGTTGAGGCCCACGTACAGGCAGGCGCTGGCCATGGAACGTTCCACCCGGGTCAGCCGGTCCAGATAGTCCTGGCGTTGTGCGCAGGTCTCCGGCAACAGGTTCTGGAAGGTGTTGAAGACGCCGGCGTCACTGATGATCACCGGCGCGGAAACCACATTACCGTCCGCCAGCCTCAGGCCGGTGGCGCGGCTGTTCTCGACAATGATTTCCTTTACGTCGGCATAGGTGAACACGTCGCCGCCGCCCTGCTGGATCACCGGGATAATGGTTGTGGCCATGGCGGAGGCGCCGCCCACCGGATAGAAGCCGCCATACAAGTAGTGACGGGCGATGATGGCGTGGATCAGAAAACTGGACTGTTCCGGTGGCAGGCCGTTGTCACCCCACTGGCCGGTGAGCACCGCGATCAGTTCGCGATTGTCGGTCAGCTCACCCAGCACGTCGGCGGTGGGCCGGTTCAGTTTGCCGGCATCGGTGACGCTCAATCCCTTGGCCAGCAATTTGCCGACGGCGCCGGGCAGCACCTTGGCGGTGGTCAGCACCTGAATCGCGGTGGCGGCCTTGGCGGTGAGCTTCATGTAGCGGTCGATGGCGTCGTGGTCGTCCGGGAACGCCCGCTTCAGCGTCTCGACGAAGGCCTTGGGGCCGGCCATCAGATCGTACTGCCGGTCGCCCAGGTGGATACGATCGTAGCAGGGATCCATCGGCGCCCATTGCAATTGACCGTCAGTGATGTGGTCGAACAGCCGCTTCGCCAGAGTGTGATCCTTGCCCACGTCACCGATGTAATGGACGCCCACGTCCCATTCGTAGCCGTTGCGTTCGTAGGTGTGGGTAAAACCGCCGGCGGTGTAGTGTTGTTCGAACACCGCGACCTTCTTGCCGAGCTTGCTCAGGCAGGCGGCGGCGCTGAGGCCGCCGATGCCGGAACCAATGACCAGGGCATCGTAAGGGCCTTGCAGGCGGTTGGCGCGGTAGCGTCGGCCAATTCGCAGGGTACTGGGAGTGGGCATGGCACGCTCCTTCAGGGCTGGTGTTGGGGGTTATTGTTATCGTCGGAAGGCGGGCCGCCGGGTAGCAGCAGCCGGGTGACCAGCGCCGCCAGGCCCGGGGCCTGTTGCTCGTCGGGCAGGTGACCGTCGATGGTCAGTTCGGCGAAACCGTGCACCAGGGACCAGGCGGCGGCGGCCAGAGGGCCGGCCGGCTGGCCGTTCAGGTAGTCGGCGGCGAGCGCGTCGTCAATGCTTTTCTGCAATACAGCGAAGGCGCCGAGACCGGCGGTGTCCAGGTCCGGATGGGCGCCACGCGGCAGCAGTTGGCCGCCGAACATCAGCCGATACAGGTTGGGTCGGGCCTGGGCGAAGGCGATGTAGGCCTGGCCGATGCCGGTGAGCCGTTCCAGGGCGTCGTCCCGCTGAACCGCCAGCAGTTGTTGACGCAGCTTCAGGAACCCGTGCTCGGCCAGTGCGGCAAGCAGGCTGTCGCGATTGCGGAAATGCCGGTACAGCGCCGGCGCGGTCACTTGCAGACGGCGGGCCAGGGCCCGCAGGGTGACCGCCGCCACGCCATCCTCATGAAGGAGGGTCTGAGCCTGTTCCAGAGCCTGGCGGTACAGATCGCCGTGATGATAGGTGGAGCTCATGCTGATCCCGGTGCTGTGTTAACGATGTTAACATTGCGCCGATAACCGGGATGTCGTCAAGAGGGGGGCAGGGCTGTGGGAAGCTTGCTGGCAAGCGAATGGGCTCCTGGAAAGAGATTCGCTTGCCAGCAAGCTTCCCACGGTGGCTTCGTAGCATGATCTGTGGGAGCCAGCCTGCTGGCTGGCCCGCTAGCGTGCGGCGTCTCAGTGAGCTTGCAAGGCACGATGGAAGCTCCCACGAGCGGCTTCGTGGCCCATTGCTGTGGGAAGCGGCCTTGGCCGCGAATGCCCCCGGTCCGTTGGCGATTCGCTTGCCAGCAAGCGTCCCACGGCGGCTTCATGGCGCAATCCATGGGAGCCAACTGGCCCCGGTGCGGTTCCTGCCTCAGGGTGCCGGATAAGGGAAGCGGGTATGAATCGCTTCGATCTCCTTTTCCAGCTCGTCATTCCAGCTCACGTTGACGCTGTCCAGGTTTTCCCGGAGCTGCTCCAGGGTGGTGGCGCCGATGATGTTGCTGGTGACGAACGGGCGGGTGGTGACGAACTGCAGCGCCAGTTGGGTGGGGCTGACCCCGTGCCGTTCCGCCAATTGGCAGTAAGCCTCGGTGGCGGCGATGGACTGGTCGTTGGTATAGCGGGAGAAGTGCTTGAACAGCGTCAGCCGGCCTTTTTCCGGCCACTGGCCGTTACGGTATTTGCCGCTGAGCAGGCCGAAGGCCAGTGGCGAGTAGGCCAGCAGGCCAACGCCTTCGCGGTGTGCCACCTCGGCCAGGCCGACCTCGAAGCTGCGGTTGAGCAGGGAATAGGGGTTCTGGATCGAAACCGGACGCTCCAGGCCGATCTTTTCCGCCTCGTGGATAAAGGTCATGGTGCCCCAGGGGGTTTCATTGGACAGCCCCCAGTGGCGGATCTTGCCAGCGTCCACCAGTGTCTTCAGGCCGGCCACGGTTTCCGCGATCGGCACCGCCTGGTTGTCCTCGCGATGCTTGTAGCCGAGACGGCCGAAATAGTTGGTGGGGCGCTCCGGCCAGTGCAGTTGATAGACGTCGATGACGTCGGTTTGCAGGCGCTTGAGACTGCCTTCCACCGCTTCTTGCAGGCTGGCCGGGCTCAGGCGCGGGCCACCACGGATATGTTTGACATAGTCACCGGGGCCGGCGGCCTTGGTGGCCAGCACCACCTTGTCGCGGTTGCCGGTGCGGGCGAACCACTCGCCGATGATGGTCTCTGTGCGGAAAGAGGTTTCCGGGCTGGCCGGAACCGCGTACATTTCCGCGGTATCGAAGAAATTGATCCCGTGGTCGAGGGCCAGGTCCATCTGCGCGAAGCCGTCCTCGGCGGTGTTCTGGTTGCCCCAGGTCATGGTGCCCAGGCACAGGCTGCTGACTTTCAACTCGGTGTGGCCGAGAAAGCGGTATTCCATGGTGGCTCCTTACGTCTGTCCGGGTCTGTCCGGGCGGCTTTTCAGGTGTCTTTTCAGGCAAGAACGAGTCAGCTGACTATACCCAACAATTTCCCGTTTTCCGTGCTTGTCTTTACTCGGGCGCTTCAGTACAATTCGTGCCCTCTTGCCCGGCGGGCTTAACGCCGGCGGGTTCTTGGAACCCGTAAGCATCTGAATTTAGGGCACAAATTTTTAGGGAAGACTCCCATGAAGACCTTCAGCGCGAAACCGGAAAGCGTAAAGCGCGACTGGTATGTGGTAGACGCCTCCGGCAAAACGCTGGGTCGGCTGGCTACAGAAATCGCCAGTCGTCTGCGCGGTAAACACAAGCCGGAATTCACTCCGCATGTGGACACCGGCGACTATATCGTGGTGATCAACGCCGAGAAAGTGGCGGTTACCGGCAAAAAAGCCAGTAACAAGATGTATTATCGTCATACCGGCTATCCGGGCGGCATCAAGGAAGCCAACTTCGAAACCCTGATCGGCAGCAAGCCGCAACTGGTTATCGAAAAGGCCGTGAAGGGCATGTTGCCGCGTACCCCGCTGGGTCGCGCCATGTTCAGCAAACTCAAAGTCTACGCCGGCGCCGAGCATCCTCATGCTGCTCAGCAGCCGCAGCAGCTGGAAATCTAAGGGGTTAGTCGATGGCAACTGCAAACGCCGATTACGGAACCGGTCGTCGTAAAACCGCCGCCGCACGCGTTTTCCTGCGCCCCGGCAGCGGTAACATCACCGTTAACGGTCGTCCGCTGGATCAGTTCTTCGGTCGTGAGACCAACCGCATGGTGGTGCGTCAGCCGCTGGAGCTGGTGAACATGACTGACCGTTTCGACGTCTACGTGACCGTGAAAGGCGGTGGCAACAACGGCCAGGCCGGTGCCATTCGTCACGGCATCACCCGTGCTCTGATGGAGTACGACGGTGAAATGCGCGGTGCTCTGCGCCGTGCCGGCTACGTCACCCGTGACGCCCGTGAAGTCGAGCGTAAGAAAGTGGGTCTGCACAAAGCGCGTAAGCGTCCGCAGTACTCCAAGCGTTAATCGGCACCGCCGAATACCGCTCACGCTTGCGAAAAGCCCGGCATTGCCGGGCTTTTTTGCGTTCAAATCAGGGGTTTACCGGCTGCCTCTCCCCGGAATAACCGGTTGTAAGATGTGGGTTTTTTCTTTACCATTTCGGCCGCCTTACTCCGCCTGAAGCGTGAGCTCTGACCTCTCGTCCCGGTCCGGGACATCTTTGCCTGATCTGGGTCATTCCTACGCTCCGACGGAGCCCGCTTTCGTTCGATTTGATCCGCCATTGTCGGCATCATTCGTCCTGCGGGATTTAAATAACAAACCGGTTCGGTGTTGCCGTTTCTCACACCTTGTCCGTCCGGATCCGGGCCCGTGCCCCTGTCCGGCGAAACATCGGTGTGTGCCATGCCCTGGTGGCGTGGTTGGCGTGGCTCGACATTCCTGGCACAGGTCCGGGTATGGATGTGAAGCCTGGCATCCACCGGAAGAGCAACGCGGCGAACGATGGAAAAGACAGATGAAAACAGGCTCCAGGGGAGAAGATCTCAATGAGCAATGACGGCGTAAATACCAGCCGCCGTACCTTTCTGATCGGCCTGACATCGGCGATCGGGGCAGCGGGTGCGGTGGGGCTGGCGGTTCCTTTCGTGAAATCCTGGCTGCCTAGTGCCAAGGCGGAAAATGCCGGCGCCCCGGTCCAGGTCGATATCAGCAAGTTGGAATTGGGTCAGCGGGTGGTACAGGAATGGCGCGGGCAGCCGGTGTGGGTGGTGAACCGCACCGAGAAGATGCTCGAAGGCCTGTCCCAGATCGAAGGTTCGCTGCGAGACCCCGGTTCCGAGGAAGATCAGCAACCGCCGTACGCCAAGAATCAGTGGCGCTCCATCAAGAAGGAATATCTGGTGCTGATCGGCACCTGCACCCACCTCGGTTGCTCCCCCCTGTATGAGCAAGAGCCCACCGTGCAACTGGATCATGGCGGCTTTTTCTGTCCCTGCCACGGTTCCATGTTCGATCTGGCGGGACGTGTTTACCAAGGCGTGCCGGCTCCCACCAACCTGGTGGTTCCGCCGCACTCTTATCTGAGCGAGTCCGTGATCATCGTCGGCTCTGAAGAAGGGGAGACTCAGGCATGAGAGTGGTGAATGGCTTGATCGATTGGGTGGATGCGCGTCTTCCCGTCGTTAACACCTACAAGAAACACATGTCGGAGTACTACGCTCCGAAGAACTTCAATTTCTGGTACTACTTTGGCGTGCTCTCCATGGTGGTACTGGTGAACCAGCTGCTCACCGGTATCTGGTTGACCATGTTCTTTTCTCCCAACGAGGGCTTCCAGTCCGTCGAGTACATCATGCGCGACGTGCAGTGGGGCTGGCTGATCCGCTATATGCACGCGGTCGGTGCTTCCGCCTTCTTCGCCGTGGTTTACATCCACATGTTCCGTGGCCTGATGTACGGCTCCTACAAGCCGCCGCGGGAACTGGTGTGGATCTTCGGCATGCTTATCTATGTGGCGCTGATGGCCGAAGGCTTCCTCGGCTATGTGCTGCCCTGGGGCAACATGTCCTATTGGGGCGCCCAGGTGATCATCTCCCTGGCCGGCGCGATCCCGTTCGACGTGATTCCTTTCATCAATGCCAACGACGCCAAGGAAATCGGCGAAGCGCTCACCACCTGGGTGCGTGGCGACTATCTGCTGTCCACCGCCACCGTCAACAAGTTCTTTGCCCTGCACGTGGTGGCAATCCCGCTGGTGCTGGTGGCTCTGGTGTTCCTGCACATCCTGGCGCTGCATGAAGTCGGCTCCAACAACCCGGATGGCGTGGAGATCAAGAAGAACAAGGACGAGAACGGCATCCCCAAAGACGGCATCCCGTTCCACCCCTACTACACCGTCAAGGACCTGCCCGGCGTCATCATCTTCATGATGGTGTTCGCGGTGGTGATCTTCTACTTCCCCACCGGCGGTGGCTACCTGATCGAGAAGCCCAACTTCGCGCCGGCGGATCCGCTGAAGACCCCGGATCACATCGCCCCGGTGTGGTACTACGGCCCCTATTACGCGATGCTGCGCGCCACCACCATTGACTGGTTCATCTCCTCCAAGGCCTGGGGGCTGATTGCCATGGGTGGTGCCATCGCCATTCTGTTCCTGCTGCCCTGGCTGGACCGCCATCCGGTCAAGTCGATCCGTTACAAGGGGCTGCTGAGCAAAATCACCCTGGCGCTGTTCGTGGTGGACTTCCTGATCCTCGGTTACCTCGGAACCCAGCCGGCCACCGGTCTGGCGAAGACCGTGGCGCAGATCGGCACGGTGTATTACTTCCTGTTCTTCATCGTGATACTGCCATTCGGCCATCGATTCGAAAAATCCAAGCCGGTACCTGAGCGCGTCACGGGGGGTCACTGATGAAGAAGCTTTTTGCCGCCATTTTGTTCAGCTGTTTGCCGGCCCTGGCACTGGCCGCCGGTGGTCATGACGCTGAGTACGAGAAAGCGCCGGTCAACCTGCAGGACAAAGTGAGCCTGCAGAACGGTGCCAAGCTGTTCGTGAACTACTGCATGGGTTGTCATAGCCTGGAATACCTGCGTTACGGCCGCATGGCCGATGACCTGGGCATCCCGGATGAGCTGGTATTGAAGTATATGAACTTCACCAGTGATAAGATTGGCGATCAGATGCGGAACGCCATGGATAAGGACGACGCCAAGCAGTGGTTCGGGACCGCGCCGCCGGATCTGACCCTGGAAGCGCGCCTGAGAGACCCGGATTGGCTGTATTCTTATCTGATCGGCTTCTATGAGGATGAATCCCGTCCGTTCGGTTACAACAACAAAGTGTTCCCGAACGTCGGTATGCCGCATGTGATGGCCGGTATGCAGGAAGCCCTGGATGAAGAGGAATTCAAGGCCGCCATGGGCGATATCACCAACTTCCTCACTTACGCGGCGGAGCCGATTGCGCCCACCCGTGAGCGGATTGGTGTTTACGTGCTCGTGTTCCTTGCTATCCTTCTTGTCCCGGCGTATTTGCTGAAAAAGGAATACTGGAAAGACGTTCACTGATCCACGAACGTCGATTCAGCCAGCAACAGGGTAACCGCGCGAGCGGCTACCCTGTTTGTGTTATTAGATAATGCTTGGAGATGACTCGACCATGGGCGTGGTGACCAAACGTTCCTCAATGACTTTCTTCTCTTCCCCGGACGATCACTACAGCCACCGGGTACGTATTGTGCTGGCGGAGAAGGGCGTAACCGTGGATATCGTGGACGTGGACAGCCGGGACAAACCGGAAGATCTGGCGGCCCTGAATCCGTATAACGAGGTCCCGACCCTGGTGGACCGTGAACTGACCCTGTATCAGTCCACGGTGATCATGGAATATCTGGACGAGCGTTTCCCGCACCCGCCGTTGCTGCCGGTATATCCGGTGGCGCGGGCGCAGAGCCGCCTGCTGGTGCACCGTATCGAGCGCGATTGGTGCGGCCATGTGGACGCCCTGGTGCTGGGGGAGGAGAAGGACGCGGCACTGAACAAGCGTCGCAAGGAGCTGCGCGAGGGAATGATCGCCACCGCGCCGATCTTCAATGAGCTGCCATTCTTCATGAGCGAGGAATTCACCCTGGTGGATTGCGTGGTGGCGCCGATTTTGTGGCGGTTGCCCATCCTGGGCGTGGATCTACCGGCCAAACAGGCCAAGCCGCTGCTGGATTACGCCGAGCGCCTGTTCGACCGTGACAGCTTCCAGGCCAGCCTGACCGAGGCTGAGCGGGAAATGCGTCTGGCGCTGTGACCCCCGGGCCCGTGCCACCGAGCACGGGCTTTTTTTGCCGCCGAAGCGCGGCCGCATTGATCGGAAAAGCCCTGCTGTTATGTCCGAAATGACTTCCAACCGGCCCTATTTGATCCGCGCCACCCATGAGTGGATATGCGATAACGGTCTTACCCCTCATCTGGCGGTGGACGCGGGCTACCCCGGCACGGAAGTGCCGCAGGAATTCGTCAAGGATGGCCAGATCGTACTGAACGTGGCTCCCCGGGCCGTGACCCAGTTCGTGGCGGGGAACGATGAGATCGTCTTCTCCGCCCGTTTCGGCGGCGTGCCCCATCACCTCAAAGTGCCGGTGGGCGCGGTGATGGCGATTTTCGCCCGGGAAAATGGCCAGGGCATGGCGTTCGAGCCCATGGAACCACCTCCGAATCCTCCCGAAGACGGTCCCGATGACAATGGTCCTGACAAAGGTCCCGACAAGGGCCCGCGTTTGCGTGTGGTGAAGTAAGCACCGCCGCCCCCCGATAACCCGTATCTGATTGTGGAGCCTGTATGCTGTTTTCGCCACGCGTGCGATTGATCCTGAGCCTGGTTGCCGCGTTCTTCCTGGTTTTCGTGGTACTGAGGGCGGCGTTCTTCTGGTTCTTCCTGTCCGGTCTGGAATTGCCGCCGGAAGAGCTCTGGCACGCTTTTGGTATCGGCGTTCGCTTTGATTTGCGTCTGGCCCTGCTGATCACTCTGCCGGTGGCTATCCTCAGCCTGCTGCCGGGGCTGCTCGGTCTGCGCCGCGGTCAACTGGCGCGGAAACTGGCGGTGGCCTGGCTGGCCGTGGCCTCCGCCGTGGCCTGTTTCGTTTATATCGCCGATTTCGCCCACTACAGCTATCTGGAAGAGCGCCTCAACAGCTCCGTGCTGCGTTTCCTGACCAACCGGGGGGATTCCCTGCGGATGGTGTGGGAGAGCTACCCGGTGGTCTGGCTGACACTGCTGCTACTGGTAGCGCTGGCGGTGGGGGCCTGGCTGGGGCGCAAGCCGGTTGCCGCTTTCGCGCGCCGTGCGGCGCCGGGGCGTGGCTGGCTGGGGGGCACCATCGCCGTGGCGTTGGGCATTTATCTGTACGCTCTGGGGATCATGGGGCAAACCGGCACGGTGCCGCTGCGTTGGAGTGACGCTTACTTCTCCAACAATCTGCAGGTGGCATCCCTGGGTTTGAACCCGGCGATCTTCTTTTACGACACCTACACCACCGGTACCCGGGAGCATGATGACGAGCTGCTGGCGCTGCGCTACCAGCGGGTGGCGGAATACCTGGGGGTGACCAATCCGGACCCCGAGACCATGACGTTCGCCCGGTTGGTGCCCGGCCAGGCGCCGCAACGGCCGCCCAATGTGGTCCTGATTCACCTGGAATCCATGGGCGCCAACCGCATGGGGCTGTTCGGCAACCCGATGGAGGCCACGCCCAACCTGGACCGCCTCGGTAATGAGGGACTGTTCTTCCCCAATTTCATGGTGCCCTCCAGTGGTACCGCCCGCACCGTGTTTGGCCTGGTGACCGGGATTCCCGACATTACCTGGGGCGGCTCCACCGCCTCCCGGGATCCGCGGATCGTCAACCAGTACACCCTGGTCAATGCCTTCGAGGGCTACGAGCGCCTTTACTTCATAGGGGGCTCCGCTGGATGGGCCAATATCCGCGGTGTATTGAAGAACAACATCCAGGATCTGGAGTTGTGGGAAGCCGGAGACTACGATGCCCCCAACATCGATGTCTGGGGCATCTCGGACCGGGATCTGTTCAAGGCCGCCCACCAGCGCCTGGACCAGTTGGATCCGGACAAGCCGTTCGTTGCCTTCATCCAGACCGCCGGCAATCATCGGCCGTTCACCATTCCCGATGACGATTCCAACTTCGAGGTGATCAATCCGCCGGAAGATAAAGTGCGCCAGCACAGCTTCCTCGGCAATGATCAGTACAACGCGGTGCGCCTGCTGGACTACAACATCGGTTACTACCTGAATGACCTGGTGGCTGGATCCCACTACGCGGACAACACCATCTTCATTCTCTATGGCGATCACAATGATCGTTCCGGGTCATCCCGGCACATGGGGTACAGCGAATCCCTGCAACTGGACAAGCATCATGTGCCGTTGATCATCTACGGCCCCGGAGTATTGGGCGAGCACCGGGTGGTTGAACGTCCGGCAAGTCTGGTCGACGTCATGCCCACCGCCTTGGGACTCGCCGGTCTGCCTTATGAGAACCGCACCATGGGGCGGGATTTGCTCAACACCGACGGCCTGTCCTACGCCATCACCTTTGGTGGTGACCGCTCGCATCGCCCGCTGATCGGTCTGGTCGGCTCGGACTACCACCTGAGCATGTACTACGACGGAGACAACGCCCGTCTTTACGACCTGGACGACCCGCGCCTGGAGGCGGATGTCGGCGCCGATCACCCGGAAGTGTTCGAAGAGCGCAAGGAAATGCTGGAAGGGCTGTATCAGGCGGGGCGCTATATGCTCCACCATAACCGGCCTTAGCTAAGCGCCGTCGGCTGCTCCCGCAAACGGATTACGAAGCCGCTGTGGGAGACTGCCTTGGCAGCGAAAGGCCCTGAGATCGAACTTACACTGTATTCGCTGGCAAGCCAGCTTCCCACAGCCCACAAGGGGACTGCGCAGCCGCTGTGGGAGCGGCCTTGGCCGCGAATAGACGGCAAAATCCTCCAAAGTCCCCGCTCAGGGCACCGCCAGGTCCGCCGGAAACCGGCGAATGCGCTGGGTCAGGTACAAGCCGACAACCAGCCAGAAGCAGGTAAAGCCGATGGCGAGCGGGAAACCGCCCTCTGTTTCGATCAGCCAGCCCGCCACCGCCGGGCCGATCAGCTGCCCGCCAGCGAAGAACAGAGTGACATAACTGAACGCGATGGGAATGTAACGCGGTGCCACTTGATCGGTGCTGGCGGCCTGGATCAAGGTGAAGACCCCATTGACCGCGCAGCCCATGAAGAAGAAATGGGCGACGAACAGAGGCAGGCTCTGATCGACCAGGGGCAGCGCCATGGCAACGGTCACCACCGACATGGCCAGGCTCAGAGTATTGCCGCGCCCCCAACTGTCCGACAGCGATCCCCATAACGGGCCGCTGAGGACGGAAAGCAGCCCCATCATTGCCATCAGCCACCCGGCGATGGTTTCGTCGAAGCCGGATTCCACCACATAGCTGACCATGAACAGAGCCTGGGTGATGTACACCATGCCGATGATGCCGTACACCAGCGCCATGATGATGACCCGGGGATTCCGGTAGATCAGCCATTTATCCGCCGAGGGCGGCCGCGTCGTGCCGGCGTCGTCAGCGGTGGGGGGATCACGCACCGCCAGCAGGACCAATAAGCAAACGGCGCCAGCGACGGCGGCGAAAATGCCCCAGGTCACCCGCCAGCCGTTGGTGCCGAAAAGATCGGAGAGCCAGGGCACCAGCAGCCCGATGAAGAAAATCCCCGCGCCAACGCCGGCGGTCATGCAGCCGATCATGGTTCCGCGTCGCTCCGGGTACCAGGTGGCCAGCAACGACACCGTGGGCGCGAAGGAAAACGCGGTGCCGAAGCCGAGCAGGGCCATCAGCACCACGATCAGCGGGTAGTCGGCGACGACGGCCAGCCCGGCGAAGCCCAGGGTCACCGCCGCCAGCCCGAACACCACCGCATTGCGGGCCCCCCAGCGACTGGCCGCGAGACCGCCAAGCAGTACGAACAGCAGATAACCCAAAGCGGTGACCGTGCCCAGAGCGCCGGCCTGGCGATAGCTCAGTCCAAGATCGGCACGCATGGCCGGCAGCAGCAGGCCGTAGGCCAGACGGGCGAAGACGATGACCACCAGGGCCACCAGCATGGCGGACACGGCCATGACGAAAGGGTTGGGCCGGTTGTCGGTTCGAGGCATTCGGGGCGTCACTCTGGTAAGGCCGGATCAGCATGGTCGGCGTGGTCAACGGAACAAGCAACCGTGCCCATCACGCATTGCGGGCCATCAGACCGCCATCCACCGGGATCACCGCGCCGGTGATGTAGGACGCCGCCGGCAGGCACAGGCTGGCGGTCATGTGCGCCACTTCTTCCGGGGCGCCATAACGGCGCAAGGCGGTGCGCCGTCTGGCGAAAATGGCCTTGTGCTCGTCCGCGATCCGCGCGGTCATGCCGGTGTCGATGGGGCCGGGGCAGATGCAGTTCACGGTGATCCCTTCCTTGCCCAGCTCCACCGCCAGGGCGCGGGTGAGGCCGGTGACGCCGGCCTTGGCCGCCGCATAGGCGCTGTTCTCGGCGGTGGCGCCGAGGGCTTCGGTGGAGGCGATATTGACGATGCGGGGATGCTCCGAGCGCCGCAGGTGGGGCAGGGCGGCACGCACCAGCCGCTGCTGCGCGGTCAGCAGAATCGACAGACAGGTGTGCCAGGTGACTTCGTAGTCGTCCGCTGGGGACGAGATGGCGGTGAAGCCGGAGACCCCGGCATTGTTGATGAGAATGTCCAGGCCGCCGAAGGCTTCGGCCACCTCGGCGGTAATCGCTTCGATCGCGGCGGCGTCGCTCACGTCCAGGGCCCAGCTTCGTGCCTGGAAACCGGCGTCTTGAATCGCCTTGGCCACTTGCCCGGCGCCCTCCTGATCGCGATCGGTGATGGCCACCCGTGCCCCCTCGCTGGCGAAAACCCGGGCGGTGGCCCGTCCCATGCCGCTGGCGCCACCGGTCACCAGGACCCGGGCACCGTTCAGAGAGCGGCTCAATTCGGTGAGGCTGCTCATGCTTGGACCTCTCTTGCAGGTTTCACGATGTTTGCGCTACACGCCAATTCGCTGCCAAGGCAGCTTCCCACAGCGGTTCCGCGGTTCCCTTTGTGGGAAGCGAGCTTACTCGCGAATACAGCGCTCACGGTGTGAACAGGCGCTAGGAATCGGCCGCCCATTGCTGGCGAAGGGCCTTCTTGTCCAGTTTGCCGTAGGCGGTGAGCGGCAGGCTGTCGACCAGATGGATCTGCTTGGGGACCTTGTATTTGGACAGGGCCGCTTTGCAGTGGCTCAGCAGCGCCTGAAGATCCAGCGGCGCGCTGGTATCGGGGACCACGAACGCGGTGACCGCCTCGCCCCAATCCGAATCGGGCAGGCCCACCACTGCCACCTGGCCAACACCGGGATACGGCTGGATCGCGTTCTCCACCTCCGAGGTGTACACGTTCATGCCGCCGCTGATGATCATGTCGTTCTTGCGGTCCAGCAGGTACAGATACCCGTCCGCGTCCATCCGTCCGATGTCACCGGTGTGCAGCCAGCCGTCCACCAGCGTTTCGGCGCTTTTCTCCGGCAGGCCGTGATAACCGAGCATGTTGTATGGTGTGCGGGCCGCCACTTCACCGCTTTCTCCCGCCGGCACCGTTTCGCCTTTGTCGTTGACGATGCGGACCTGACTCATGGTCGCGGCCTGGCCGCAACTGAGCAGCCGCTCCGGATGGGCCGGGTTGTGATCCTCCCGGCGCAACCGGGTGATGAAGTTGGGGGCTTCCGACTGGCCGTACAATTGCACGAACACCGGACCGAAGGTTTCCAGCCCCTGAGTCAGACGCTCCGCGGTGATCGGGGCGGCGCCGTAGAGCATGGTGCGCAACGAACTCAGATCCGGACGGGGCTCCGGATTGGCCTCCAGCCAGTCCAGCAGCCGATAAATCATGGTGGGCACCATGAAGGTGAGAGTGACCTTGTCCTCGCTGATGCGGCGAATCACGGTGGCCGGATCGAAGCCGGGCTCGATGTAATGGGTGGCGCCTTTCAGCAGCCCGGCCATCAGAATACTGCCGGCGGCATGAGGCAGAGGGGAGGTGAGCAGGAAGCGCTCGTCATCCCGCAGTGCCAACTCCATCTGGTGGGAAAGCAGATTCAGGTAAATGTTCTTCTGGCTGTGCAGGACCCCCTTGGGTTTGCCGGTGGTGCCGCCGGTGTAGGGAATGAAGGCCAGATCATCCGGTGTTACTTTGACGTCGGTGTACTCCGGTTTGCCGGAGGCGAGGAAGTGGTCCCAAGGGATCATGCCTTCCGGGCAGTCCCTCGCTGGGCCAAGTGCGATTACCTGCTCCAGTTCCGGCAAGCGATCACGGTGACGGGAGAGCAGCTCGAAACGCTGGGCATCGACAATGGCCACCCGGGTGTTGGAGTCGGCCAGAATATAGAGCACCTCATCGTCGCTGAGCATGCTGTTCAGCGCCACCCGCGTGGCGCCGGCCTGAATCACCCCCTGGGCCGCCACCGCGAACTCCAGGCAGTTGGCCATGGCGAGCGCCACCCGGGTGCCCGGAGTGACGCCGACCTCGATGAGGGCGTTGCCGACCTGAAAGCTGCCGCGCTGCAACTCGGCATAACTGAGGTCGCGGCCCTCCATGGTCAGCGCGCGGCGGTCCGCGAAACGGGCCAGAGCACCGGTGTACAGGGATTTCAGCGTCATCAACGGGACGGTCATGGAGGCACCTGGTTGTTGTCGTTGTCGGGTGGCGGGCGGAGAGCCGGATCGGTCGGTGTATTACGTTAGCGAGGGTGGCGGCGGGTGAGCATCGTCGGAACCGACGAAGCGTCGGTCAATAATCTTGACTGAGTTTGGAAGGGGGAGGCGGTGGTGGCACCGCCCCGGATCGGTTAGTCGATGTATTCGATGATCTTGACGATCTTCTGCACGCCGCCGACTTTCTGAACTTTCTGCACGGCCATGTCGGCTTCCTGGTGGGTAAGCAGCCCCATCAGGTAAACCACGCCGTTTTCGGTGACCACCTTGGTGCGCATGCCGGGGGTATCACCGCTCAGCACCAGACGGCTTTTTACCTTGGTGGTGAGCCAGGCGTCGTTGGTGCGGGCCATGGCGGAGTTGTTGCCGGCCACGCGCAGCTCATTATGAACGTTGCGCACATGGCGCACGTCGCGGGCGATGTTTTCCGCCTGGGTTTTCAGGGATTCGCTGGCCACCTGGCCGGCCAGCAGCACATTGCCGTTGAAACTGACCACGACAATGTGGGATTCGTCCAGATCGGCGCTGGTGCGGGCCAGATTGATCTTCACCTTGCGCTCGATGTTGCCGTCCTCGATGAACGCCCCGAAGGTGCGGGAGCCGTGATCCTGATCCACCGGTTCCTCGGACATGTTCTTGGTCATGCTGGTGCAGCCCGCGGTGAGCAGGGTGGCCAACAACACGATCAAACCCGTGACGCGCATCAGGCTCCTCCGAACAGCTGTTGGTCAATAAAGTCACACAGGGCGTGGATCACCAGCAGGTGCACTTCCTGAATACGGGCGGTGGAGTGCGCCGGCACCCGGATCTCGATGTCCTGGGGGCCGTACAGGTTCACCATCTCGCCGCCTTCCCGGCCGGTCATCGCCACCACTTTCATGTCACGGTCGTGGGCCGCCTGGATCGCCTGGATCACGTTGGCGGAATTGCCGCTGGTGGAGATCGCCAACAGCACGTCGCCGCTGTTGCCAAGCGCGCGCACCTGCTTGGAGAAGATCTCGTTGTAGCTGTAATCGTTGGCGATGGAGGTCAGGGTGGAGGAATCGGTGGTCAACGCCACCGCCGGCAGCGCCGGGCGTTCCATTTCGAAGCGGTTGAGCAGCTCGGAGGAGAAGTGCTGGGCATCGCCGGCGGAACCGCCGTTACCGCAACTGAGAATCTTGCCGCCGTTGAGCAAGCACTCCACCATCACCTGGCCGGCCATGGCGATCACCTCGGGGAGCACTTCCCCGGCTTTCGCCTTGGTTTCCAGACTTTCGGCGAACAGTTGCCTGATGCGATCCACACTCATCTTTCTTCTCCGTAAAAAGCGTTTTGCACCCATTGGTAACGGACCTCTCCGTCACCATCCGGTTCCAGCCCGAGCAC
The DNA here is from genome assembly GCF_009846745.1 of Alcanivorax xiamenensis. Taxonomy (NCBI): domain Bacteria; kingdom Pseudomonadati; phylum Pseudomonadota; class Gammaproteobacteria; order Oceanospirillales; family Alcanivoracaceae; genus Alcanivorax; species Alcanivorax xiamenensis. Next base: position 76,352 of record NZ_AQPF01000002.1, on the reverse strand, counting down.
GTCGAAACGGCAGGGATGGGAGCCCCAGCGGGCATTATGAGCCAGAAAATGACGGGCGGCGACGTGCAGCCGCCGTTGTTTGGCGCGGGTCACCGAGGCCAGCGCGCCACCGTAGTCGCGGCGGCTGCGCCAGCGTACCTCAATGAAGACCAAAGTGTCGTGGTCGGTCATGATCAGATCCACTTCGCCCTGGCGGCAACGGTAGTTCCGCGCTACCGGGCGCAGACCCCGCGCCCGCAACCAGCGCAGGGCCTGCCACTCCGCCCGTTGACCGCGCCTGGCGCCAAGCACCGGATCAGGGCGTCAGCAGTGGGCTGGGCAGGCCCCCTTTGAACGTGGCCCACTGCAGTTCGCGCACCACGCGCTGGCCGTCCAGATGCAGCACGCCGGTGGCGCCGGACAGGGTGCTGCCTGGCGCGCTGTTCAGCATGGGCAGCCGGGCTTGCAGACGGAAGGCGTCCACGCCCATGGCGAACAGGCGGGTGTAGCGGCCGTGGCCATCCGGCCAGTTCGCCGTGGCCATCTCCTCGAGACGCTGGTCCGGATTCAACACCCAAGGCATGTCCACGAACTGGACCCGGTCCAGATCCTGGTCGCGGCGCGGGTCGGGGATACCGCCGTAAATATAGGAGGTACTGTGCACCGGAAGATAGCGGGCGTAGTGGTAGTTCAGGGCCGGTTTGACCTGACGCCCCTGGTCGGCGTTGGCGACCAGGAACACAAACGCCATGTCCTCCGGGCCACGGGGACGGAATTCCTTGCCGCCGCTGGAACCGAGATTGCCGCGGGCCTCGCCGAGAAACGCTTTCACCGAGCCGCCGATGTCGTCATCGGCGTAGGTGCGGCTGACCACGATGGAGCCACCTTGTGACTGCCAGGCATCAGTGAACGCTTCGGCGACGCGGTAGCCCCACTCCGAGTTGGGGTAGAGCACGCCCGCTCTCACCGCGCCGGCGGCGTAACCGTCGCGGGCCACCTGGCGCGCTTCGTCTTCCGGCGCCAGGCCGAACTGATACAGGCCGCTGCCGCCATCGTCCAGGTAGTTCAGCGCCAGAGTGGGAACCGGCGGAGTGCCGAGCGCATCGATGGCGGCCACCTGGTCCTTGGCCAGCGGACCGATCACGAATTGCGCGCCGTCCATCACCGCCTGCTGATAGACCTGGGCGGCATTGGCGTCGGCGGTATCGTAGAAACGTAGCTCGGGGGTGTAGTCGCCATTGTCCCGGGCCAGGTAATAGCCGGCCATGAGGCCATCATGGAGCGCGTTGCCGGCATAGGAGAGAGGGCCGCTTTCCGGCAGCAGAACCGCGACCCGGGCCGGCCGTTCCTGCGCGGCGCTGCGCATGGCGTTGAGCGTCTCGGGCAACCGCGCCTGGGCCGGGTGCCGTGGCCAGCGTTGCTGCCAGTCATTCATTCGCGCCACCTGATCGTCGAGACCGGCCTGGGCGTCGCGGTAGATGTCCGCCAGTTCCAGCCAGCCGAGCAGATCACCGCTGGCGCCTTCGGCTTCCTGCTGCAATTGATTGCGTGGTACACGCAGCAGCGCCTGCCAGGTCATGTCCTGGTTGTAGGCGCGGTCGGAACGCCCCAGACGCGGCTGGATTTCCACTCGCTCCTTGAGGCTTTCCATCAGATTGTCGTTGAGAGCGAGGGCGTCCGCGTGCAGCAAAGCAAGACGTGCCTGCTGATCCGCGGGCATGGAACGGATATCCCCCTGGTAGCTGTCGAGCAGATCCAGCGCCGGTTGTGGTTGGCGCTGGCCGAGCAGGGCCTGGGCGCTCAACTGCAACCAGCGGAAACGCTGATCCATGCTCTGGGCGCCGCCGCGCACCAGGTCCAGCACGTCGCTGGCCTCCTGGGCCCGGTCGTTGACCAGATAATAGCTGGCCCAGGAAAGGGCGGTGTCGGTCCGCGCCGGATCCGCCAGATCACCAAGGCGCTGCCTGGCGGTCTCGGTGCTGGAGGGGGCTTCACGGGCGGGAGCCGTGTCCATGGCGGGGGTGCCGCTGCGTTGATATGCCCCTGGTGTCTGGGCGCAGCCGGTGATGGTGAGAATCACCAGCAACGCGGCCCATCTGATCGGTCTCAATTCCATGACGATGGGATAACCCTTTGCTACTGCGGGAATGGAGCCGGTATTGTAGGCACTTTCCGACTCGCGAATAACCCCTGGCGGCGCTGCGCGCCCCCTCTCTTGCCCTATCAGTGAGACAGAGCACGTAAAATGACCCGACCCTCCGACGCCGCCGACGCGGGCTGCCTATACGTAGTCAGCACACCGATCGGTAATCTGGACGATATTTCCCGGCGCGCCATCCAGGTGTTACAGGAAGTGGATTGGGTGGCCGCCGAGGACACCCGGCATAGCCAGGGGCTGATGCAGCAATTGGGAATCTCCGCTCGCCTGATCAGCTGCCACGACCACAATGAACAGCAGCGCACTCCGGATCTGGTGGCGCGGCTGGCCGATGGTGAAAACGGAGCATTGATCAGCGATGCCGGCACGCCGCTGGTCAGTGATCCGGGCTACCGTCTGGTGCGGGCTTGCCAGGATGCGGGGGTGATGGTGGTGCCGATTCCCGGAGCTTCGGCGTTGCTGGCGGCGCTGGCGGTGGCCGGCCAGCCCAGCGATCGCTTTTTGTTCGAAGGTTTTCCACCGGCCAAGGGCGCCGCCCGGGAACGGGTTTTGGAACGGCTGGCCGCCGCGGACCTGACGACCATCATCTATGAAGCGCCTCATCGGGTGCTGTCCCTGCTTGAGGCGCTGGCGCCAAAAGTGGCGCCGGAGCGGGAACTGACCCTGTGCCGGGAGCTGACCAAACGCTTCGAAACGGTACGCCGGGGACCGGTCGCGGAGGTGCTGGAATGGGTGCGTGCCGACAAGGACCAGCAGCGCGGGGAACTGGTGCTGGTGCTGGGCCCGGCGCGGCAAAGCGACCTGCTCAGTGAGCGCGACCGGGCCCTGGCCCGGGCCTTGCTGGAAGAACTGCCCCTGTCCCGCGCCGCCCGCGTGCTGGCCGCCCATACCGGGCTCAAGCGGCAGGCGCTGTACAGCTACTTGGAGACAATTGACAGTTGATAGTGGGCAGTTGACAGCGGAAAGGAGATGCGAAGATGCAAAATTCATTTGCGTATCAACAAAGTCGATTCATGCCTTTTCCGTGGGAAGCTTGCTTGCAAGCGAATGGGGTTCACTCAGGCGCTTAGCGATATTCGCTTGCAAGCAAGCTTCCCGCAGCGGCTAAGGATCTCCTGTTTTTTTGTTTTTCGCTGTCAACTGTCCACTATCAACTGTCAACTGAATCCATTATGCTGCGCCCGGGTCGGTCAGGCAGCCGCTGGCGGGAAACCGCTGGAGGAAAGTCCGGGCTCCACAGGGCGGGGTGCCAGGTAACGCCTGGGGGTCACACTGGTGACGGTGTGGCTACGGCCAGTGCCGCAGAAAATATACCGCCTGTTCCTTCGGGGACGGGTAAGGGTGAAAAGGTGCGGTAAGAGCGCACCGCGCCGCTGGTAACAGCGGTGGCAGGGTAAACCCCACCCGGAGCAAGACCAAATAGGGATCCGATGGCGTGGCCCGCGCTGGATCCGGGTAGGTCGCTAGAGGTCCTCGGTGACGGGGATCCCAGATGAATGGCTGCCCACGACAGAACCCGGCTTATCGACCGGCCCACCTTATTCTTTGGCTTATCGCGGAATAGCGGGAAGTCTTCCTTTCCCTTTTCTGGCGACACTCCTCAATCTCTGGAATGCCCAGCTTCGAATCAACGGCAGTGAAAAGAAAAAAGAGTCCTTCGGTTGACTGTGACCGAGGGTCTTGCGGGTTCTCCGAGGTGTCCATGGCTGTGTGAGGCAGGACGCTGGAACGGACCGCTAACATGCAACACGCTGGCACGCCAACACGCTTTGAAACCACTCGGGCATCCCGGGGTGGAGCGTTCCATGGCTTAAGACCATTGAACTCCCCCTTCGGGGCGCCCTGTGGGGCGTCCAAATGGTGCTTTAAGCACCGTTGTGTGGCCCGGGATCTCCTCTACAAGGCGCATGGCTTCGTGGAAGGAGATGCCGGATCAAGTCCGGCATGACGGGGTTGCTTTGAATTGGTGTCCCCAAGGCCGGTAAGCGGGCCTTGGGTTTGGCGTGCCGGCGTGTTGCGTGTCAGCGTGCCAGCGGATGGTGGGACACTAATGGTTCCCGGCGTTTTTTTATGACCACTATCAGACCCTGTCCTGGGCGGGTCTTGATGTGGGTCAAGAATGTCTCGCCGCCATCTATGCAAAATACTTGACTTGCATCAAGGGGGCGCGATGACGCGGGCGGATATTCTGTTCCAGCAGGGGGATCACGTGGTGGCCAGATTTCATGATCTGGTCCAGGGTGAAGGCGTGCAGGCCAATCAGTTCGCCATTCGCCACGGCGAGCAGGGCGCGCTGATTGATCCCGGCGGCGATCTTACCTATACCCCTCTGACCATCGAATTGAGCCGCCATCTCAACCTGCGTGACCTCACCTATATTCTGGCGTCCCACCAGGACCCGGATATCATCGCCTCGCTGCCGCGCTGGATGTTGCATTCGCACTGCAAGGTAGCGGTGTCCCGGTTATGGTCGCGGTTTCTGCCCCACCTGGCGTCCACCTTTGTTACCTCGCGGGTGGGGGAGCAGTGGCAGGAGCGGATTCTGGCGCTGCCGGATAAGGGGGCGGTGTTGCCGTTCGCGGATTCGGAGCTGTGGGCCTTGCCCGCCCACTTCCTGCATTCGGTGGGCAATTTCAGCTTTTACGATCCGGTCAGCCGCATCCTGTTTTCCGGGGACATCGGCGCCTCCCTGGGCGGAGAGGAAGGCGAGGTGCGCCGCTTCGAGGACCACATTCCCGCCATGGCCGGCTTTCACCGTCGCTATATGGCTGGCAATCGTGCTTGCCGCTACTGGGTGCGCATGGTGCGGGAGCTGAATCCGGCAATGATCGTGCCGCAGCACGGAGGCTATTTTGCCTCTCCGGTCATCATTGGGCGCTTTCTGGATTGGCTGGAACGGTTGGAATGTGGCCCTGATTTGATGGGGATGGAGCATTACCGGCTTCCCGAGAGAGTTGGCGCTCACCCAAATAGAACTAAATAGAATTTAAATTATTTTTTATATTTTAAAACGGTCTAACACTTAAAGTGCTTTCTCAGCTCCACGGCGCAGCTGTCTGATTAGTTTCAGAACCAATTTCCCCTCCTTTATTCCCCTTTCAGTGTGACACAGCTAACAAACTGATTTTCAAGGAATTTCTTTTACATTCACCAATGTCGTGAAACTTGACTTGAGAAAAGCGCTGGCCATAGAGTGTCGCAATGTGGTGAAAAGTGGGATGAAGTGGGAAAAAGGCTTCATCCGGTGTGGCGAAGTGGGACGGATGACCGCTCCCGATGCTTCGACATAGAAAGGGCCGACATCAAAGGGGAAGGCCAGTGTTCAATGGGCGTACCGCGCTCAATCTGGATGCAAAAGGTCGGCTGACCGTGCCGACGCGCTACCGTGAGCCGCTGAACAGCGCTTGCGGTGGACGCGTTGTGCTTACTCAGCACCCCTATGACGCCTGTCTGGTGATGTATCCGTTTCCCGAGTGGCGCGAGATCGCCCGCCAGGTGGCCGCGCAGAGTGATGCCCATGCCCAGGTCCGCGCATTGAAACGCCGGTTCCTTGGTCAGGCGGTGGAAATGGACATGGACGGCAACGGCCGTCTGCTGGTGCCGCCGGAGCTGCGGGACGTGGTCGGGCTGGAGAAGCGCGCCATGTTGGTGGGTCTGCTGCACCGCTTTGAAATCTGGGCCGAAGACACCTGGAACGAACTCGAACAGCAGAACCTGGACCAGGAAGCCATGCCCGAGAGCGTGCAGGCTCTGTCGTTCTGACGCCGAGAGGTCATGGCATGAACAACGGGAAGCAGTACGCACACCAGCCGGTGATGCTGGAGGAGGTACTGGGAATGTGGTTCACGCGGGACGACGGCTTCTATGTGGACGGCACTTTTGGCCGCGGTGGTCACAGCCGCGCGCTGTTGTCGCTGTTGTCCCCCGCCGGGCGTCTGACCGGCGTGGACCGTGACCCGCAAGCGGTGGCCACCGGTGAGCAACTGGCGGCGGAAGATTCCCGGTTCCGTATCCATGCCGGCCGTTTTGACTGTCTGCCGGAACTGGTGAGGCAGGCCGGGCGGCCGATTGACGGTCTGTTGCTGGACCTGGGCGTGTCCTCGCCGCAGTTGGACGACGCCAGTCGCGGGTTCAGTTTTCTGCGCGATGGTCCTCTGGACATGCGCATGGATCCGGGCAGTGGTGAAAGCGTGGCCGACTGGCTGGCCCGCGCCGAGGAAAAGGACATCGCCGATGTGTTGTATCGCTTCGGCGAGGAGCGCAAGTCACGGCGTATTGCCCGCGCCATCGTCGCGCGCCGCCAGGAGGCGCCGTTGCGGACCACCCGGCAACTGGCCGATCTGATCGAGTCGGTGCTGGGCAAGGGCGATCCGGGCAAGCACCCGGCGACGCGCAGCTTCCAGGCCCTGCGCATCCACATCAACAGGGAGTTGGAGGCGCTGGAAGCGACTCTGGCACAAACGCTCGAGACGCTCGCCGTTATCAGCTTCCATTCTTTGGAAGACCGGCTGGTGAAGCTGTTTATTCGCGACCAGTCCGGCATGGCGCCCCGGGGGCGGGGTGGATTGCCGCTGGGTGAGGAAACGCCACAGCGGCTGCGACCGCTGGGTAAAGCCCGGCGTGCCAACGAGGAAGAAGTGCGGTACAACCCGCGCGCCCGCAGCGCGGTGCTGCGCGTGGCGGAGCGGGTGGCCTGATGGCCCGCTGGCTGCATTGGCCGTTGCTGATCCTGGTAGTGGGGTCGGCACTGGCCGTCAGTTATACGGTGCACGAGGCGCGTCGCCTGACCGATGAGAGTCAGCGGCTGCAGCGGCGCCAGGCGCAACTGGAGACCCAATGGGGGCAGTTGCTTTTGGAACACAGTACCTGGGGCAGTTATGCCCGGGTGGAGAGCCTGGCCAGAGAAAAGCTGGGCATGAAAGTCCCGACCACCGATGAGCGAGTGTTGACACGGCCATGAGCGCCACCAAACGTAAAGCGACACGCAAACCGGTCGCCAGCAAGCGCTGGACCGGCAGACGCTGGCACCTGGTGCTGGCGTTCTGGTTGGTGTGTGCCGGCGTGCTGGTGGTGCGGGCGGTGGATCTGCAGGTGGTCGAGCACGACTTTCTGGCGCACCAGGGGGATATCCGTAATCTGCGGGTGGAGCCCCTGGCCGCCAATCGGGGTGTGATTCGTGATCGCAACGGCCGGCCGTTGGCGGTCAGCACCCCGGTGGTGACCCTGTGGGCGAATCCCCAGGAAGCAATGGAGAATCAGCAGCAGTGGTCCAAGCTGAGCGGCAACTCGATCATTGACCGGGCGCATTTCGCCCGGCGCGTGAAAGCGCACTCCGGCCGCGAATTCATCTATCTGGCCCGGGGGCTGGCACCGGAACAGGCGGAATCGGTGCTGTCGCTGGGTGTACCGGGTATCTATTCGCTGACCGAATACCGCCGTTACTACCCGGCCGGTGAAGTAACCAGCCATGTGGTTGGTTTCACCAATATCGATGAGCAGGGCCAGGAAGGCGTGGAACTGGCCTTCGACAAGCAGCTCACCGGCGCCCCGGGTCGCAAGAAAGTGGTGAGGGATCTGCTCGGGCGGGTTATTCAGGACATCGAGCTGATCGAACCGGCGCGTCCGGGCAAGGACGTCACGCTGAGCCTGGATTTGCGGTTGCAGTATCTGGCCTACAAGGAACTGATGTCCGCGGTGCATCGCTTTGGCGCCACTGGCGGTTCGGTGGTGGTGCTGGATGTGAAGAGTGGCGAGGTGCTGGCCATGGTCAACCAACCGGGCTACAACCCCAATAACCGCAAGGGCATCAATACTTCCAGCCTGCGCAACCGGGCCGTTACCGACCTGTTCGAGCCCGGCTCCACGGTGAAACCGTTCACCGTGGCCGCGGCCCTGGAACAGGGCATGGTGACCCCCGCCACCGCCATCAACACCCACCCGGGCTATCTGCGCGTGGGGCCGAAAACCATTCGCGATCACCGTGATTATGGCGTCATCGATGTGACCACGGTGCTGACCAAGAGCTCCAACGTCGGCACCAGCAAACTGGCGCTTTCCATGGACCAGCAGGTGCTGCCGGCCATGCTCGAGCGGTTCGGGTTCGGCCAGCCCACCGGTGTACGCTTCCCCGGCGAGAGCGGCGGGGTGCTGCCGATCCGCGCCAAGTGGCGCGATGTGGAGCGGGCGGCGTTGTCTTATGGCTATGGTGTCAGCGTGACCGCCCTGCAGCTGGCGCAGGCCTACGCCATCCTGGGCAATCAGGGGCGCCGCGTGCCGCTGTCCATGATCAAGGTGGATGAGGTGCCCCAGGGCGAGCGGGTGATTGGCGCGGACACCGCCCATGCCATCGTCGATATGCTGGAAACCGTGGTGGGTCAACTGGGTACCGCCCGGCGGGCCCGTATCCCCGGTTACCAGGTGGCCGGCAAAACCGGCACGGTGCACAAGCTGACCGCCACCGGCTACGCCGAACACCGTTACCAGGGCATCTTCGCCGGCCTGGCACCGGCCACCAACCCGCGCATTGCCGCCGTGGTGGTGATCGATGACCCGGACCAAAGCGCCTACTACGGCGGTCTGGTGGCGGCGCCGGTGTTCTCCACCATCGTCGGTGGCGCTCTGCGCGCCATGCACGTGCCGCCGGACAAACCGGAAGGCGTGATCGCCGGCGAGCCGGACGGGGAGGGTCGCACATGATCACCCTGGGCCAATTGCTGACCGACCTGGCATTGCCGGCCGACCTGGCCGGCTTGCCGGTTATGGCGTTGCGACTGGATAGCCGGGCGGTGCGCTGCGGTGATGTGTTCCTGGCGGTGCCCGGATTCCGTACCGACGGTCGCGGTTACATCGGTGCCGCCATCGAGGCCGGAGCCGCGGCCATCCTGGAGGAAGGCGACGCCTTCACTATTGACCAGAGTGGCGCGGTACCGCGCATCGCCATTCCCGGTCTCGGCCGCGGGATTGGTACCCTGGCGGCGCGTTTCCACGGTTGCCCCGCCGATCAAATGCAGATTGTCGGAGTGACCGGCACCAATGGCAAAACCAGTATTACCTGGTTCCTGCGCGACGCTCTGGATGCCGTCGGCCATCGCTGTGGTCTGATCGGCACCTTGGGCGTGGGGCTCAAAGGGAGCGAGGAGGATACCGGCCACACCACGCCGGATCCGATCACCCTGCAATCGGCGCTGCACGGTTTGCGGGAAAAAGGCGCGGATTACGTTGCCATGGAGGTGTCCTCCCACGCTCTGGACCAGGGGCGTCTGGGGGATACCCGGGTGCCCTGCGCGGTGTTCAGCAATCTCAGCCGCGATCACCTGGATTACCACGGCAGCATGGACGCCTATCTGAACGCCAAGCGCTCTTTGTTCACCCGTCCGGGTCTGTCCATGGCGGTGATCAATAGCGATGACGACGCGGCCTCCACGCTGGTGGCCAGCCTTGATGACGGCGTGCGTTGCGTGACATTCGGATCCACCGACGGCGCCACCGTTCGTTGTCTGGAACACCGCGCCCTGCCGGAAGGCATGGAACTGGTCTTGAGCGTGGGCGGCGAGTCGCTGTCCCTGCGCCTGCCGCTTTATGGCGACTTTAATTTAAGCAATGTAATGGCGGTGGCCGGGGTATTGCACGGATTGGGCTGGAACAACGACGTGTTGAGTCAGGGACTGGGTGCGCTGACGCCGGTCCCGGGACGGATGGAGTCGCTGTGCCAGCCGGGGCAGCCGGTGGTGGTGGTGGATTATGCCCACACGCCGGACGGCCTGGAGAAGGCCCTGAGCGGCGTTCGCGGCCACTTCCCCGGCCGCCTGTGGTGCGTGGTGGGTTGCGGCGGTGACCGTGACACTGGTAAGCGCCCGCTGATGGGCGCGGTGGCGGAAAAACTGGCCGACCGCGTGGTGCTCACCAGTGACAACCCGCGCAACGAGGCGCCGGAAGGCATCATCGAGCAGATCCGCGCTGGCATGAACCAACCGCAAGGCGCGTTATGTCTGAGCGACCGGCCGGAAGCCGTGGCCAGGGCCATTGCCGAAGCCGAGGCCGGGGATGTGGTGCTGATCGCGGGCAAAGGCCATGAGCGTTATCAGGAAGTGGCCGGACATCGTTATCCCATGGACGACCGGGCCCTGGCCCGGGCGGCGCTGGCGCGCCGGGGAGGACAGGCATGATGCGTCTGTCGCGGATCAGTGAATGGACCGGTGGCGTGTTGCGCGGCGCCGACCGGAATATCAGCGAGGTATCCACCGATACCCGGCAATTGTCCGACGGCGCTTTGTTCGTGGCGCTGCGTGGCGAGCGTTTCGACGGCCACGCCTTCCTGGAGCAGGCCCGCGAAGCCGGCGCCGTGGCCGCGCTGGTGGAGGCGGATCAGGACGTTTTCGAGTCCCAGGTGATGGTGGCGGATTCGCGCCGTGGTCTGGGCCTGCTGGCCGCGGGTTACGCCGCCGGATTCCCGGTTCCCCGGGTGGCGGTGACCGGCAACGCCGGCAAGACCACGGTGAAGGAAATGATCGCCGCGCTGCTGGGTGAAGGGACCCTGGCGACCCGGGGCAATCTCAACAACGACATCGGTGTGCCGTTGACGTTGTTGAGGTTCGATGACCGGGTGCGCCAGGCGGTCATTGAACTGGGCGCCAATGCGCCGGGCGAAATTGCCTGGACCAGCTCGTTGGTACGGCCCCGGGTGGTATTGATCACCAATGTGACCGGCGCCCATCTGGAGGGCTTCGGCACCATGGAGGGCATCGCCCGCGCCAAGGCGGAAATCTTCTCCGGCTGCGCGGCGGGCGCCACCGCGGTGATCAACAACGACGATGGCTTCGCCGACTTCTTCGCCGGGGAGGCCATCAATCAAGGCTTGAACGTGATTCGTGTCGGCGGCGCGGACGGCGCGTTGCGTGCCGAGGACGTGGTCCTGGACGACAGCGAAGTCCGTTTCCGGCTGATGCCTCAGGGGTTGCCGGTGCGGGTGCCGCTGGCCGGCGTCCATCAGATCCAGAACGCCTTGCTTGCCCTGGGCGCGGTCAGTGCCCTGGGGATTGAGTTGGCTGATGTGATCGACCGCTGGCAGTCGCTGAGTCCGGTGCCGGGGCGGATGAACCTGAAGAAGCTGGGTGGCGGGCTGTTGGTGGACGACACCTACAACGCCAACCCCGGGTCGGTGCGGGCGGCGATGCGCTGGCTGGCCGACCGGCCGGCGCCGCGAACCCTGGTGCTGGGGGCTTTGGGGGAATTGGGGCCCGGCGCCGACGAGATCATGCGTGCCCTGGGCGAGGAAGCGGCCCGGGGCCTGGATCTTTTGATCGTTATGCCGGGAGCGGAAGCCGCCGCGGCGGGCTTCGGCGAAGGCGCTGTTCCGGCGGCGGACCATGAAGACGCCGCCGCGCGCGCCGGCGCCGCTCTTGATGCCGGCGGCACGGTATTGGTGAAAGGCTCACGCACTGCCCGCATGGAGCTTGTGGTGCACCGGCTTGAAGAACTCAAGGGGGGACACTAAATGCTGCTTTGGCTGGCGGAGAATCTATCGAGCCTGTACAGCGGATTCCTGGTTTTCCAGTACATCACCCTGCGCGCCATCATGGCGGTGCTCACCGCGCTGTTCCTGGCGTTCTGGATCGGGCCGGTGATGATTCGCAAACTGCAGGAAAAACAGGTCGGCCAGGCGATCCGGGACGACGGCCCGAAGAGCCATCTGAGCAAGGCTGGCACGCCGACCATGGGCGGCGGCCTGATTCTGGTTTCCATCGCCGTGGCGACGTTGCTGTGGGCGGACCTGTCCAATCGCTACGTCTGGGTGACCCTGGGCGTGCTGGTGGTGTTCGGTGCCGTCGGCTGGGTGGACGATTGGCGCAAGGTGATTGAAAAGAACCCGCGCGGCCTGCCGGCGCGCTGGAAGTACTTTTGGCAATCGGTGGGGGCATTGGGCGCGGCCCTGGTGCTGTTCTTCACCGCGCAGAGCCCGGCGGAAACGCAACTGATCGTGCCGTTCTTCAAGAACGTGGCCATCAACCTGAGCTGGTTCTACGTGGTGCTGACTTACTTCGTCATCAACGGCACCTCCAACGCGGTGAACCTGACCGACGGCCTGGACGGGCTGGCGATCATGCCCACCGTGCTGGTGGCGGCGGCGCTGGGCATTTTCGCCTACGCCAGCGGCCACGCCGAGTTCGCAACCTATCTGCAGATCCCCTATATCGCCGGGGCCGGCGAACTGGTGGTGATCGTCGCTGGTCTGTGTGGCGCGGGACTGGGCTTTCTCTGGTTCAACGCCTATCCGGCCCAGGTATTCATGGGCGATGTGGGGGCGCTGGCTCTGGGCGCGGTGCTCGGCGTGATGGCGGTGATCGTCCGCCAGGAAATCGTGCTGTTCATCATGGGTGGCGTGTTCGTGATGGAGACCGTGTCGGTGATGCTGCAGGTGGCGTCGTTCAAGCTCACCGGCCGGCGCATTTTCCGCATGGCACCGATTCACCACCACTTTGAACTGAAGGGGTGGCCGGAGCCGAAAATCATCGTCCGGTTCTGGATTATTACCGTAATGCTCGTACTGGTGGGTCTGGCGACCCTGAAACTGAGGTAAGGATGACGAAGGACGCGTTTGATCTGGTCATTGGCCTGGGTGTTTCCGGCCGCTCCGTGCTCCGCTATTTGCAGGGGCAGGGTATGGCCGTGCGCGCTCTCGACACCCGCCCGGCTCCGGCGGGCCTGGATGACCTGCACGCGGAATTTCCCAAGCTGAAGGTGCATACCGGCGGTTTCAAGAAAGGCTGGATGGAACGTGCCCGCCGTCTGATCGTCAGCCCTGGCGTGGCGATTTCCACCCCGGCCATTGCCGCGCGGATCGCGGAAGGCAAGGAAGTGATCGGCGACATCGAACTGTTCGCCCGTGCCGCCAGCCGCCCGCTGGTGGCGATCACCGGTTCCAATGCCAAGAGCACCGTCACCACGCTGCTCGGGGAAGTGGCCGAGGCCTGCGGCCGTCAGCCGGGAGTGGGTGGCAACCTGGGCATCCCGGCATTGGATCTGTTGGCCAGCGATGCCGGTCTGTACGTGCTGGAGCTGTCCAGCTTCCAACTGGAGACCACCTACAGTCTGAACGCCCAGGTGGCCACCATCCTCAATGTGTCCCAGGACCATCTGGATCGCTATAACCGCTTCAGTGACTACCTGGCCGCCAAGCAGCGCATTTACGACGGTTGCCAGGTAGCCGTCTGGAATCGCGATGACGTGGCCACCCGTCCTCAGGTGCCGGTGCCGAGGGAAGTGACCTTTGGCAGTCACCCGCAAGCGGATTATCGGCTCGACAGCGATCGCAACGCGCTGCTTTACAAGGGCGAGATCCTGTTGACGCTGGACCAGCTGACGCTTACCGGCCATCACAACGCCATGAATGTGTTGGCGGTGCTGGCCATGGCCGACGCTTTGGGATTGGAACGGGAAACCGCACTGGCCACGGTCTGTGCCTTCCAGGGCCTGCCTCATCGCTGCCAGAAGGTGGCGGAAGCCGGTGATGTGCGCTGGTTCAATGATTCCAAGGCCACCAATGTGGGCGCCACGCTGGCGGCATTGACCGGTATTGGCGAAGCCATCAACGGCAAGGTGATTCTGATCGCCGGCGGGCAGGGCAAGGGGCAGGATTTCTCTCCGCTGGCGGAGCCGGCCCGGCAATACCTGCGCGCGGCGCTGCTGCTCGGTGAAGACGCGGACAAGGTGGCGGACGGTCTGATCGGCGTGCCTCGTGAACGGATCGAGACCATGGCCGAGGCGGTGACACGGGCGCGGCAACTGGCCCAGCCCGGTGACGCCGTGCTGCTGTCGCCGGCCTGCGCCTCCTTCGACATGTACAGCGGCTACACCGAACGCGGCGATGATTTCGCCCGTCATGCCCGGGAGGTGAGCCATGGCTAGTGTGCTGATGCGCCCGCGGGCCGGGCAGCTCGATCAGGTTTTGATGTGGTCGGCGATCGGTCTGACGCTGGTGGGGCTGGTGATGGTGACGTCCGCCTCGCTGCAGATCGCCGAAACCCGGCTGGATAACCCGTTCTATTACGGCATCCGCCATGGCACTTATCTGTTGATCAGCCTGGGCATCGGCGCCGCCGTGTACTGCTGCGTGCCGCTGGCACTGCTGGAGCGGCTGCGCTTCGCCATGCTGCCGGTGGCGGTGGTGGCGCTGGTTCTGGTGTTCGTCCCTGGTCTGGGCCGTGAAGTGAACGGCTCCACGCGCTGGATCGCGCTGCCGGGTATGACGATTCAGGCCTCCGAGATCGTCAAGCTGTGTTTCGTGCTTTATCTGGCCGGCTATGTGGCACAGCGCAAGGCGGAACTGGAAACCCAGTGGAAGGCCTTTTTCGCGCCGCTGGGGGTGCTGGGATTGCTGACCTTCATGTTGTTGCTGGAGCCGGATTTCGGCGCCGTGGTGGTCCTGGGTATCACCACCATGGGCATGTTGTTTCTGGCCGGCGTGCCGACCCTGCGGTTCCTGTTGATCGGACTGGTGGCGGTGGGCCTGGCGGCATTGGTGGCCGTGGCGGAACCCTATCGGGTGGCGCGGCTGATGAGTTTTCTTGATCCCTGGGCGGATCAATACGGGTCCGGATACCAGCTGACGCAGAGCCTGATCGCTTTTGGCCGCGGCAACTGGTTCGGGGTTGGCTTGGGCAACAGCGTGCAGAAGCTGTTTTACCTGCCGGAAGCGCACACCGATTTCGTTTTCGCGGTGTTGGCCGAGGAGTGGGGGCTGTTCGGTACCCTGCTGTTGATTTTCGGCTTCGGCCTGCTTGGCTGGCGCGTATTCCGTATCGGCCACACTCTGGAACAGCGGGGCTTCCTCTACCACGCCTATGTGGTTTACGGCATCGCCTTCGTGTTCTGCGCCCAGGCGTTCATCAATCTGGGAGTGAATATGGGTGTCCTGCCCACCAAGGGGCTGACTTTGCCTTTTGTCAGTTATGGCGGTTCCTCGCTGGTGATCTCCGCGGTGATGGTGGCGCTGGTATTGCGCGCCAGCGCGGAGCAGCAGGAACTGCAAGCGCGGGGGAGGGCGAAGCGATGAGCGGGACCATCCTGATCATGGCCGGCGGTACCGGTGGCCACGTTTTCCCCGCCCTGGCCGTGGCAGAGCAACTGCAGGCCGCTGGCTATCGCATCCTCTGGCTGGGCGCCGAGGATGGCATGGAAACACGTCTGGTGCCGCGCCACGGTTTCCCGGTGGCGACCCTGGGCGTGGGCCGGCTGCGCGGTGGTGGCCTCAAACGCAAGTTGATTGGTCCGCTGCAACTGATCCGCGCGGTGTGGCAGGCCCGGTCCGTTATTCGCCGTGAGCGGCCGCTGCTGGTGGTGGGGTTCGGCGGTTTCGTCAGTGCGCCTGGCGGCATCGCCGCCCGGCTGTGTGGCGTGCCTCTGGTGATCCACGAGCAAAACGCGGTGCCGGGGATGACCAACCGGTTGCTGGCCCGGTTCAGCGATCAGGTATTGGAAGGTTTCGAGGGTGCCATGCCCGGTGCCATCTGGGTGGGTAATCCGGTACGCGAGGAAATCACCGGGCTGAACGATCCGGCCCAGCGCTATGCCAGCCGGCGAGGCCCACTGCGGGTGCTGGTGCTGGGGGGCAGTCAGGGCGCTCTGGCCCTTAACCAGGATTTGCCGGAGCTGTTGCTGGCCGCGCTGGGGCCGCATCTGGAAGTGCGCCACCAATGCGGCCGGGGCCGCGCCGATGAGGCCCGGCCGGTGTACAAGGCGTTGGGCCTCAACGCCACGGTGACCGAGTTCATCGATGACATGGCTCAGGCCTACGACTGGGCCGATCTGGTGGTGTGCCGCGCCGGCGCTCTGACCGTGGCGGAAGTGGCCGCCGCCGGTGTGGCGGCGTTGTTCGTGCCGCTGCCGACGGCGGTGGACGACCATCAGACCCTGAACGCCAACTGGCTGGTGGATCGCGGCGCCGCCCTGATGCTGTCGCAGCGGGATATGAACGCCAGCGCGCTGGCGCGCAGTCTGGCCGGCATGACCGAACGGGATGCGCTGGCGGAACTGGCCTGCCGTGCCCGTCAGCTGGCCATCGCCGACAGCGCGCAGCGAGTGGCCCGACTTTGTGAGGAGGTAGCCGATGGCCGATAACGCCGCCGCCAGTAACCAGGCCGCCAACAGCCATGTGGTGCCGGAGATGCGGCGTATCCGCGGCATCCATTTCGTCGGCATCGGCGGCGCCGGGATGTGCGGTATCGCCGAAGTACTGGCCAACCAGGGCTATCAGGTCAGCGGTAGTGATATCAAGGAATCGCCGGTGGTGGTGCGCCTGCGCCGGTTGGGTGTGCGCGTGGACATTGGCCATCGCGCCGAGAACATCGAAGACGCCGACGTGGTGGTGACCTCCACCGCGGTGAGCACGGATAACGTGGAAGTGGCACGGGCCCACGAGTTGCGCGTCCCGGTGGTGCCGAGAGCGCAGATGCTGGCGGAGCTGATGCGTTTCCGTCACGGCATCGCGGTGGCCGGCACGCACGGCAAGACCACCACCACCTCCATGGTGGCGGCGATTCTCGGTGAGGCCGGACTGGACCCGACCTTTGTTATCGGCGGCCGTCTCAACAGTGCCGGCACCAACGCCCGGTTGGGACAGAGCCGTTATCTGGTGGCCGAAGCGGACGAGTCCGACGCCAGCTTCCTGCACCTGCAGCCGATGAGCGCCATTGTCACCAACATCGATGCCGATCACATGCACACCTACGGCGGTGATTTCGCCCGCCTGGAGAACACCTTCATTGAGTTTCTCCACAACCTGCCGTTCTACGGCGTGGCGGTGATGTGCGTCGATGATCCGGTGGTGCGCCGTCTGTTGCCGCGGGTCAACCGGCAGGTGATTCGTTACGGCTTCGCCGAGGACGCGGATCTGCGCGCCGAAGCGGTCAGCGCCCATGGCATGAGCACCCGCTTCCGGGTGGTGCGCGCGGAGGGTGAGCCATTGGAAATCACCCTGAACATGCCCGGGCGTCACAACATTCTGAATGCGTTGGCGGCGATTGCCGTGGCCAGCGATGAAGGGGCCTCGGATGAGGCCATCGTGCGTGCCTTGAACGGCTTTAGCGGAGTGGGGCGGCGCTTCGATGTGCTTGGCGAATACCCCTGCCAGGAAGGCAGCGCCACGCTGGTGGACGATTACGGTCACCACCCCCGGGAAGTGGCCGCCACCGTGGCGGCGATCCGCGAAGGCTGGCCGCGACG
This sequence comes from Alcanivorax xiamenensis, assembly GCF_009846745.1. Lineage (NCBI taxonomy): Bacteria > Pseudomonadati > Pseudomonadota > Gammaproteobacteria > Oceanospirillales > Alcanivoracaceae > Alcanivorax > Alcanivorax xiamenensis. Next base: position 58,996 of record NZ_AQPF01000002.1, on the reverse strand, counting down.
GCGGCTGGTGATGCTGTTTCAGCCGCACCGTTATACGCGGACCCAGGACCTTTACGAGGATTTCGTCGAGGTGCTGTCGCGGGTGGATGTATTGCTGATGTTGGAAGTGTATGCCGCTGGCGAGGAGCCGGTTCCCGGCGCTGATGCCCGGGCCCTGTGCCGCAGCATCCGGCAGCGCGGCCAGGTGGAGCCGGTGTTCGTCGACGATCCGGCGAAACTGCCCGACCTGCTGGAGAACCTGCTGCGCGACGGTGATCTGTTGGTGACCCAGGGGGCCGGTAACGTGGGCACGATCGCGCGGGACCTGGCTGAGCGGGTGAGAGGAGAACGGTCATGATGATCGATAACGCCATGAAACAACGATTGGCACGCATCGGTCGGGTGGCGGTGCTGGCCGGTGGCAGCTCGGCCGAGCGCCCGGTATCCCTGAAAAGTGGCGCCGAGGTGCATCAGGCCCTGCGCCAGCTGGGATTGATCGCCGAATTGGTGGACCCCTCGGAAGTGGGCGTGGAAACCCTCAAGGGGTTCGATGTGGCCTTTGTCGCGCTGCATGGCCGCGGCGGCGAGGACGGTGTGATTCAGGGTGTGCTGGAACATCTCGGTGTGCCGTACACCGGCTCCGGAGTCATGGCCTCGGCCATCGGCATGGACAAGGTGCGCACCAAATGGCTGTGGAAAGGTGTTGGCTTGCCCACTCCGGCTTTCCATCTGGTGGGCGCGGACGATGACGGCGAGGCGCTGGCCAGACTGGGTTTCCCGCTGATGGTGAAACCGGCCCATGAAGGCTCCTCCATCGGCATGGCCAAGGTGGAGGACGAAACCCAACTGCGCAAGGCGCTGGATGACGCTCGCCAGTATGACAGCGAGGTGCTGGTGGAAGCCTGGGTCAACGGCCCCGAATACACCGTCTCCGTGGTTGGTGAACAGGTGCTGCCGGCGATCCGGCTGAAGACGCCGAATCAGTTCTATGACTATGAGGCCAAGTATCAGTCCAACAGCACCGAGTATCTGTGCCCGGCGGGGCTCAGTGACGAGGACGAGAACGAGCTTCGGGCACTGTCGCTGCGCGCCTTCAAGGTGGTGGGCTGCCAGGGCTGGGGCCGCGTCGATGTGATGCGCGATGAGCAAGGGCGCTGGCAGTTGCTTGAGGTGAACACGGTGCCCGGCATGACCGACCACAGCCTGGTGCCGATGGCCGCCCGTGCCGCCGGTGATGAGTTCCCGATTCTGGTGGCGCGGATTCTGTTGGACGCGGTGGACCGGTTCCCGCCGCGCAAAGGAGGTAAACGCCGTGGCTAAGGCGCCTCGCCGTCAAAAGGGAGCGCAACCGCGTTCCCGTGGTGCTTCCAGCGTCCGGCGCAAGACGCCCCGGGTACCGCTGCGCGAGCGCCTGGCGGCGGCGGTGCCAGCGGTGCTGGTGGCCCTGGTGGCGGCGGTGCTGGTGGGCGGCGTGATTTATCTGCCACGGGTGCTGGACCACTATCCGGTACGCAAAGTCGGCGTGGACGGGGTCACCGACGTCCGCCGTCAGCAACAGGTGCAGACCAAGCTGGCCACCCTGGTGCGTGACGCCAACTACTTTACCGCGCCGCTGGATCGTATCTACGACCAGGCGCGGGAACTGAGCTGGGTGGCGGATGTCTCGGTGCGGCGCCAGTGGCCGGATACCGTGGTGCTCACCGTCACCGAGCGCGAGCCGGTGGCGGTATGGAACGAGACCCTGCTGGTTTCCAGCACCGGTGAACCGTTCAAGGCATTGAAGCAGTACGACCTGACCGGACTGCCGCGCCTGAACGGACCGGAACAGCGGCTCGACGAAGTAATGAGCTACTACCACAGCATGGCCAAGTTGCTCAGCGACATTGGCCTGGGGATTGAACGGATGGAGGTGAACGCGCGTCTCACCGCCCGTCTGACCCTGAATAACAACATGCAGTTGGTGGTGGACCGGGAACAGTACGTGAACAAGCTGCGCCGTTTCGTGCGGTTGTACCGCGGGGTGCTGAGCACCGACAGTCGCGGCGTGGCCCGGGTGGATCTGCGCTACGCCGATGGCGTGGCGGTCACCTGGCGGGATGACCAGGACGCGCAAGCGGCATCCGCCCGCCGGGCGGGCAAAGTATAACGGATCGAGGCAAGCGCTAATGGCGAACGCAATGGACAACATGATCGTGGGGCTGGACATCGGTACCTCCAAGGTGGTGGCGATCGTCGGTCAGGTGACCAGCGAAGGCACCGTCGAGGTGGTGGGGCTCGGATCGCAGCCCTCCCGCGGCATGAAGAAAGGCGTGGTGGTGGATATCGAGGCCACGGTGCGCTCGATCCAGCGGGCGGTGGAAGAGGCGGAGCTGATGGCCGGGTGCCAGATCCACTCGGTCTACGCGGGCATCGCCGGATCCCATGTGCGCAGTCTCAATTCTCACGGCATCGTGGCGATCCGTGACCGGGAGGTGATGCAGGCGGATATCGACCGTGTCATCGATGCCGCCCAGGCAGTGGCGATTCCGGCGGATCAGAAAACCCTGCACGTGCTGCCGCAGGAATACGTGGTGGACAACCAGGAAGGGGTGCGCGAGCCGGTGGGTATGAGCGGGGTGCGCCTGGAGGCCAAGGTGCATCTGGTGACCTGCGCCGTGAACGCGGCCCAGAACGTGGAAAAAAGCGTACGCCGCTGCGGTCTCGAAGTGGAGGACATCATCCTCGAGCAACTGGCCAGCGCCTATTCGGTGCTTACCGAGGACGAACGTGAATTGGGCGTATGCATCGTCGATATCGGCGGTGGCACCACCGATATCGCCATCTTCACCGAAGGGGCGATTCGCCACACCGCCAATATTCCGATTGCCGGTGATCAGGTCACCAACGATATCGCCATGGCGCTGCGCACACCGAAGCAGCACGCCGACGAGATCAAGATCAAATACGCCTGCGCGTTGACGCAATTGGCCGGCGCCGACGAAACCATCAAGGTGCCGAGCGTCGGTGATCGGCCGCCGCGTACTCTCAGCCGCCAGAATCTGGCGGAAGTGGTGGAGCCCCGTTACGACGAGCTGTTCACCCTGATCCAGGCGGAGATCCGCCGCTCCGGGTATGAGGACCTGATCCCCGGCGGCATCGTGCTCACCGGCGGCTCCTCCAAAATCGAGGGCGCTGTGGAACTGGCGGAGGAGATTTTCCATATGCCGGTGCGGTTGGGTACGCCTCAGGGCGTGGCCGGGCTCACCGATGTGGTGCGCAATCCGATTTATTCCACTTCCGTGGGCCTGCTGCTTTACGGGCTGCGGATGGAGAAGGAAGGCCTGAGCGCCCGGGCCCAGGCCGGCGGCGGACAGGTGAACTGGCTCGAGCGCTTCAAGCGCTGGTTCCAGGGCAATTTCTGATGGAAACGCTGGCACGCAACACGCCAGCACGCAACACGCTGAATCGGAGTGGTTTTCGCGTGTTGCGTGAAGCGTGCAAGCGTGGAGCGATTTCAACGGTTTCAGAGCGGGCCGGACAGGCTGGCCCGATTTGGAAAAGGCAGTAACCAGGGAAGCAACAAGCGGGAGATCAATTATGCAATTCAAACTGGAAGATTCCGTACCCCATGGCGCGGTGATCAAAGTGGTGGGCGTTGGTGGTGGCGGCGGTAACGCCGTGGACCACATGGTGCGCTCCAACGTGGAAGGCGTGGACTTCATCTGCGCCAATACCGATGCACAGGCCCTGCGCAACTCCTCGGCCAAGACCGTGATTCAGCTGGGCAGCCAGGTGACCAAGGGCCTGGGTGCCGGAGCCAATCCGGACATTGGCCGGCAGGCGGCGCTGGAGGACCGTGACCGCATCGCCGAATTGCTCGACGGCGCGGACATGGTGTTCGTCACCGCCGGCATGGGCGGTGGCACCGGTACCGGAGCGGCGCCGGTGGTGGCCGAGATCGCCAAGGAGCTGGGTATCCTCACGGTGGCGGTGGTAACCAAACCGTTCCCGTTCGAGGGCAAGAAGCGCATGCGCTCCGCCCAGGAAGGCATTCAGGCTCTGCGCGACCAGGTGCACTCCCTGATCACCATCCCCAATGAGAAGCTGCAGGCGGTACTGGGCGGTTCCACCACCCTGCTGGACGCGTTCAAAGCGGCCAACGAAGTACTGCAGGGCGCGGTGAAAGGGATCGCCGATCTGATCGTTCGTCCCGGTATGATCAACGTCGACTTCGCCGACGTGCGCACCGTGATGAGTGAGCTGGGTACCGCGATGATGGGTACCGGTCTCGCCACCGGCGACAACCGGGCCGCCGAAGCCGCCCAGGCCGCCATCTCCAGCCCGCTGCTGGAAGATGTGGATCTGCGGGGTGCCCGCGGCATCCTGATCAACATCACCGCCAATGAGTCCATCGCTCTGGATGAGTTCTCCGAAGTGGGGGACATCGTCAGCGAGCTGGCCAGCGAGGAAGCCAATGTGATCATCGGCACGGCCATCGACCCGGATATGGGCGACAATATCAGTGTGACGGTGGTCGCTACCGGTTTGGGCGCCCAACAGGAACTGAAAGTGGTACGTGGCCGTCAGAACTCATTGGGCGCGGAAGGCCGGGTGGACTACAACGACCTGGAGCGTCCCGCGGTGGAGCGTCGTCGTGCCGCGCAACAAAGCATGGGCGGTTCCGGCCGTGGCGCGGTGAACACCGCGGAAGATCTGGACTTCATTGATATCCCGACCTTCCTCCGCCGTCAGGCCGACTGACGGCGGCGCGGCTAACGGCGCGATAGGCACGGTCAATGGTGCGGTAAGAGGATTTTGGGTATACTTATCCTCTTATAACGCTTCGAGGATGGCAGTATCCTTATTTTTCAGGATACCGGTAGCTTTGTGACGGATCGATGATCAGACAACGAACACTCAAAAACGTAATCCGCGCCACCGGCGTAGGGTTGCATACCGGTGAGAAAGTCTACCTGACGGTACGTCCGGCGCCGGTGGACACTGGCATCGTGTTCCGCCGCGTGGATCTGGATCCGGTGGTGGAGATCAAGGCGGGTGCCCACAATGTTGGGGAAACCACCTTGTCCACGACCCTGGTGCGGAATGGCGTCAAGGTGGGCACGGTCGAGCATTTACTCTCCGCCATGGCAGGGCTGGGGGTCGATAACGCCTATGTGGAGTTGTCGGCGCCGGAAGTCCCGATCATGGATGGCAGTGCCGGGCCCTTCGTGTTTCTGCTGCAGTCCGCGGGTATCCGTGAGCAGGAGGCGGCGAAGAAGTTCATCCGGATCAAGAAGAAGGTGACGGTGAAAGAAGGCGACAAGGTCGCTACTTTCGTGCCTTTTGACGGGTTCAAGGTGACTTTCTCGATCGAATTCGACCACCCGGTCTTCGAGGAACGCGATCAGCTGGCGAGCATCGATTTCTCCACGACATCGTTCGTGAAGGAAGTGGCGCGCGCCCGGACCTTCGGGTTCATGCGTGATATCGAGTTCCTGCGTAGCCAGAACCTGGCGTTGGGCGGCAGTGTCGACAATGCCATCGTAGTGGACGAATACCGCATCCTTAATGAGGATGGTCTGCGTTACGACGACGAATTCGTGAAGCACAAGATGCTGGACGCCATCGGCGACCTGTATCAGTTGGGCTACAGTCTGATTGGCGAATTTGTCGGTCACAAGTCCGGTCACGCTTTGAACAACGCCCTGCTGCGCGAACTGCTGAGCCAGCCGGACGCCTACGAAGTGGTGACATTCGAGGACGCCGACGCGGCACCGATCTCCTACGCCGGACCTTTGGCCACCGCCGAATAACGGTGCGCTTCCCCGGTCCACCCTGGCCACCCTCCCGCGGCCGGGGTGGGCACTCATGCTTTGTTTATTGTTCTTTCCTGATGAATCCAGAGATGGCCGCATGGCGCTTGCCGGCGATTCCATGGTGCCCTGCAACGCATCAAAAGAGCCGTTGAGGCTCATGACCCGCGCCTTCGGCGGCTCGGTAGTCCCGGTAAACCGGGATTGGCGTGCAAGCGTGTTGCGTGTATGCGTGTTAGCGAATCACCGCGCGCCTCGCTTCTGGCTTTTCAGATGACTTATCCCGTCACTTTTTGACCCGGCTGGCCAGTCGGGCCAGGGCTTCACTCAGACCTGGATCGTCCATGTCCCGCGCCGCGCGAGCAATATGAGCCGCACTTTCCGCATCCAGAACCGGTCCCATGGCATGATATTTGCCTTTATCAAGGGGGGAGCGGCTTGTGTCAGGACCGCTGTCCAACTGGCGCCGGCCGGTGACCACGATCTTGACGCTGGCGGCACCGGCCAGGGCTCGCTGCAGCCGGGGCAGATGGAAGCGCAGAAGCTGAGCGGTGGTGCTGTTTTCCACCAGTGCCAGCCAGCGTTGCGATTCTTCCACCAGCATGACCCGGTCACGCAGCGCGGGCGGCAGGCACGCCCGCGGGTCCCTGTCCTGAGAAGGGGCGGGTTGTGCGCGGGCATTGGCCGCCAGCCGTCCCAGTCTGGGATGGCGTTTGAGCAGCGCCCCGAGGTTTTGGGGCCGGTTTGTATTGGCCATGGTATTTCCTTACACTACCCGGCTAATTGTAAAAAAACGATAAGTCTCCCGCCAGCTACTCCGGGCTCATCGAATCACCGCCAGACCCTGACCGGTCGGGTGGCAGTAAAGAAACCGGAGAGACCAACGGGGACGGTGCCGCCCGGCACCACCGGCATTGTCATTTATGAATGGATATTCCGCGGGCCCTCGGACCGTTGGCCTGAAGACTTTTTGGAAGGGGTGTTTCCACACTCATGAACATCATATGGCTTAACAGCAAGGGCGGCCATGCCCGATCGGTGCAGTTATCCCGATATTGGCTGTATCTGGCGCTTTCGGTCATGATCGCGCTGCCGGTGGCCTTGGGTACCGGCGCCTACTGGCTGAACTACAAACTGGCGCCACCAGCCTACACCGAAGCGGTGGCCGAGCGGTTCCAGCACGAACTCAACGAGCAGAAGCGTGAAGTGGCGGACCTGTCCCGGCTCAGCGCTGAACAGTTCCGAGCCCTGACCCTGCAACTGGCGGACACTGAAGCCCGGCTGGTGCGTCTGGATGCCCTCGGAGAGCGTTTGGTGGACGTGGCCGGCATCGACGGCCAGGAGTTCGATTTCAGCAGCGCCCCGGCCATTGGTGGTCCGGAAGTGGAGGGCAGCAGCAGCTTCACGCCGCCGTCGTTCATGCAGGAACTGGAGCGGGTGACCACCGCCCTGCAGCGGCGCGAGCAGCAGTTGGACATTCTGGAAAAGCTGCTGGCAAACCGCCAGCTCAAGGATGAAACCTTCCTGTCCGGCCGGCCGATCCCGCATGGCTGGATGTCCAGCCGGTATGGCCGCCGCACCGATCCGTTCAGCGGTCGGGTGGCCTGGCACAAAGGGGTGGATTTCGCCGCCCGGGACGGGTCGCCGATTATCGCCACCGCCTCCGGCGTCGTTACCTACGCGGGCAGGAAAACCGGCTACGGTCAGTTAGTGGAAATCAACCACGGCAACGGTATCAGCTCCCGTTATGCCCACGCCAAGAGCGTCACCGTGGAAGTGGGGGATATCGTGCGCACCGGCGATACCGTCGCCATCGTTGGCAGCAGTGGTCGTTCCACCGGCCCTCACGTGCACTACGAAGTGCTGAAGAACGGCCAGCAGGTGGATCCCTCCCCCTATATCGCCCGGGTACGCCGCTAGCCCGCCATCCCTGGCGGGAGGCGGGGCGGAGCGGGGTGCTGTCAAGCACCCTCATTGACCGGGGACCGTCAGCCGGGTCTTGATTCCTCCGCCCAAGGCTTGAATTATGGTCGCCCCTACCCAATCTCGTGAGTAGAATGATCCCTCCTTAGCGCGGGGCGCTCTGCTCCACCCATTGAGAAAAAACGGACGTTTCATGCTGTCTTCCATCGCAAAGAAAGTCTTCGGCACCAAAAATGACCGTGAACTCAAGCGTATGAGCCGCCTGGTCACGGCGATCAACGCGCTTGGTGACGACATGGCCAAACTGGATGACGAAGCGCTGAAAGCCAAGACCGGCGAATTGAGATCCGCGTTCGCCGAGGGCAAGACGCTGGATGAACTGTTGCCGGAAGCGTTCGCCGTGGTCCGCGAGGCCGCTACCCGCATCATGGGGATGCGCCATTTCGACGTGCAGTTGCTGGGCGGGATCGCGTTGCACGAGGGGCGTATCGCCGAGATGCGCACCGGTGAAGGTAAAACCCTCACCGCGACCTTGCCGGCCTATCTCAATGCGCTGTCCGGTCTGGGCGTGCATGTGGTGACCGTGAACGAATACCTGGCCGAGCGGGACGCCAACTGGATGCGTCCCCTGTACGAATTTCTCGGTCTCTCCGTAGGCATCATCTACTCCCAGCAGCCGGCGCCGGAAAAGCGTGAGGCCTATGGTTCCGACATCATTTACGGTACCAACAACGAATACGGCTTCGACTATCTGCGTGACAACATGGCCTTCCGGCTGGAAGACCGGGTGCAACGCAAGCTCAACTTCGCCATCGTTGATGAGGTGGACTCCATTCTTATCGACGAAGCTCGTACCCCACTGATCATATCCGGTCCCGCTTCCGACTCCTCCGAATTGTATCGGCAGGTCAATCTGCTGATGCCGCGGCTTCAGCCGCAGCCGGAAGAGGGGGATGAAACCGGTCACTATGTGATCGACGAGAAACAGCGGCAGGTGGAACTGACGGAGGAAGGTCACCAACTGATCGAGTCCCTGCTGGTGGACAACGATCTGCTGGAGCAGGGAGAGAGCCTGTACGCGGCCCATAACCTGACGCTGCTCCATCACGTGCACGCGGCTCTCAAGGCTCACGCCTTGTTCCACCGGGACCGGGAGTACGTGGTCCAGAACGATCAGATTGTTATCGTCGATGAACATACCGGCCGGACCATGCCGGGGCGCCGCTGGTCCGATGGCCTGCACCAGGCGGTGGAGGCGAAGGAAGGCGTTCGTATTCAGCAGGAAAACCAGACGCTTGCCTCCACGACCTTCCAGAATTACTTCCGTCTGTACGACAAGCTCTCTGGCATGACCGGTACCGCCGACACCGAGGCGGTGGAGTTTCGTCAGATCTACGGCATGGATGTGGTGGTGGTGCCCACCAACCGTCCGATGGCGCGGATCGATGCCAACGATCTGGTCTATCTGACACTGAAGGAAAAATTCGAAGCGATTGTCGACGAGGTCAAACAGTGCGTCGAAAAAGGGGCGCCGGTGCTGGTGGGTACCGCCACCATCGAGGCCTCCGAATATCTCTCCCATCGCCTCAACCAGGACAAGATCAAACACCAGGTGCTCAACGCCAAGCAGCACGAGCGTGAAGCCCAGATCATTGCCCAGGCCGGGCGCCCGGGCACCGTGACCATCGCCACCAACATGGCCGGCCGGGGGACCGATATCGTACTTGGCGGTAACCCGGAGGAGCAGATCAAGCATCTTGATGATCCGGATGGCGCGGAAGCACGGAAGATTCGCGACGAATGGCGGGACAACCACGCCAGGGTGCTGGAGGCCGGCGGCCTGCACATTATCGGCTCCGAGCGGCACGAATCCCGCCGTATCGACAACCAGCTGCGAGGCCGTGCCGGCCGGCAGGGCGATCCGGGTTACACCCGCTTTTTCCTGTCCATGGAAGACGACCTGATGCGTATCTTCGCCTCCGACCGGGTGCGCAACATGATGCGTTCTCTGGGCCTGAAGGACGGTGAAGCCATTGAACACCGCTGGGTGACGCGGGCCATCGAGAATGCCCAGCGCAAGGTGGAAGCACGCAACTTCGATATCCGCAAGAACCTGCTCGAATACGATAACGTGGCCAATGACCAGCGCCGTGTGGTGTACAGTCAGCGTGAGCAGATTCTGGAATCCGACAGTTTGTCATCTTCCATCGAAAGTATCCGCCGTGACGTGATGCCGGATGAAGTTCACGCCTACATGCCGCCGGGCTCGGTGGAAGACCAGTGGGACGTGGACGGACTGGAGCGCGCCCTGGCGACGGAGTACAGCTGTCGGGCGCCGGTAAGCCAATGGCTGAGTGAAGACACCGGACTGCACATCGACGGGGTGGTGGAAAAGGTCATCGAGACCATGGAAGAGGAATACCGCCGCAAGGAGCAGGAGGTCGGTGAGGAAACGCTGCGGCAGATCGAAAAACACCTGATGCTGCAGATCCTGGACCGCCATTGGAAAGAGCACCTGGCCAGCATGGATCATCTGCGTCAGGGCATCCATCTGCGTGGTTACGCGCAGAAGAACCCGAAACAGGAATACAAGAAGGAAGCCTTCGAGCTGTTCCAGGCCATGCTGAACCAGATCCAGCACGAGCTGATTCGCGTACTGCATAATTTCGAGGTGCGACGCGACGACGAAGTGGAACGGCTGGAAGCTCAGCGCCAGGAAGAGGCCCGGATACAGGCGGAGCGGATGAAGGCGCAACAGGAGCAGATGGCCGCTCCCACCGCGTCCGGCGACGGTGTTCAGACCCAGGGGCCGCCGCAGGTGGCCCAGCCGGTGGTGCGCGAAGGCCGCAAGGTGGGGCGCAATGAACCCTGTATTTGCGGTTCCGGCAAAAAGTACAAGCACTGCTGCGGCCGCCTGGAAAGCTAGTCCCCGCGGCACTAGTGTCCCACAGATGTGGAACAGGCGGTTTACACGCAACACGCTGGCACGCCTACACGCTGATTCGCTGTCAAGACCGCTTCCCACAGCGGCGCCGTAGCTTCCTCTGTGGGAAGCGGTCTTGACAGCGAATACAGCGCGATTTCATATCTCCAAGACCAATAGACTGGCCACAGCCATGGATTCCGCGGTCAAACGTCAGAACCATATTTGTGGGACAGCAATGGTTCCCGCGGGCCTTTCCGCTCCCTTAGCCAACCCCGCGTTCGGGGCCCTTGCCCCCCTTGGCCCGGAAAGGCCATGCTATTAATCAGGGCCGCGAACAGGTAGCCCGAATCATTCCATGACCCTTGGTGAAGGATCGAACATGACGCAGTCGCAGTGGTTTCCGGTGGCAGGCGTGCGCCTGGCCGCAGTGGAGGCGGGCATCAAAAAAGCCCAACGTAAGGACCTGGTGGTGATTGAACTGGCGGAGCGCAGCCGCGCCGCCGGTGTGTTCACCCGTAACCGCTTCCAGGCCGCGCCGGTTCAGGTGGCGCGCCGTAACCTGACGGAAAAGGCGCCTCGCTATCTGATGATCAACACCGGCTATGCCAATGCCGGCACCGGCGACAAGGGGCTGGCGCTGTGTGAGGAAACCTGTGTATTGCTGTCGGAGCTGGCGCTATGCCATCCAGCGGAAGTATTGCCGTTTTCCACGGGGGTTATTGGCGCGCCCTTTGCCATGGAACCGTTTGAAAATGGTTTGCCGGTGGCACTGGAAACCCTGGATGAGCACGGTTGGGGGAGTGCCGCCGAGGGCATCATGACCACCGACACGGTGCCGAAAGTGGCCAGCCGCCGCCTCGAGCTGGACGGCGCGCCGGTGAACATCACCGGCATCGCCAAAGGCGCCGGCATGATCAAGCCGAACATGGCCACCATGCTGGGTTTCATCGCCACCGACGCGGAAGTGGCCCAGCCGCTGCTGAATCGCTGGGTGCGCGAACTGGCGGACGCGTCATTCAATCGCATCACCGTGGACGGTGACACCTCCACCAATGACGCCTGCATTCTGATCGCCACTGGCCGGTCTGGAGCCGCGCCGGTCGAGCAGGAGGACAGCGAGGCTGCCCGCTTGGTATTCCAAGCGTTGGAGCAGGTGTTCGTGGAACTGGCCCAGGCACTGATCCGCGACGCCGAAGGGGCCTCCAAGTTCGTCGAGATTCAAGTGGAAGGCGCCGCCAGCGACGCCGACGCCCTGGCGGTGGCGGAAACCATTGCCCACTCCCCGCTGGTCAAAACCGCCTTGTTTGCCTCCGATCCCAACTGGGGCCGTATCCTGGCCGCCGTGGGGCGGGCGCCGATCGATGACCTGGACGTGAGCCGGGTGGCGATCTGGTTGGATGATGTTCGTATCGTCAATGAAGGCGGCGTCGACGACGACTACACCGAAGAACGGGGCGCCGCGGTCATGGCGCGTCCGGAAATCACCATCCGCGTGGACCTGGCCGCGGGCGTGGGCCGGGGGCAAATGTGGACCTGTGATTTCAGCTATGACTACGTGAAAATCAACGCCGAGTATCGCACCTGATCATGTCCGCATCTGATGAGCCTCTTCCGGAAATCACCGTGGTCGCGGGTATCATCCGCGACGGTGAAGGGCGTTTGTGTCTGAGTCGCCGTCCCGAGCATAAGCATCAGGGCGGGCTGTGGGAGTTCCCCGGTGGCAAGGTGGAGCCGGGAGAGGCGCTTGATGTTGCCCTGGCCAGGGAATTGCACGAGGAGCTCGGGTTGGATGTGACCGGGTGCGAGCCGTTCATGACCGTTCGTCACCGCTACCCGGATCTGAAAGTCACCCTGCATTTCCGGGAAGTGTCGCGCTACGGCGGCGAGCCCCATGGCCGTGAGGGGCAGCCGGTGGAGTGGGTGCCGCTGGCCGATGTTACCGAGCGCGCCTTTCCCGCCGCCAATCGCCCAGTGGCGCTGGCGCTGAGATTACCCCAGGAATGGGTGGTGGTGCCCGAGGGGCTTGATGAGCAGGCGGTGATCACGGGACTGGAGCGGCTGGACCCACAACGACAGGGCGTGTATTTGCGGAACTGGAGCCAGGGGCCGTCGCTGTCGCGGCTGGCGGCTGTCTGCCGCGAGCGGGGGCTGCGTTTCTGGATTCGGGACGATATGGCGCTGGCGGTACGGGAAGAGGCCAGCGGATTGCACCTGAGCCGCCGGGCTCTTATGGCCGCGTCGGCGGCGGAACTGGGCGGATTCGCTGGCGTGGTCTCCGCCGCTTGTCACGATAGTCGCGCCCTGGAGCGGGCTCTGGCGCTGGATATCCCGATGGCGGTGGTATCGCCGGTGGCGGCTACCGCCACGCATCCGGATGTGGTGCCCCTGGGATGGGACGGTTTCGCCGCGCTCACCGAAGTGCGGCCCTTGGTGTTTTATGCTCTCGGTGGGCTGTCCCCGGATGATCTGACCACCGCCCGTGAACATGGCGCCTACGGTGTCGCCGGCATCCGTGCCTTCTGGCCCGGGGTGGATTGACTACCGCTCCGGATCGTCGAGATCGTCCACGGGTGCGTTTGGATCACCGGGAATCACGTGTTGCTCCGAGGCCCAGGCGCCCAGATCGATCATCTTGCACCGCTCGCTACAAAACGGCCTCCAGGGATTATCGTCCCAGCGGGTGGGTTTCTTGCAATGAGGGCAGGGATAGATGCGAGTGGTGTTATCCGCCATGGCGTCGGGCTAACTCCAAATAACGTTGGTGCAGTTGTTCCAGTTGCTGATGAAGCCGTTCCAGGGGGCCGTCGTTGGTCACCACATCGTGGGCCTGGGCCAGGCGCTCTTCCCGCGATAACTGGGCGCGCATGATCGCTTCCACCTGCTCCATGGGGACCTGATCCCGGTTCACGGTGCGCGCCATCTGGATGTCACCGGGGACATCGACCACCAACACGCGGTGGGTCATGTCCTTTTGCCGTCCTTCCAACAGCAAAGGCGAGACCAGCACGGTGTAGTCGCTGTCGCTGTCTTGGATCTGCCGACGCAGCTGGTCGCCGATTGCCGGGTGGGTGATCGCTTCCAATTCCCGCCGCGCTAGATCATCGCTGAACACGATATCACGCAGAGCGCGGCGATTGAGTGTGCCGTCCTCCTGCAATATCCGTTCTCCGAACCGATCGACAATGGCATGGAGCGCCGGTTGACCCGGCTCCACCACGATCCGGGATGCCTGATCCGCATCGACGATGGTAATACCCAGACGGGACAGGAAATCGGTGGCGGCGGTTTTACCGCTGCCGATACCACCGGTGACACCTACCACATACATGCTTTATCTCCACCCGGAACTGGTCTGCAAACTACACGGCGGAGCCGGAAAAATCCAGGATGCCGCCGCCTCAAGCTGTTGCCGGCCTCGTGAGCATGAATTCACATGTATTCGCTGCCAAGGCAGCTTCCCACAAAGAGGAGGCTACGGAGCCGCTGTGGGAAGCTGCCTTGGCAGCGAATACAGTGTGCAGGAGTGGCAGCGGATCATCCCAAAACGATGGGGTGCCCGTGGCTCTCCTCATCTTGGAAAGGATCGCGATGTTGGTGGCGTAATCGCTCAGAACTGAAACAGGCCCAGATAGGCACCGACGATGGTGTTGCCCCACAACAGCGCGATCCAGCCGGCAATGGCCAGATAAGGGCCGAACGGAATGCCCTGACTCCGATCGAGACCGCCACGGGCCATCATGCCAATGGCGAACATCAGACCCACCACCGAGGACAACAGAATCACCAGAGGCAAATATTGCCAGCCCAGCCAGGCGCCGAGCGCCGCGAGCAGCTTGAAGTCACCGTAGCCCATGCCTTCCTTGCCGGTGGCCAGTTTGAATACCCAATACAGGCTCCACAACGACAGATAACCGGCCATGGCGCCGACCACGGCATCCGGCAGGGATACCGGTGAAATGCCCAGCAATGCCGCCAGCAGCCCCGCCCACAGCAGTGGGAAGGTCATGGCGTCGGGAAGCAAAGTGGTGTCCAGATCAATCACCGCCAGTGCCAGCAGGGTAAAGCTGGCGAACAGCACGAACACCAACCAGCCTCCATAACCCAACTGCCAGGCGCAAACCGCGGCGACCAGGGCGCTGAGCAGCTCGATCAACGGGTAGCGCGAGCTGATACCCTGGCCGCAGGCACTGCAGCGTCCCTTCAGCACCAGCCAGCTCATCACCGGGATGTTTTCGTGCCAGCGGATGGCGTGATCGCAATGCGGGCAGCGGGAACGGGGCACCACCAGGTTGTAGGGACGGGTTTCCTCCATGGGCAGTTCCAGCACTTCCTGGGCTTCGCGCCGCCAGGTGCGCTCCATCATTCGCGGAACGCGGTGAATCACCACATTGAGAAAGCTGCCCACCAGCAGCCCGAACACGGTGCAGAAGAGAATGAGCAGTGCGGGCTGGTCGGCGAGAAAGCTAAACACGAATGACGTTGTCCTGTTTGTTGTTGGTCAGACCACCTGACCCAGTTGGAAGATCGGCAGATACATGGCGATAATCAGGCCACCGATCAGCACGCCCAGCACCGACATGATCAGCGGCTCCAGCATACTGGTCAGGCCGTCCACGAGATTATCCACCTCATCCTCGTAGTAAGTGGCGACTTTACCAAGCATACCGTCCAGGGCCCCGGATTCCTCGCCGATGGCGGTCATCTGCAAGGCCATCGGCGGGAAAACGCCGGTGGAACGCATGGCGAATTGTAGCTGTTGGCCAGTGGCCACGTCTTCTTTGACCTGCAATACCGCCTTGCGATAGACCACATTGCCGGTGGCGCCCGCGCAGGCGTCCAGGGCGTCGATCAGAGGAACCCCGGCGGCGAAAGTGGTGGACAGGGTGCGGGCGAATCGGGCGACGGTGGCTTTATGGGTGATATCGCCGATGATTGGCAAGCGCAGCAAGAGACGATCGACGGCGTCCTTGAAGGCCTGGGAGCGTTTCCTGCCCTGGATGAAGCCGGCGATGATCGCGCCGGCTCCCAATAATATGGGAAGAAAATGAGCCTGCAGCCCTTCGGACAATCCAATGACGAACTGGGTAAAGGCGGGCAATTCGGCCCCGAACCCTTCAAACAATTCCTGAAAGGTCGGGACGACTTTCACCAAAAGAATGCCGGTAACGATGACCGCCACACAGATGACGGCAATGGGGTATTTCACCGCTTTCCGGATTTTGGATTTCAACGCCTCGCTTTTTTCTTTGTAGAGCGCCACGCGATCCAGCATGGTTTCCAGTGAACCGGAGGCCTCGCCGGATTCGATCAGGCTGCAATACAGATCGTCGAACAGAGTCGGATGTTGCCGCAGCGCACCGGCAAAGTTGTTGCCCCCTTCCACCTCGGTCTTGATCTTCAGCACGACGTCTTTCATCGATGGATTGTCCAGACCGTCGGCAACGATATCGAAGGATTGCACCAGCGGTACGCCGGCTTTCATCATGGTGGCCATTTGGCGGGTGAACAGGGCGATATCGGCGGGCTTGATTTTCTTCTTGCCGCCCAGCGACAACTCCCGTTTCTTGATCACCTTGCGCGCCTGGATGCCCTGGCGGCGCAACTCCGCGCGCACCAGCGCCGGGCCCTTGCCGCTGATCTCCCCTTTGACTTTGCTGCCCTTGCGATCGAGGCCTTCGTAGAGAAAAGTGGCGGTCTTCTGTTGCGCCGCTGTCTTAGCCATAGGCGTCCTGTATCCCCCTTAATCGTGTCGCGCGCCACGGAAAATCCGCGCGCACGTCCCCAAACGTTCTAGTGGCCGCTGGTGACCCGGTCCACTTCCTCCAGGCTGGTGACCCCCTGCATCACCTTGAGCAGCCCGGAGCGGTGCAGATCGTTGAAACCTTCCTTGCGGCACTGGTCGGCGATCTCGATGGAGTTCCCATCCTGCATGATGATGCGCGCGATGCCGTCGGTGACCCGGACCACTTCATAGATCCCCACCCGGCCTTTGTAGCCGTTATTGCATTTTGGGCAGCCCTTCGGCCCGAACACAGTAAAGCCGCTCTCGATATCCTGTTCCGTGAAGCCCATCGCAAGCAGCGAGGGCCTGGGCACCTCCACCGGTTCCTTGCAATGGCTGCAAAGACGGCGGGCCAGCCGCTGGGCAATGATCAGGCTCACCGAAGTGGCGATGTTGAACGACGGCACACCCATGTTACGCAGACGGGTCAGGGTTTCCGGCGCGCTGTTGGTATGCAGGGTCGATAACACCAGGTGACCGGTCTGGGCCGCTTTCACGGCAATCTCCGCGGTCTCCAGGTCGCGGATCTCCCCCACCAGAATGACGTCGGGATCCTGACGCAGGAACGCCCGCAGCGCGGAAGAGAAATCGAGCCCTTGTCTGGGATTCACGTTGACCTGATTAATACCTTCCAGGTTGATTTCCACCGGATCCTCGGCGGTGGAAATGTTCCGCTCCGGGGTGTTGAGGATGTTCACGCCGGTATAAAGAGACACGGTCTTGCCGGAACCGGTGGGGCCGGTGACCAGGATCATACCCTGGGGCTGGTTCAGGGCCTTCATGTACATCTCTTTCTGTTCGGGCTCATAACCCAGGGCGTCGATGCCCATCCTGGCACTGTCCGGGTCCAGAATCCGCAGCACGATCTTTTCGCCAAACAGGGTGGGGCAGGTATTGACCCGGAAATCGATGGCGCGGTTTTTGGAAATCTTCAGCTTGATGCGGCCGTCCTGGGGAATCCGCCGCTCGGAGATATCCAGGCGTGCCATCACTTTGAGCCGGGCCGCGATCTTGCTGGCGCTGTTGACCGGTGGCTTGGACATGGTCTGCAACACACCATCCTGGCGGAACCGTACCCGGTAGGTCTTTTCGTAAGGCTCGAAGTGCAGGTCCGAGGCGCCGCCCTTGATGGCATCGAGTAGCAGCTTGTTGACGAAACGAACGATGGGGGCATCGTCGGCGCCGGTGCTTTCGTCCTTGGCGTCACCCGCCGACTCGCCGTCGGCCACGTCCAGGTTATCCAGTCCCTCATCCAGGCCGGCGAACGCCTCGCCTTCCGCCTCCGATTCCAACCGGTCGATCCAGCGGGTCAGCTTGTCGTCCTCGACGATCACCGTTTCCACGTTGAGACCGGTATTGAAACGGATCTCCTCCAGTGCCGGCAGATTGGTGGGATCGGATACCGCGACGAACAGGCGGCTGCCCCTTTTGTACAAGGGCAGGACGGTGTGGCGGGCGATCAGCTTGGTGTCCACCAGGTCCTTGACCAAAGCGTCCGGGGAGAAGGCATCCAGATCGATGATCGGATCCCCGAATTCCTCGGCGGAGGCCCGCGCCACGGTGGCGGCGCTCAGCAGCCCCGAACTCACCAGCCGCCGAACCAGTGGCATCTGCTCCCGTCGGGCGGTTCCGGCCGCTTCCACCACCTGCTCGGTGGACAGATGGCCTTCGTTGACCAGGCGGCGCGCCAGGCCGCTCAGGGATGATTGGGGACTGCTCATGGGTCGGAAAGGCTGAGTTTGTTGATAGGAAATAATTCTTATGAATCAGAAGATTGGCAGCCTTTGCCCGGGCTGTAAAGAGCCGGTGCCTGGTGGCTGAGAACCGGGTCCCAATTCATAAGGGCTGACACGCTGACACGCCCAGCGACGCTAAAGCCGCTCCGGAGAAGACCGGGCTGGGATGCAGCCGCGAGTAAGTGCCGATTTCCGTCCAACCCGGGTGACAAAACCGGTCAGTGGCTGACGCGGAGTGGCAGAGTGCACCGTTCACACTTTGTCTCCAGCCCCCGTGAATCCTGGCTCAGGCAAATTGGCCCGGTAGCTGCATTGGGGAGAGCGCGACGCTCGCCTTGGGGGTGAGCACGGAAAACACAGTTCCCGCTATGGAGACGCAAAAATGAAAAACGTGCAAAAGGGTTTTACGCTGATTGAATTGATGATCGTGGTGGCGATCATCGGGATTCTGGCGGCGGTCGCTATTCCGGCTTATCAGGATTACACCGTTCGCTCCAAGGTGACGGAAGGTCTCGCACTAGCTGCTTCCGCTAAGGTTGCGGTTGTTGATGGGTTTTACTCTAATGACATGAATGGCGTAAATTCTGCAGCTGCGGAATGGGCTAACAAGTGGGTGGCAACCAAATACGTAGACGATATTACGATCAACGCGGATGATGGTGTCATCACGATTACCTATAGTGCAGAAACGCCCCAAATTGATGGCGAAACAATCGTTCTCACCCCGTCCATAGGTTTGGCGGCATTGGCGGCTGGTCTTGAGGGGAATATCGATTGGGCATGTGCTTCCGCTCTCAGCACCACTGCTTCGAATCGTAATCTGCCGGTCAACACCGGGAGTGTGAATGAGCGTTATGCTCCGACTGAATGTAAGTAACTTTCCTGCGAGAGCATGTTGGGGCCAGGACTGAATGGCACTTACTTAATCAATAAGGCCTTGATCCAGAAGAAAAAAAGCTGATCCAATGGCGGCGTGTTTATCTCGCCAAAGAATCGCACCCCGCCAAGGATCAGCTCCTATGTATGCTAAACAGAATCGATTTCAGCAGCAATCAAACAAAAACTGTCTCGCCAGGATGCCATCCGCTTTTTCAATCTGCTGACCTCGGCAGAGCTCTTTTATGTACTGGAATCTTTATTGCCCGAGCACCGGGAACGGCTCTTCCCGCCAATAGAAACCATGGCGATGTTTCTGAGCCGGGTAATGCAAGCGGATCGCTCCTGTCAGCGAGTGGCCAACGAAGCTGCGGTGGCACGCTGGCTGGGAGGGCGCAAGGCGTGCAGTACTTTTACGGGCGGCTATTGCAAAGCTCGGCAGCGTTTATCACTGGAGTTGGTCTCTTCTCCAGCACGCGCTACAGGAACGTTGAGCAACGAGAAAGTACCTGACAGCTGGCATTGGCAGGGGCGACCTGTTCACATCGTTGACGGCACCACCGTGACCCTGCCGGATACGCCCGCCAATCAAGAGGTTTACCCCCAACAGCGCTCGCAGAAACCCGGCCAGGATTTCCCACTGTGTCGCATTGTCGCCGTCACCTGTCTGGCCAGCGGTGCCGTACTGAATGCGGCAATGGGGCCTTACGCGGGTAAAAGCGCCAGCGAACCGTTCATTGCTGCCTGGCCTCAACGCTGGCGATATCCTCCTGGGGGACGGTCTGTGTGGTAGTTATGTGATTCTGGCGGACTGTCTGGCCCGCGGTGTGGATGTCGTGTTCGAGCAAAATGGCGCTCGCAAGCTGACAACAGACTTCCGTATAGGAAAGCGCCTGGGCCACAAGGATCATTTGATCCGGATTAGTAAACCTTGCCAGCGTCCGGACTGGATGAGTCTGGCGCACTAATCAGGCACTGCCGGACGATATCGTCTTGCGTGAAGTGGCGCTGGGAGGAAAGGTGCTGATTACCACCTTGTATGATCCGGCTAGGGCATCGCGCCAAGCGTTGAAAGCGTTATACCGCAGCCGCTGGCATGTTGAGCTGGATATCCGGTACATCAAGACCACACTGGGGATGGAGACCTTGAGCTGTACAACACCGGAGATGGCGGAGGAGATGGCGGAAAAGGAACTGTGGGTGCACCTTCTGGCCTACAATCTGGTCCGGCTTCTGATTGTACCGTCCGCTGTGTTGGCGAAGGTATTGCCTCGCACACTGAGCTTCAAACACGCGTTGCAATGTTGGCAGGTTTGGTGCCAACAACGGCTCGCTTGCCATACCCGTGACGATTTAACGGAACTCTTTCGTCTGATCGCCCAGCAGCGTGTGGAGAGTCGACCAGGACGTATTGAACCCCGAGCGGTCAAGCGACGACCGAAGCCGCTTCCGCTGTTAACCCGCCCCCGGCACGAGGCGCGGGCTTGGATACGTCAGCATGGGCATCCACCGAAGCAACGCCCATGGAATAAAACGGCCTAGGGCGGAAAGAAGGCGAGCGTTAAGTAAGTGCCATTCGGGCCAAACCTCGCTTTTCGCCTATGATTGCAAAGGCAAAAAGCGAGGCCCAGCCTCGTAGAGCATAATCCTTGAAACCTGCTCTTACACCACACCCAATCGCAACCCAAACGGCTTCAACAACTTCTCCGCCGTGCTCAATGTCGGGTTCCCCGTCCCATGTTCAATCCCGTGAATCACTCTTGGGGAGATGCCGGTAAGTGCACTGTATTCCTGCAACGTCAGTCTCAGCTCCTTGCGCAGCGTTTTGATCACTTCTGAAAGCGGCAGGCCAGGGCGCTCGTGAATGGAGCGCAGCACCTGCCGGCGGCGCTCCAACTGCTCATGCGCATCCGCTTGACTGTATCGCTTATCCATTTACAGGGCCTCCAGGATCTTGGCGGTTGCCGCGGCTTGGGACGAGACTCTCTGAATGATGTCTGGCGCCAGGCCCTGTTCGCGCATAACGGTTTCCAGGGTAGCAAGAGGGTGGGCCATGTCCTTGAGCGCTTGAATCAACGGTTCGACCGCAACACCGCTGGCGTCGGCCGCTTGTTCAGCAGCGCTGCGCCAGTCAGGCTGCCCCCGGTCGTGTTCGCGCCAGCGATTGGGTCGGGCAATGCCGTCGGGATGAAGATACATGGGAGCGAAATCATAGAGGGGCGTAAGCGCTATCAGACCATTGTTATCCCGGCTGATGGCGGTATTGCGGCTATGATTGTCCTTGTTGCCCATGACGATATTGGCCAGATCCCGTTTCAGGTATTCGATGATCTCCCGTTGCGGATCGGTGACGGCATTGGCAATGGCGGCACAAGCATCGTTGTGGTTGATGCGAACACCGAAACCGGATCGCTGACATAGGGAAGCGAGGCTTTCCTGAGCGATGCGTTGCACCTGTCCGGACTCGCAGTGGCGATCAAAGCGGGGAATGAACAAAGTGTTTCCATGGTATTCGGGGAGAGCGTGAACACGCAGCCCCAAGTGCCGGGCGCAGGCCATGTATTTCCCTTCCGCTTCCAGGATCAGGTTCAGGTCCCGCGGTCCGGAACGGGTGAACTTAACCAGATAGTGCCGGCGCGCCCGCTGGTCGGGTAGTAAATGGTCCAGATAGAGCAGGCCATCGTCGGCCTCGGTAAGTAGAATTTTGGGCCACTCCCCCTGTACGCCGGATGAGCCGGCGACGAATAATCCATGGTTGGCGAGGTACTCGACGAAGTCCTCATGTCGCTGAGCCACTTCGTTGAAATGGAAACCGATTTGTCGCGGTGGACTATGCTGTTGGAGCCAGTTCCAGGCTTCTTTTATGCGCAGGTTGCCAACCGGGTTGCCGGTGCCGGCCAAAAGCAGTGCCCAATCGGAGCTGGGGCCGTCTTTCAAGGACAGCTGTTTGAGCATTTCCTGGCGACCGAAACCTTGAGGGAGAAGATCAATCAGAAAAGCCGGCCAGGTATCCCATTCACTAATTTCCGCACTGACTGGCCAAGTATGGCTGCAGGCATGTGCGTCCCGGCTATCCGGCCAGGTAATGACATGGTCCAACGTGTAGCCGCCATAACAGGAAGCCTGCCAGCCTAGCTCCACTGGCCCGGTCAGACCAACAAGGGCGGCATCTTGCCAAGCGCCATTCACGAAAATCTGAATAGTGCATTTTTTGTTCATTTTTGTAGTATAGGGAAAAAAAGAGCACTGTAAAGCGTCTCAGTTTCGCTTTATAGGTAAAAAATGACCCTGGTAGGCCCTGAGTGCAAGACGGGCGAGACGCCCGTCATCCATATTTGTACAGTTGTGGGCTCTAGACGCGGGTCTCGACCGGCGTCGTGGCCCCCTCTTTCTTCGCCAACAAAAACAGCGTCACCGTAATCACCGCGCCCAGCACGTCACTCCACAGGCCGGGATAGATCAGGGACAGCGCGCCGGCCAGTGCCAGCAGGCGCCATACCGGGCCTAGCGGGCGGCGCAGATAACCTTCCACCGCCACCGCCAGTAGCAGCACCCCAACCGTGCCCGTGATGATCACCCAGATGATGTTGCCGACGGTGGCGTCGATCATCAGCATGTTGTGGGCGAACACGAACATGTAAGGCACGACGAAGCCGGCCACCGCCAGTTTCATCGCCTGGAAGCCGGTGGCGTTGGGTGAGCCGCCGCTGATGCCGGCACCGGCGTAGGCGGCCAGGGCCACTGGTGGGGTCAGATTGGCGAAGATGCCGAAGTAGAAGACGAACATGTGGGCGATGAAGATGGCGGTATCGTTGTCGCCGGCCAGTTCGCGGAACAAGGGCAGGTTGAGCAGGATCGGCGCCGCCATGGTGCTGGTGATGATGTAGGTGGGGATGCTCGGCAGTCCCATGCCCAGAACGATGGACGCGATCATGGTCAGCATCAGGGTCACCAGCAGTTGCAGAGTCGGGTAGGGAATCGCCCGTCCCAGTTGCACCACCGCGTCGGCGGCTTCCAGTGCGATGCCGGTGAGAGTGGCGATGCCGACGATGATGCCCACGGCGCCGCAGGCCAGGGCCACGGGGATGGAATTGCGCACGCCGTCGGTCATGGCGTCTCGGCAATCAGCCACATCCATTTTTTCCGCCACCAAACCAAGCCGGGCGCGAACCGCGTTGATCAGCACTGGAATGGCGATGACCGCGAACAGAGTCAGGCGGCTGGTTGGCATGGAAGGGACGGAATTGCCGAGAATCAGGGCGCGCAGTTGTGGCTCGAATATCAGCAGCGTCAGCAGGATCGTGGCGCCGATCGTCACCCGTCGGGTGCCGCAAATCAGCACGGTGGCGGCGATGGACCAGAACGCGGCGAAGAACGGGGCGCGCCCTTCGTACAGTAACCACATCAGTACCACCATCGGCACCAGCAGATGGCCGCGCTTGAGCATCACTTCCTTGATCGGTGTCAGTTGGGAGCGGGGGATGCCTTCCAGGCCGTTGCGCATGGCGCGCAAATGCACCTGGAACAGAACGCCAAGGTAGAACAACAGAGCGGGAATGATGCCGGCCATGATCACCTGGGTGTAGGGGACCGACAGTACCTCCGCCATGATGAAAGCGGCGGCGCCCATGATCGGCGGCAGAATTTGCCCGCCGACGCTGGCCGAGGCTTCGACCGCGCCGGCGAAATTGGGTTTGTAGCCGGTTCGTTTCATCAACGGAATGGTGAAGGCGCCGGTGGTCACCACATTGGCGATGGCGGAGCCGTTGATGGAACCGAGAAAACCACTGGCCAGCACCGCCACCTTGGCGGGACCGCCCCGGGTGTGGCCCGCCACGGCCAGGGCGAGATCATTGAACAGCTGTCCCAGCCCGGATTTCACCAGGAAAGCGCCAAACAGGATGAACAGGATGATATAGCTGGCGGAGACCGCGATGGCGGTGCCCAGCAGGCCTTCGGTAATGAACACCAGATGCGACATGATCTGCCGGCCGGTCGCCAGGACGATGGCTTCGTTGATCCGTGGATAGAAAGACAGTTTGGCGTAGAAGCCGTAGACCAGAAAAAGGGTGGCCAGAATCGGTAATCCCCAGCCGGTCACTCTGCGGGTGGCGTCCAGCACCAGCAGGATCGCCACCGCGCCCACCACCATGTCGGTGTGGTTGATGCGGCCGCCCGAGGCGATCACCCGGTCCGCCACCACCAACATATAAACGCCAACAGCAAACGCCGTCACGACCAGTATGGCGTCAAACCAGGGGATCCTGTCGCGGGCCCCCTTCTTGGTTATCGGATAGAGAATGAATGCCAGTGCCAGCAACACATAGAGGTGGATGCTGCGCTGGGCGATGTCCACCAGCGGTCCGGAAAAGGAGGTGTATAAATGGAAGGCCGCCAGCAGTACGCAAACAACGGTAATAAAGGCCAGGATCCAGCGGGGCAGGGCGTCGCGGACCAGGCTCTCGCGATCGTATTTTTCCAGCGCTTCCTTGATGGCGGGATCCGTTTCCACCCTCTCCGGTTCCGGTGGCAGCGGGGAAGGGGATGAAGCAGACGGGGTCATGGCGATCTCCACTGCCGCCACCAGGTTCCGAACCGGGCGGGCAGCATCATCAACAAGGGGGCTTCCCGAGTCGTGAATGTCAGAATCGGAGGGACACCGGGATGCGTCAGATCCAGTGTCCGTCCTTGGAAAGATAGGTGGTAGTGTTCAGCTTCGGCGGCCTGGACATGGAGTGGGTCCACCGGGCGGTCGATACCGCTCATGATCACCCAGCCCTGTTCCAGACGGGTTTCGCGGCCCACGGCGGCGGGGACACCGGCGCCGAAGGTCTTGAACCGGGTCTCCACCAGCATCAGGTTGCCATCCGTCTGTATCCGGAACCGTTCTTCCCAGTCTTCTTTTTCCACCGAGTGCGTCCAGCGCAGTACGAAGTCGGAACCGGAAGCGGCGGGGAAGGCGTAACGCAGAGCCTCGCCTTCCTCGACCACCAGCCAGAATCGTGGCCAAAGCAGTACGGCAAGAACCGCCGTCATGATCGGAACCGCCGCCAA
The DNA here is from genome assembly GCF_009846745.1 of Alcanivorax xiamenensis. NCBI lineage: Bacteria > Pseudomonadati > Pseudomonadota > Gammaproteobacteria > Oceanospirillales > Alcanivoracaceae > Alcanivorax > Alcanivorax xiamenensis. The sequence goes on along the minus strand of NZ_AQPF01000002.1, from coordinate 33,928 downwards.
CGGCCAACGGCGCCGGGTTCCGATCCTTGCTACCACCGTGCCGGCTTATTCGCCGCCGCCATCGCGGCTGTCGTAATAGCTCTGGGCGCCGGGATGCAGAGGAACCACCAGGTGCTGGTCCATGGTTTCCGGGTCAATGTCCTTCAGCGCGCCCACTGATACTTTTCCGGAGTGCAGATAGTCATCGAAACGCTGGGTCAGCTCCCGCGCCACCTTGTCGTCCATGGAAGCGGGAACGATCAGAATGTTGCGGATCGCCACCGTGTTGACCTCGGCGTCCAGGTTGTAACGTTCCGGTTTGCCCGCGGGAATGGTGTAGGTCTCATAGTAGGGGTAGGCCTCGAGCAGTTTGTCCGCTACCTCGCCGGTGACCGGCACGAAGGTCACGTCGTTGGTCTGCATCAGCCCGGTGATGCTGGAGTTGGGCACGCCGGAGGTGAAGAAGGCCGCGTCCAGGTTGCCGTTGCTCATTTCCGTCACGCTGTCGGCGTAGCCGGTATGGCTGACCCGGGCCAGATCATCGTAGCTGAGGCCGGTGGCTTCCAGCACGATTTTGGCGCTTTGCTCGACACCGGAACCCACCTTGCCGACACCGACCCGTTTGCCGGCCAGATCATCGACGCTGTCGATACCGCTGTCCGCGGTGGCGACGATCTGCACCACGTTGGGGTAGAGCCCCGCCAGGGTGGTGATGTCGGCCTTGTTGCCCTCGAACTGATTGTTGCCGTTGACCGCGTCGTAGGCCACGTCGCTCATGACGATGGCGATCTGATTGAGGCCATCCTGAATGTTCTGAATGTTTTGCACCGAGGCCCCGGTGGAAACCACCTGTACGCCGCCGATCAGATCACTGGCCTCGAAGATCGGCTTCAGAGCGCCACCAATGGGATAGTAGGAGCCGGAGGTGCCGCCAGTGCCAAAAATCAGATTCACGGGCGTGCTGTCGCTGGTCTGGGTTTGTTCGGAAGCCGTATCATCGCCGCCGCTTCCGCTCTGTGGCGCATCCTGGGGTTCGTCGCTGCAACCCGCGAGCAGGGCGCCGGACAACCCCAGCGTGGCGGCAAGAATCAAAGTACGAGGTGCCATGGATCTTCTCCTGTTTTTATCGCCATGATGAGTACGTGGACCCGCACTAGCTTACGAGCCGTACCACTTTGATACCACGTGAACAGGCTAAGACTAAAGTAGAACGGGGGAGAAGGGAGAGGAACAGCCGGGCTACGAAGCCGCTTTGGGAGCTGTCTTGGCAGCGAATTGCACACGTCCAAAGAATTCGCTTGCCAGCGGGGCGCCGCCCGGCAAGCTTCCCACAGTGGCTTCGTAGTGGCTTCTAAAGCGGATCGGGATCAGTTGAGAACCCGGTAACCGCGCCCGCGCATGCAGTTTTTCATGACCCGGGACTTTTCCTGTTGGGCGTCTCCGGCTTTGCCGGCGCCGCCCAGTACCGCGCCGCCGCCAGCCATGCGGCCGGCGGTGCCGGAATCACCAAATATGGCACCGAGGATGCCGCCCAGTACCGCGCCACCGATGGCGCCCTCGGTGGCATCCCGGCCAGTGGAAACCTGATCGGCGACCTGTTCGCATTCGGCCAGATCCTGCTGATACTGGGCCTGGTCCACGCCTTGAGGGTCCACCACGATCCGTTTGGTCGAGGTGCAGCCGGTCACCAACAACAGTCCGGCGGTCCCGAGGATGATCATTGCGCGCATGGTTGCTCTCCTTCGTTTGCCTGCCTTAGCCTGCCTTCCTATGATTTTTTCTGGTAAGCAACGCCGCGCCCATAAGGCGGCGTTGCTTCCTATTAACTCGATGATACGCGATTTGGCTGTATGGAAACTGAACCGCTGGGAATTTTACGTTGGGGGGCCGGCTCGTTTACACACGCGGATTCGCCTCGGTCTTTAGCCGCTGTGGGAAGCTTGCTCGCACGCGAATATTACTAAACGCCTGGGCCAGCCTCACCATTCGCTTGCAAGCAAGCTTCCCACAGCGATTTGGGGGCGCTTGTCTTTCGCTGCCACCTGTCCGCTATCAACCGTCAACTCTTCAAGTCGTCCCTTGCAGACGCAGCGATAGATCCACCGCCTGGCAATGCTTGGTCAGTGCGCCGGAGGAAAGGTACAGCGGGCGGCTGTCCGGCAGGGTGGCGACGTCATCCAGAGTGCGGTTGCCGGAGATTTCCAGGGCGCTGTGCGGGGCCAGTGACATCGCCTCGGCCAGCATCTCCGGGGTGAAATTGTCGAGCATGATCTGATCCGGGGTGAGCGCCGCCGCTTCCCGCAGCTCATCCAGATTCTCCACCTCGATGATGATTTTCTTGTCGGCGGCGACACGGCGGGCCTGTTCAATGGCGGCGGTGATCGAACCGCAGGCGGTAATATGGTTTTCCTTGATCAGGAAGGCATCGTACAGACCGAGACGATGATTCTCGCAGCCGCCGCACAGAACCGCGTATTTCTGTGCCGCGCGCAGGCCCGGCAGGGTCTTGCGGGTGTCCAGCACGGTGACCCGGGTACCGGCCACGGCGTCGGCGTAGCGCCGCGCGCTGGTGGCCGTGGCCATCAGCGTTTGCAGGAAATTCAGTGCGGTGCGCTCGCCGGTGAGGATACGCCGGGTATTGCCGCTGAGGGTACAGAACACGGTGCCGGCGGCCAGCCGGTCACCTTCGCCAGCGTGCCATTGCACGTCCACGCCACCGAGTTGACGGAATACTTCCTCGGCCCAGGGCGCGCCACACATGACCGCATCCTCGCGGGTCAGGATGGTGGCTTGAGACTGCGCGGATTCGGGGATCAATTGCGCGGTGATATCACCGTCGCCGATGTCTTCTTGCAAGGCGAAGGCCACGACCCGCGCGATATCGGCGCGGGCGTAGTCGGGCAGGGATCGGGTCGTCATTGTTGATCGAAAAACTCTTTGCTGAGGCGCACCACCACGGGGGCCAGGAATAACAGAGCGATCAGGTTGGGGACCGCCATCAGGATGTTCATGATATCGGCAATCGGCCAGACCAGGCCGAGGTCCATCATCGCGCCCACCGGCACCACCAGTACCCAGACCCAGCGGAACGGCACCAGGGCGCGTTCGCCGAACAAATATTGGGTGCAGCGTTCGCTGTACAGGCTCCAGCCCAGTAGGGTGGTGAACGCGAAAACAGCCAGACCACAGGTCACCACGATTTCGCCGTAGGTGCCAAAAGTGCTGGAGAAAGCCAGCGCGGACAGGGGCGCGCCCTTTTCACCGCTGGTCCAGGCGCCGCTGGCGACAATGGCCAAGCCGGTGACGGAGCATACCACGATGGTGTCGATAAAGGTGCCGAGCATGGCAACGCTGCCCTGGCGGGCGGGGTGGTCAGTGTTGGCGGAGGCATGGGCGATGGGGGCGCTGCCCAGCCCGGCCTCGTTGGAAAAGATGCCGCGGGCGATGCCGTATTGGATTGCTTCCTTGATCACCGCGCCGGCGAAGCCGCCCGCGGCGGCGGTACCGCTGAAGGCGCTATCGAAACATAGCGCAATGGCCGCGGGCAGGGCGGCGGCGTGATCCGCCAGTACCGCCAGGCCGGTGAGCAGATAAGCCAGGGCCATGAAGGGCACCACGAAGGTGGCTACCCGGGCGATACGCTTGATGCCGCCCAGCACCACCAGACCGACCATGGCCATCAGCACCAGCCCGGTGGTCCAGGTGGGCACGCCAAAACTATCGTGAAGACCATCGGCCACCGAGTGCGTCTGGGTGGTATTGCCGATGCCGAAACCGGCGCACATGCCGAAGAAGGCGAACAGCACCGCCAGCCACGCCCAGCGCGACCCCATGCCCTTGCGGATGTAGTACATCGGGCCACCCACGTACTGCCCGCGATGATCCTGCTCCCGATAATGCACCGCCAGCACCGCCTCGGCGTATTTGGTGGCCATGCCGACCAGGGCGATCAGCCACATCCACACCAGCGCGCCGGGACCGCCGGAAGCGATGGCGGTGGCGACGCCGACGATATTACCGGTGCCGATGGTGGCCGATAGCGCCGTGGCCAACGCGGCGTTGGAGCCGATGGTGCCCTGACCCGGCGCGGGGCTGAACATCTGCCGAAAACCGAAGCCGAGACGCCGGATCGGCAGGAAACCCAGACGCAGACTCAGATAAATACCGGTACCGGCAATCAATATCAGGGCCGGCCAACCCCACATGAGGTCGCGGACCGCCTCGGTGCGATCAATGATGCTTTCCATCGTGTCCCTTCCTTTAGTTTTAATGGGAGAGTAGGGAATTCGGCCTGCCGGGAAAAGCAGGAATCCGGGGGCGCTGGCCTTCAGCGTCCATGCATGGTCCATGCAAGGCCTTTTGATAAGGTGAATGTCTTATTTGGGAGTTGGTTCAAAATAGTGACTCATGGGGCGTGCTAGCTTGGGGAAGCTCTGAGATACACCTCGTCATTCCGGACCCGACCCATACGTCATCCCGGGCTTGACCCGGGATCTCCCTCTACAGCGTATGTGGCTTCGTGGAAGGAGATGCCGGATCAAGTCCGGCTCGAGTCCGGCATGACGTTTTTCAGGGGACATCTTTCGGGTTCCGGGGGTAATCAGTCATGACCAACGTCACGCACATTGGCGGCGCGCCGGGCCGCCGTGTCGGCGCTACCCGTGCCGGGCCTTTGCCGCGTCCGCTGGAGCAGGTCCGCGAACACACCCGGGAACGGGCGCGGGCGCTGCTGGCGGGTATGCTCGACGGCGCCGACGACATGCTGTTCAACATGGCGGAAGCCAAAACTGACAGTGAGCGGGACCGCTACTTTGATGCCATGCGTGAGCTGCGCCTGCAAAGGCGAGCGCTGGAAACCGGTTTCCATGAAGGCATCGTCGCCCTGTTCAATGAGCTCGGCCGGGCGCGCGAGCCGGTTCAGGATGCCCCCGGCCACGGATTCGAGTCGCTGACCCTGGTCCAGAACGACGAGCTGGAAATTTCAGTGGCGTTGGACAATCTGGCGCGCCGGGCCCGCAATGGTTGCGAGGAGGCGCTGGCCCTGCTGTGTCATCGCCTGGAGTATCTGTTCGAGGGCAAGGTGGCGATCAGCGAGAAAAACAATCCGCTTGAGCCACGCCAACTGGCCTCTTGCTTCGCTGATGGTGTTCTTCGATTGTCGCTGGACATCCGGGCCCGGCTGATCGTGCTGAAACTGTTCGAACGGGTGGTCATGGACCAGGCATCGGCCCTGGTGGAGCAGGCCAACCGTACCCTGGCCGAAGCCGGCGTCTTGTCGGAGCTGGCCAGCGCCCCGGTGGCACGGCATCGGGGCCGGAGCTCCGCCGGTACCGAGGCATCAGGGCAGGCCAGTGACGCCTCGTCCACCAGCTCTGATTCCGGCCTGCTCAGCGAACTGCTGGCCTTGCTGCGCGGGCCGGCCAGGACGGCGTCGTCGGAACCGCTCGATCGGTCGGGGCTGGCCACCTTACTGGACGGCGTGGCCCACCGCGACGGCGTGCCCGTCACCCTGGATCAACCGGTGCGGGCGGTGAGCCGCGACGACCTGATGCAGGTGCTGTCGCGCTTGCAGCGCGAGGGCCAGGGGCGATCCGGGCGGGAACAACCCCGGGGGCTGCGCGAGTCGTTGGCCCGGGAACTGGGGCAACGGCGGGATGCCCCGGTGGTGCCTGCCCTGGACCAGGCCGATGATGATCTCATCAACCTGGTGGCCATGCTGTTCGACTTCATCCTGGATGACGAAGCGTTGCCCGCGGACGTCAAGGCGTTGATCGGGCGCCTGCAGATTCCGCTGCTGAAAGTGGCGATCAACGACAACGGCTTTTTCGGTGACGACGGCCACCCGGCCCGGGCGTTGCTGAACACGCTGGCCCGGGCCGGTGCCCAGTGGGATCCGCAGCAGGGCACCGGCGATGAGTTGTACCAGCGTATCCGCCGCGCGGTGTACACGGTTATCGATCATTACGACCAGGACGATGGCCTGTTTGCCCGGCTGCAAGAGGAGTTCGATGAATATTTCTGCGAGCAGGACACTCGTGCCCGCCGTCTGGCACAGCGGTTACGCGAAAGCGAGGAAGGACGTGCCCGGGCCGAGCAGGCGATGGCACGGGCGCGGCGGTATCTGGACCAGCGGCTGGCGGGGCGGGCCTTGCCGGAAGCGCTGATCCGCCTGTTGCGTCAGGGCTGGCAGCAGGTGTTGTACCTGACGCTGCTGCGCGAAGGAGACGACAGCGAAGCCTGGCGCCGGCAAAGCAAGATCGCCGATGCGCTGATCTGGTGCCTGTTGCCCCATGCGGCGGAGGCCGACCAGCATAAAGCCCGCCAGATGGCGCCCAAATTGAGGGTGGCGGTGGCCCAGGGGCTGGCGGAGATACAACACGACGAGGTGGAGAGCCAGGCGTTGGTGCGCGGCCTGGCGCTGGCCCAGGAAGCGATGTTTCACGGGCAGACGCCGCGGCGGGTGAAAGTGAAACCGGTTTCGGAAGAACCCGCCGCCGCCCCGGCGCCGGAGGACGACGCCTTGCTGGTGCGTGCGCGGGCGCTGCGGCCCGGCCAGTGGGTGGAGATCGGCGCGGGCGACGGCACCCGCCGGGCACGGCTGGCGGCTAATATTCGTGAGGGCGCCAAACTGGTGTTCATTAACCGCCGGGGCATCAAGGTGGAGGAACTCGACGCCGCCGCGCTGGCCGTTGCCATGCGGGAAGGCACTGTTAAACTCATTGACGAGGGAGCGCTGTTCGACCGGGCCCTGGAAGCGGTGATCGGCGATCTGCGCCGGCGGCAAGGCCGCTGAGCGGCGCTCCCCATCATCATTGGGGAGTTTCCGTGTCCGTATCACCGTCGTTGACGCCAACCTATACCTTGCAGCGGCACTGGGTGGAGCAGGCCCGCAAGGTGCCGTCGCCGAATTTCAATGCCCGTCCCGATCCGGACGACATCGCACTGATCGTTCTGCACAACATCAGTCTGCCCCCGGGCCAGTTTGGCGGCCCGCACATCGAAGCGCTGTTCCAGAACCGTCTCGACCCTGATGCTCATCCCTATTTCGAGGGGCTGAGGGACCTGCGGGTATCCGCTCATTTTCTGATTCGCCGTGACGGCGAGCTGGTTCAGTTCGTCGCCTGTGACCAGCGAGCCTGGCATGCCGGTGTTTCGTGCTGGCAGGGGAGGGAGAACTGCAACGACTATGCGCTCGGCATCGAACTGGAAGGATGCGATGATCAGGTTTTTGATGAACGTCAATACGCGGCGTTAAAGCCGTTGCTGGCGACTTTGATGGGTCATTATCCTCGACTGAGCCGCGATACCATCACAGGCCACGAGCACATTGCTCCGGGCCGGAAAACCGATCCGGGTCCCTGTTTTGACTGGGCGCGGATCGGCGCTTGATAGTGAGCACTGGAAATAACCACTAAAGGAAACCGCTGGGAGCGCTATGAAACTGCTCGTCTTGCTTTTGGTTCTGGCTTTACGTCGTCGCGATGGCGGCTGGCCCGGGGTGCTGGCCCGGCCGGACCGGCACCAGCGCTGCCTCGCCACCTTGTCTCCGGTACGCCACGGTATCCCGGGCTGGTGGTTGAGCGTGGCGCTGCCGGCGATCGCGGTGGCCCTGCTGTTCGGCTGGCTGGCTGGCGGCTGGGGTAACCTGCTGGTATTGGTATTGGGAACCGCCTTGATGCTGTGGCTGGTCGGCGTGGAAAGCGAATTCCGGCTGGTGGATGAGCTGCTGGTATGCGGGCGTCTGAATGACGGTGAAACGTTGCGGGACCTGGCCGAGCAGGCGCTGCCGATCAACGGCGAAGCGGGCTCCCCGGATTGGTACCGGCAATTGGAAACCGGCTTCCTGGAACGGGTCTTTGTCTTGTTCACCGCGCTGTTCTGGTTGATGACATTGGGATTCGGCGCGGTGGTGCTTTTCGTGCTTAACCGGGCCTGGCTGCAACGGCATCGCGAACATAGCGACTGGGCGCGGAGCCTGGATGCGGCACTGCGTTGGGTGCCGGCACGTCTGACGGTGCTGGCCTTGGCCCTGGCGGGACAGTTCGGCGCGGTGACGCACGCGGCGGCGGGTAAACTCTGGCGCCTGGACGACAGCCGTGAACTGCTCAACGACACCGCCCAGGCGGCGGAACCGGTGGAGGAAATCGCCGAGAAGAGCACCGAGGAGCCGTTGGCGGCGGGAATGGATCGTCTGGAGGCACTGCACGGAGTGCTGCTGCGTGCCCTGGCGGTATGGCTGATCTTCGCCGCGCTCTGGAGCTTGCTGGCTTGATTGGCATGAATTCGCCGTTTGCTGGCAAGCCAGCTTCCCACAGCGGTTCCGTAGCCCGCTGTGGGAGCTGCCTTGCCGCTCCTCCTCCCAGATAATCGCCGTCACGTCCCCCATAAAAATGAAACCCTATTTCGGTTACGGTTTGCCCGCCAGGGGTGGTGGGGGAATCGTTCGAGGCCTGTTACTATGGCCGATGACCTCCTGGTCAGGAGCCTTGAATAACGCTTCGGCTCTTAGCTCTCCGGTGTTGATTGCCCTCGAATCCCCGGAGGAGTGAGCTTCCCCGACCTGTTGCGACGACCACACCCGGAATCGTCGACACAGGCACGACATTCGCTGTCGCGGTGATCCCGCGACGGCGTGGCTAACGCGATTAAAAAGGACGCAAGCCCATGCAGAAAAGAAACTTTTTCGATGATATCGATCCGGCGGAAACGCGTGAATGGTTGGACGCGCTGGAATCGGTGATCGAACGGGAGGGGCCGCAACGGGCCGCCTGGCTGTTGGATATCCTTACCAATGAAGCGCAGGAACAAGGTGTATTACGCACCCACCTGAACACCCCGTACATCAACACCATCCCGCCCCGCAAGGAGTCGCCGCTACCCGGCGACCTGTTCATGGAGCGGCGTATTCGCTCCCTGGTTCGTTGGAACGCGCTGGCCACGGTGCTACGGGCCAACAAGAGCGATGATGATCTGGGCGGCCACATCGCCAGCTTCGCCTCTTCCGCTACCCTCTATGATGTCGGTTTCAATCACTTCTTCCACGCCCCTCACGATGACAACCCCGGTGACCTGGTGTTCTTTCAGGGACACTCCGCTCCCGGTGTCTACGCCCGCGCCTACCTGGAAGGGCGCATCGACGAAGAGCAACTGGATAACTTCCGCCGGGAAGTGGCGGGCAAGGGGCTGTCCTCCTATCCGCATCCCTGGCTGATGCCGGATTTCTGGCAGTTCCCCACCGTGTCCATGGGGCTGGGGCCGATGCAGGCGATCTACCAGGCCTATGTCATGAAGTACCTGCAGAACCGTGAGCTGGTCGCCGACCATAATCGCAAGGTCTGGGCGTTCCTCGGGGACGGCGAAATGGACGAACCGGAATCCCTCGGCGCGTTGTCCATGGCGGGTCGGGAGCAGTTGGATAACCTGGTGTTCGTGGTCAACTGTAACCTGCAGCGTCTGGATGGTCCGGTACGTGGTAACGGCAAAATCATCCAGGAACTGGAAAGTTTGTTCCGTGGCGCCGGCTGGAACGTGATCAAGGTAATCTGGGGGCGCCTGTGGGATCCGTTGCTGGAAAAAGATGACGAGGGCCTGCTGCGCCGCCGCATGGAAGAGTGCGTGGATGGCGAATATCAGGCGTACAAAAAGAACGGTGGCGCTTATACCCGCGAGCATTTCTTCGGCGCCTATCCGGAACTGAAGAAAATGGTCGAGCACATGAGCGATGACGATATTTATCGTCTCAATCGTGGCGGCCACGATCCGTTCAAGGTGTTCGCCGCTTACAACGAGGCGGTGAACCATACCGGACAACCCACCGTGATTCTGGCGAAAACCGTGAAGGGGTACGCCACCGGTGCCGGTGAAGCGGTCAACAAGACCCACCAGATGAAGAAGATGGATCTGGACAGTCTCAAGGAATTCCGCGATCGCTTCGACATGCCGTTCACCGACGATGAACTGGAAGCGATCCCCTACTACAAACCGGAAGAGGATTCTCCGGAGCTGCGTTACATGCGCCAGCAGCGGGAAAAGCTGGGCGGCTACATGCCAGTGCGCCGGCGCGAAGCCAGTCAGTCCCTTAAGATGCCGGGTCTGGATTTCTTCGCCAACTTTCTGGAAGGCACCGGTGACCGGGAGATTTCCACCACCATGGCGTTCGTGCGCATGCTCAATGCCTTGGTCAAGGACAAGACCCTGGGTGAGCGGGTGGTCCCGATCGTGCCCGATGAAGCCCGCACCTTCGGTATGGAAGGCATGTTCCGGCAGTTGGGTATCTATTCCTCCAAGGGGCAGAAATACGAGCCGGAGGATGCCGGTCAGGTGATGTTCTACCGGGAGGACAAGAAAGGGCAGATCCTCGAAGAGGGCATCAACGAAGCCGGCGCCATGGCCGCCTGGATCGCCGCGGCCACCAGCTACAGTGTTCACGATTTCACCCTGATTCCGTTCTTCATCTACTACTCCATGTTCGGCTTCCAGCGCACCGGGGATTTCTGGTGGGCCGCCGGCGATAGCCAGGCCCGTGGTTTCCTGCTGGGCGGTACCGCCGGACGCACCACGCTCAACGGTGAGGGGCTGCAACACCAGGACGGCCACAGCCACATTCTTACCAGCACGGTACCGAATTGCGTCAGCTACGATCCGACCTACGCGTACGAGGTGGCGGTGATTCTGCAGGATGGCCTGAAGCGCATGTACCAGGACCACGAGAATGTCTTCTACTACCTGACGCTGATGAACGAGAACTATGTGCACGGCGCCATGCCCGAGGGCGCCGAGGAAGGTATTCGTCGCGGCATGTATCTGTTGCATGAAGGTAAGGGTGGCAAGAAAGCATCCAAGGTGCAGTTGCTGGGATCCGGCACGATTTTGCGTGAGGTGGAAGCCGCGGCGGAGCTGCTGCAACAGGACTTTGGTGTCAGTGCCGATGTGTGGAGTGTCACCAGCTTCAATGAGTTGCGTCGGGAAGGTATCCACGCTGATCGTGACCGCATGCTGGCACCGGAACGGGACAAGCACGAACCGACCTGGGTGGAGCGCTGTCTGGCGGATCGTGCCGGTCCGGTGATCGCTTCCACCGATTATATCCGGGCTTACGCGGATCAGATCCGGCCCTGGGTCAAGGCGCCTTACCGGGTGCTGGGCACCGACGGCTTTGGCCGCAGCGATTCCCGTGCGCAACTGCGCCACTTCTTCGAAGTGGATCGCTACTTCGTGGTGTTGGCGGCATTGACCGCTCTGTGCGACGAGGGCGAGGTCGACGCCGGCGTGGTGCAAAAGGCGATGGAAAAATATCGAATCGATCCGGCGAAACCCTATCCGGTGAACCATTAATGATTTTCCACTCTTCTTCCACAAGAAGGAGCAACGCGTGAGCAAGGAAACCATTCGAGTCCCCGATGTCGGCAGCAGTGATCCTGTGGACGTCATCGAAGTGACTGTGAAAGAGGGCGATACCATCGCCCCGGAAGACACCATCGTGGTGTTGGAATCAGACAAGGCGACGGTGGAAGTGCCGGCGCCGAAAGGCGGCAAGGTGCTTGGTCTGCTGGTCAAGCAGGGCGACAAGGTCAAGGAAGGTGATCCGCTGCTGGAGCTGGACGCGGAAGCCGGGGACGGTGACGCTGAAGAGGCAGGGCAGGAACAATCCGACCGGAAGGGCGCCGAGGAAGCCGAGCCGGAGCAGGAGAGCAACAGTACGGACGAAGGTGCCGACAGCGAAGATGATGAACAGGCGGCGGGTGGCGGCAGCCAGACCGTGACGGTGCCCGACCTGGGCGATATCGAAGGCGCTGAAATCATCGAGATTTCGGTCCAGGACGGGGATCAGGTGGAGGCCGAGCAGACCCTGGTGGTGCTGGAGTCCGACAAGGCGTCCCTGGACATTCCTTCACCGGCGGCGGGCACCGTGGCCCGGTTGCGGGTCAAGGTGGGTGACAAGGTCGGTACCGGTGATCAGCTGATGGATCTGGATGGGGCCGGCGGCGGCGGGGCGAAGAAAGCGTCCGGCGACGACGGTAAAGCGGCGGCGAAAGACGGCGGTGACAAGGCCGTGGCCAAAGCCGAATCCAGCCCGGCGAAAAGTGCCGGTCAGACACAAAAACCGGCCGATCAGGCGCCGGCCAGACAAGCAGAAGGGCGTTCCGCCGCTTCCGCGTCCTCCGGTCAGCCATCCGCCCAGGTGCACGCCGGCCCGGCGGTACGCAAGCTGGCCCGTGACACCGGTGTGGATCTGGCGCTGGTCGAAGGATCCGGTCCCAAGGATCGGATTCTCAAGGAAGACGTCCACGCATATTTGAAACGTCGCATGGAAGCGCCCGCCGGGGCGGGCGTGGCGGCGCCGGTGGACGATCTGCCGGACATCGACTTCAGCGAATTCGGGCCGGTGGAGCGGGTGGAATTGAACAAGCTGCGCAAGGTGGCGGCCCGCAACCTGCACCGCAGTTGGATCACCATTCCGCATGTTACCCAGTTCGACGAAGCCGATATCACGGATCTGGAAGCGTTCCGCAAGAGCCAGAACAAGCTGCTGGAGAAGGAAGGCGTCAAACTCACCATGCTGGCGTTCCTGGTGAAGGCCTGTGCCAACGCACTGCGGGCCTTCCCCAAATTCAACAGCTCTCTGGAGAAAGGCGGCGAAGCGCTGATTCAGAAGGATTACGTACACATTGGCATCGCCGTGGACACCCCCAATGGTCTGGTGGTGCCGGTATTGCGTGACGCCGACAAGAAAGGGCTCAAGGAGATTGCCCTGGAAATGTCGGAACTGGCGGCTAAGGCAAGGGATCGGAAGCTGACGCCGGCGGACATGAAGGGCGCCTGTTTCAGCATCTCGTCCCTGGGCGGCATCGGCGGGACTGCCTTCACCCCGATCGTCAATTGGCCGGAGGTGGCAATTCTCGGCGTCAGCCGTTCCGACACCAAGCCCGTATGGGATGGCCAGGCGTTCCAGCCCCGGCTGACACTGCCGTTGTCACTGTCCTACGATCACCGGGTGATCGACGGTGCGGACGCGGCGCGCTTTACCACCTACCTGAGCAGTCTGCTGGGGGATCTGCGTAGAGTGTTGCTGTAGTAAAAGAAAGATCGCGGCCATTTGACCTGCCCCCACTGCTACTCTGCGAAGTCGCTGTGGGAGCGGCCTTGGCCGCGAATTATCTCAGCGCAGTCGGGTTTTATTCCGCGTTTTTCCGTTCCAGACGTTGCTGCATCCGTTCCATGCGCTCCTTCATCTTTTCCTTGCGTTGTTCCTGCAGAGCCTGCGCTTTGTCCCGCTGTTCCGCCGTCAACACCGCGTCCACGCGTTCGCGGGTCTCGTCATGCAGTGTCTTCATTTTCTCGTGCTGTTGCTCGAAGATCGACTCAATCTCGGTGCGTTGAGCGTCGGTCAGGTCCAGGGTTTCCGCCATGCGGTCCATGCGCTGCTCCGGATCGAACTTCATCTTCGGGCCGTGCCCCATGCCGGGGCCGGCGAAGGCGGTGGTGGTGACCAGGGTGAGGGCGATCAGTAGGGCTTTCTTCATGATGCTTTCTCCGTTGAACTTCGATGTACCCAGTGTCGGAGAAAAATGTGCAGAGAGCGTGCAGGAACCGTGGAACAACCCGCGCTTATTCGTCTTCATCGGGATCGTCTTCCGGCTGGGCCTGAAGACGGTAACCCACACCGTAGACACTGCCGATCCAGTCATGGCCGCCGGGCAGCCCTTCGCCCAGTTTGCGTCGCAGCTTGCGAATATGGCTGTCAATGGTGCGATCGGAAACCACCCGATGGTCCGGGTAGATCACATCCATCAATTGATCGCGGCTCCAGATCCGGCCCGGCTGTTTGGCCAGGGTGGCCAGCAGCTCGAATTCGATGGCGGTGAGCGCCACCCGCGCACTCTGATAGACCGCCTCGAAACGGTGACGGTCCAGCTCCAGGCCGCCGTCGGGGTGTTGCTCCGCGGCCATGGAGCGGCGCAACACCGCCTTGACCCGCGCCACCACCTCACGGGGACTGAACGGTTTGCAAATGTAGTCGTCGGCGCCGATCTCCAGCCCCAATAACCGATCCACCTCTTCCACCCGGGCGGTGATCATCAGAACCGGCACTTGAGAAAAACGGCGGATGTTCTTGCACAATTCCATGCCGTCGCCATCGGGTAGCATCAGATCCAGCAGTACCGCCTGGTAATTCCCTTCACGCACACGCCGTTCCGCCTCGCGCACACTGGCGGTCTGGTCCGCCTGGAAGTGGCTGTGGGTCAGATAGTCCGCCAGTAGTTGCGCCAGGCGGGGCTCGTCTTCAACGATCAGTACGCGGGCCATGATGATCCTTGGGCAATCGAATGGTGATACGCAGGCCGCCCAGCGGGCTGTGGCCGGCGGTGATGGTGCCGCCGTGGGCTTCGACGATGCGCTGACAGATGGCCAGCCCAAGGCCGGCACCGCCGGTGCGGCGATTGCGCGAACTCTCCACCCTGAACAGGTGATCAAACAGTTTCGGCAACGCATCCTCCGGCACGCCCGGCGCGGTGTCGTTGAGAGTCAGGCGCCAATGGTCCTGCTCGTCGTCCAGAACCAGTTGCACTTCGCCGCCTTGGTCGGTGTATTTCAGGCTGTTGTGCAGCAGATTATCGAGCAACTGCCGCAGGCGTACCGGGTCGCCGCTAAGGGTGGCCGGCGGCAGGGTGGTGAGCACGGTCAGGCCGTGGCGCTGCATTGCCGGGCGCACAGCGTCCACGGCGTCCTCGCAGAGGGCGTCCAGGTCCACCCGGGTAAAGTGATAGCGCAGGTTGCCGGCGTCGGCCAGAGCCAGATCGTGCAGATCACTGACCAGATGGGTCAGATGGCGAACCTCGGATTCCAGGGTGCTGATGGTTTCCTTGTTCATGGGCCGGACGTCGTCCTGGATTGCTTCCAATTCACCACGCAGCACAGCCAACGGCGTGCGCAGCTCATGGGCGATGTCGGAAAACCAGCGCTGGCGGGCCTGCTGGCCCTGATCCAGGCGCTCCGCCAGACTGTCCACATGGCGAATCAGCTCGCCGAGTTCATCACGACGCTGACTGGTCAGACGGGCCTCGTAGTGGCCTTCGCGCAATTGCCGGGTATGGCGGCTGAGGGCGGTGATCGGCGCCACGAAATGGCGGGCCAGCAGCCAGGACACCAGAAGCGACAACGCCAGACCGATGAGCGTCATCCACAGCATGAACCGCAGCTGCCGTTCCTGGAAACGGCGGTCCATGGAGTCGCGGATCGCTTCCTGGTCCGGGTAGACCAGCCAGCCCACCACTTGGTCGCCGATGCGAATCGCCACCTGGCGGCGGAATTTGGGCGCCACGGGTGGGCCCAGTAGAGGGTGCTTGTTGGCCGTCAGCAACTGCAGATGGCGATGGGCATCGCGGTCGATTTTTCGCTGGTCGGGCTGATTGCGGTCACCGGCCAGCCAGTACAGTCGCCCCAACTGTCGCGGGTCGCGCAGCAGAAAGTCCCAGCTGCCTCGCTGTGCGTAAAGCACCGCCAGGTGATCGGCCAGCCGTTCCACCTGGGCCTGCTGACGCTCGTCCAGATATTTGGACAAACTCTGCTCGAACGACAGGTAATAGAAGCCGCTGGCCGCCAGGATCAGAAGCAGGAAAGTACCCAGAAAGGTGAGGAACAGTTTGTTGCGTATGCCCATGATGTTCGCGGGAGCCGTGGAGAATCGCTCCAGTGTAAGGCCGCCGGAGGTGTCGCCCTAGCGACTTGCACATTCTTTCAAAATGGCTGGGGCCGGACGCCGGATGCTAAAGTCGAAACCCGGGGCTGCGGCGCTTCAATCATGGGCACGGGTCTGTAACGGAGGGGGCTACCAAGCCGCTATATTCACCAGCAAGCTGGTCTCCCACAGATCTGCTACGAAGCCGATGTGGGAAGAGGCCCGGGCGGCGCTCCGCTTGGCCGCGAATGCCCTGAGCCGTTGGCCATTCGCGTGCAAGCACGCTCCCACAGCAGCGCAGTAGCCCCTTCCGTTACAGACCCGTGCCCATGATTGAAGCGCCGTGTCCCGCCAAACCCCGATGAACCATAAGAAAGCGTTTTAGTGCTTGCCAGGGCGTGGGGTCTGGTTTTGCATTATCGGCGTCCGGTCAGCGATCCTCGCGCCGTATCCACTGTGATTCAGGCGTTTCCGCGCGCAGGTTGATCAGACGGGCCATGATGAACAGCAGGTCGCCGAGCCGATTGAGGATCGCCAGGCTGACCGGGTTGACCTGCTCCTGGTCGGCGAGGGTCACCAGCCGGCGTTCGGCGCGCCGGGCCACGGTCCGGCAATGGTGGCACCACGCCGCGTCGGCGTTGCCGCCGGGGAGTACGAACTCTTTCAGTGGTGGCAGTTCGGCATTGATCAGGTCGGCCTGGGATTCGATTTCCACCAGCTCGGCGTCGGTCAGGGTCACGGTGTCGGGGATCGCCAGCTCACCGCCGATATCGAACAGCCATTGCTGCAGATTCTCGATCAGCCGGTCCAGATCCTCATCAAGCGGATGCGCGCGCAACACGCCGAGGGCGCTATTGAGTTCATCCAGGCTACCGAGCGCCTCGATGCGGGGATGGTCCTTGGCGACCCGGCTGCCATCGGCGAGACCGGTATGGCCATCGTCGCCGGTGCGGGTGATGACCCGGTTGATGCGGGTCTTTTCATCCTTGCGGGAAGGCATGGTGATTCCTAGTCAGTGATATGGCGTGGAACCCATGAATGTACTCCGGATTCCACCATGGGTGCAGCCCCGACTACGAAGCCGCTGTGGGAAGCTGCCTTGGCAGTGAATGGGACTGAGATAGCACATACACCGTATTCGCTGGCAAGCCAGCTTCCCACGGCAGCCTTGTAGCGGCTTCTGATTTCACGTCCGCGAAGTCAGGGTGGCGACGATGCGCTCATGGGCCGGCAGTGACAGCCCCAAGGGGGCGGCCCGGCGCAGTAAATAACCGTTGATGGCCTCGATTTCGGTGACGGCGCCTTTACCGACGTCGGCGCGCATGGACGAGGTATTACCCGCGGTGGCGCTGGCCACCGCCATCACCCGGGGCAGGGAGTCGCCGGGCCAGGTCGGGTCCACAGCGGTGAGCAACTGGTCGGCTTCCCGGCACAATTCCTCGGCCTGGTGTTGCAGCTCCCGGTCTTCCAGCAGCCGGCCGTTGGGCACATCGTGGAGCGCGGTGAGCGGGTTGATCACCGCGTTGGCCACCAGTTTGTGCCACTGGCGGTGTTGGAAGTCCGCCGGCCAACTCAGGTTCGGCCAGTGTGCGCTCAGCTGCTCGAACCAGTCCGGAGCGACATCATGACCGCCCATCCAGGTCTCGTTCTCCGCCACCACCTGATGTTGTGCTGGCCCGTCCTGTTTCACCGCTGAAGTGGTGACCACCTCGATCAATCGAACGCCCTCTGGCAGCAGACCATCAAGGCTGCCGAGGCCATTTTGCAGTCGCAGCACCTGGGTATCGGCGGTCAGTGGCACGGACTCCAGGGCGGCGGCGCTGTAGGGCGCCTTGCAGGCTACCACCAGGCGGCGGGGCGGTTCGGTCAGCGCGACGGGCGAGAGCACCGGCAGAACCAGATCGCACGGCGGCCTGCCGTCGGCGAAGGTGAGTCTCCTGCGAAGCGGGCTTGCGGTGTCATGGCGCAGCACGGTCACCGGAACGCCGGCCTGGCGCAAGTAGTACGCCGCCAGCAGGCCCATGTTGCCGGCGCCGAGCAGGTACCAGGTGCTCATGGTCGCCGCGCCTCCGGCCGGGCGCCATGGCGGATCAGCCAGATCAGAATCAGCAGTCCCGGTATCGCCATCAGCGCGGTGAGTATAAAGAACACCTCCCAGCGGCCGCCGAGAAGATCCACCATCCAACCGCTGCCGGCGGCCAGGGTGGTGCGGCCCAGGTTGCCCAGGGACGCCAGCAGCGCGTACTGCGTGGCGGTGAACTGCCGGTTACACAGATCGGAGATGTAGGTGACGAAGGCAATGGTGGACACACCGCCGGTGAAGTTGTCGAGGATCACGCAGGTCAGCAGCACGGTGTCGTTTCGCCCGGTTACCGCCAGCCAGGCGTAGAGCAGGTTGGTCAGAGCCATGGCGATGCCGGCCACCAGCAGCCCCCGGGAGGCGCCCAGCTTGATGCTGATGGCGCCGCCGAGAAAGCTGCCTACCCCCAACGCCACCATGCCGGCGGTTTTCACATAGGCGAACACCTCCGCCCATTGGTAGCCGATTTCGTTGTAGAAGCGGATCGACATGGTGCCGAGAAACGCCTCGCCGATCTTGAACAGAAAGATGAATCCCAGCAGCACCACGGCCATCTGTGTGCCGTTGCGGCGGAAGAATTCGATAAAGGGCGCGAAGACCGCGCTTTGCAGCCAGCGTGCCATGCGTTCGCCCGGCGGGGCGTCCGGGCGTCCGCTCACCCTGGCTCTGTCCTCGGGTTCCCGTGCCATCAGGCAGCCGGCCACGCCGAACAGCATGGCGCTGCTCATCACCAGGTAAATCTGGTTCCAGCTGTCGAGCCAGGCGGTCAGCCACAGAGCGATGCCGGCGATCAGCAGATTCCCCAGCAACCAACCCACCACGCCGGCGGAAGCGGCGGCACCCTGTTGGTCCACCGGCACGGATTCGATCCGCAGGGCGTCGATGGCGATGTCCTGGGTGGCGGAAACAAAAGCGATGATCAGACAGATAACGCCCACCGCCAGCAGCTCTTTGCTGGGGGTGAACACGGAGAGCAGCATCAACAGCCCCACCAGCGCGATCTGGCTGAGCAGAATCCAGGCGCGGCGCTTGCCCAGCGCCCGCCCCAGCGGGCCCAGGCGGAAGCTGTCCACCAGCGGCGCCCACAGAAAATTGAGCGCGTAGGGCAGCGAGACCAGACCGAACAGGCCCAGGCTGGTGCGGCTCAATCCCTCGTCGGTGAGCCAGGCGGACAGGGTGGAAACGATCATGCCCTTGGGGAAGCCGCTGGCAATACCCAGCAGAAAGATCACCAGAATGCGGCGATCAAAAAAGGCGTTTTCCAGTTTCATTTACTCTCCGGGGGCGGATTCGGCGGCCTCGGGGCGCCATTGGAAGCGGCGTAATGGCACGCGCTGGCTCAGCACCGCCACGCCTTCCTGGTGTAACCGGCGTAGTTGGGTCTCTCCACTGGGGGTGCCGATCAGCGGCAGACCGCCATCGCCCCGGATCACCCGGTGCCACGGCAGTTTGCTGCCCTTGGGCAACTGGCTCATCAGCCGGCCGACAAAACGGGCGTGGCGCGGGTAACCCGCCATACGGGCCACCTGACCATAGCTGCAGACGGTGCCGGCGGGGATGGCCGCCACAATCTGATAGACCGCGTCGCGGAACTCCTGATTCATGCGGCGAGTATGAAAGTGCCGGGAGCACCGCGCAACCGTGGCATGCGCACAGCCTGCCGGCCAGCTTCGGAGAGATCAATTCGCGCTGCATTCGCGAGCAAGCTCGCTCCCACAGAGAGGAGCCACGAAGCCCTGTGGGAAGCTGCCTTGGCAGCGAATCAGCGTGTAGGCGGGCTGTCCCATAATTGCGGGACACCGGTGTCCGCTGACCGCAATGTCTTCGTTCCCGACGATTTTTGTGGCCTGCCGTCCATGGCGGCCACCCTCTGGGCCGTCGCGGATACGACGTCAAGAATCGTTCCTGACGATTTTTTGTGCTCAGGGCTCTTGAAAGGCCGGTTGAGAACCCCATTAGGAGGTCACCGGCGTGACAGCCTATTGACTGTCATGAAGGTCCAATTATGATTAGCACTCTCTGGCATAGAGTGCTAAGCCGGGTCAGGCCATGCCGGTCCGGCCATGATGCTGACTACATTCGTTGATTGCTGAAACCTCAACAGGAGAAGAGAGGCAATGAAAATCCGTCCGTTGCATGATCGCGTACTGGTGCGTCGCGAAGAGGAAGAAACCAAGACCGCCGGCGGTATCGTGCTGCCCGGCTCAGCCGCTGAAAAGCCTTCCCGTGGTGAAGTGATCGCCGTGGGTAACGGCAAGATCCAGGAAAACGGCGATGTGCGTCCCCTGGACGTGAAAGCAGGCGACAAAGTGATCTTCGGCCAATACTCCGGCAACACCGTGAAGGTGGATGGCGAAGAGCTGCTGATCATGAGCGAGGCCGAAATCCTGGCCGTGATCGAAGGCTGATCCTGATTCTCCACTGCTTTCCTGGATAACCGAATTTCAGAGGAACACGACAATGGCTAAAGAAGTACTGTTTAGTGACGACGCCCGCCAGCGCATGGTGAAAGGCGTGAACATCCTGGCCGACGCGGTGAAAGTCACCCTGGGCCCGAAAGGCCGTAACGTGGTGCTGGAGAAGTCCTTCGGCGCGCCGGCCATCACCAAGGACGGCGTGTCCGTGGCCAAGGAAATCGAGCTGGAAGACAAGTTCGAGAACATGGGCGCGCAAATGGTCAAGGAAGTCGCTTCCAAGGCCAACGACGAAGCCGGTGACGGCACCACCACCGCCACCGTGCTGGCCCAGGCCATCGTCAACGAAGGCCTGAAAGCCGTGGCCGCCGGCATGAACCCGATGGACCTGAAGCGCGGTATCGACAAAGCCGTCATCGCCGTGGTGGAAGAGATCAAGAAGCTGTCCACCCCCTGTGACAACACCAAGAGCATCGAGCAGGTGGGCACCATCTCCGCCAACTCCGACAGCTCCGTGGGCGAGATCATAGCTCAGGCCATGGAAAAAGTGGGCAAGGAAGGTGTTATCACGGTTGAAGAAGGCCAGTCCCTGGTCAACGAGCTGGAAGTCGTGGAAGGCATGCAGTTCGACCGCGGTTACCTGAGCCCGTACTTCATCAACAACCAGGAAAAAATGCAGGTCGAGCTGGAAGAGCCCTACATTCTGCTGGTGGACAAGAAGATCTCCAACATCCGCGAACTGCTGCCGGTACTGGAGAACGTGGCCAAAGCCGGCCGTCCGCTGATGATCATCGCCGAGGACATTGAAGGCGAAGCGCTGGCCACCCTGGTGGTGAACAACATGCGCGGCATCATCAAGTGCGCCGCCGTTAAGGCACCGGGCTTCGGCGATCGCCGCAAAGCCATGCTGCAAGACATCGCCATCCTCACTGGCGGTACCGTGATTTCCGAGGAAGTGGGCCTGAGCCTGGAAAACGTTTCCCTGGAAGATCTGGGCAACGCCAAGAAAGTGAACATCGACAAGGAAAACACCACCATTGTCGATGGCGCCGGCCAGCAGGGCGATATCGATGCCCGCGTCGAGCAGATCCGCCGCGAGATCGAGAACTCCTCCTCCGACTACGATCGCGAGAAGCTGCAAGAGCGTGTGGCCAAGCTGGCCGGCGGTGTGGCGGTGATCAAGATCGGTGCCGCCACCGAAGTGGAAATGAAAGAGAAGAAAGCCCGCGTTGATGACGCCCTGCACGCGACCCGCGCCGCCGTTGAAGAAGGCGTGGTACCGGGTGGTGGTGTGGCGCTGGTGCGCGCTCTGGCCACCATCGGCGAACTGACCGGTGACAACGATGAGCAGGATGCCGGTATCGCTATCGCCATTCGCGCCCTGCAGGCTCCGCTGCGTCAGATCGCCACCAACGCCGGTGCCGAAGCGTCCGTGATCGTTCAGGAAGTACGCAACGGTAACGGCAACTACGGCTACAACGCCGCTACCGGTGAATACGGTGACATGCTGGAAATGGGCATCCTGGACCCCGCCAAGGTGACCCGCTCCGCGCTGCAGGCCGCCGCTTCCGTGGCCGGCCTGATGATCACCACCGAAGCCATGGTGGCTGACAAGCCGGAAGAGAAAGGTGCTGCTCCGGATATGGGCGGCATGGGTGGAATGGGTGGCATGGGCGGCATGATGTAAACGCCGCTCCGGCTCCCACCGAAGCCTGAAAAAGCCCCGCCCGCAAAGGCGGGGCTTTTTTGTAGTTCATCGAGGATTACCGGGAATGTGGGTCTCCATCGGCGGCGCGGGTCTGCACGGAGGCCTTCCGGGACCCTGTTTGACAGGGAGGTCAAACCGGGAGCCGACAGGGATGTATTCACGGCGATCCCGGAAGGCCTCCGTGCAGACCCGCTTAGAAGTGAACCGCCGCGTTCCGGACGCCAACGACGACGGACCTTTCTGGAAAGGGAAAGGATGGCCTCCGTTTGCTCGCGGTGGACAGGGCATCCGTATTCGCCGCTCACCTCGAAGCGGAGCCGCGTTACGCCTTTGCGGGACTCTGCTTCACGGCGTTCCCGCAAAGGCGTAACGCGGCTCCGCGGTCCCTGATGGAAGGCAATACGGTTTCCCTCCATACCGCGATGAATCTTTTTTTGTGCCTGTCTCCAAGGCCGGTGAACCCGCCTCCTACAGCGGTTTCGTGGACTTGCGGATTCAGGGGATTCCGGTGGAGCAGGCATTTTTGCGCTGGCGAACGGTTGAGTCCCGCCCATGATCATTCACGGATTCTGATTTTTCAGTATCGCCCCGATGCTGCCGTCATCGGAGAACAGCGTCCTGATGTAATCGAGAAAGGTCCGGATAAGCTGAGACGGATAGAGGTTTGGCGCGGTGATCAGATACAGTTTGTCGCCCCACATTTTCGGGTCGGGATCGAAATCGATCAGCGTTCTGACCAACTGCCCCGATTGCAGTTCATCACTGATCAGGTAATACGGCAGTACCCCGATGCCATTGCCAAGCACCACCGACTGCTTGAGGAAATTCATGTCCGAGCATTGCAGTTTCGGTTGAAGATCGACGACATGGTGTGTGTCCCCGGAGATGAATCTCATGATCAACCGATTGTTTCTGACCGGTGGTGTAACCAGGGCATGGGTGGGTAACTCTTCCGGCGACCGCGGAGTCCCGTGGTTTTCCAGATAATCCGGGGAAACGCAGGTGACCCATTCCATGGCCGACAATTC
The DNA here is from genome assembly GCF_009846745.1 of Alcanivorax xiamenensis. Taxonomy (NCBI): domain Bacteria; kingdom Pseudomonadati; phylum Pseudomonadota; class Gammaproteobacteria; order Oceanospirillales; family Alcanivoracaceae; genus Alcanivorax; species Alcanivorax xiamenensis. The sequence goes on along the minus strand of NZ_AQPF01000002.1, from coordinate 11,040 downwards.
CCGGGCCACATAATGATCGGGCGGTGAATTGGCGACCCGGATGGACACGTCGATTTCATCCTCCAGCAAATCGTATATCCGGTTGTTGAACGTGATCTGCATGGTGACCTCGGGGTTCTCCTTGCAAAAATCCAGCAGGGCCGGCGCCAGCACCAGTTGGCCCAGACCGATAGGCACGCTGACTCGCAGGTGGCCCCGCAGCGCCCGCCCCATATCCCTGACAACGGCCTCCATGGCGGTGAATTCCTGCATCACTTTCACCGCGTGTTCATAAAGCCTGATACCTATCTGTGTCAGCTCCACCCGGCGGGTGGTGCGTCTCATCAACTGAACCCGGAGTTCCGTTTCCAGCTTCTTGAGGCGCCGGCTGATGTTGGAACGGCTGGTCTGTAAGCGGTCCGCCGCGCTGGTCATGCTGCCGCTTTCCACCACCGCGACCAGGGCCTCGAAGTCCTTGATGTCCATGATGGGGTTATTGTTGCGAATTTGGAAACAGTTTGGCCAAAATATGGAGCATTGTCTAGGTTGTGAATCCTTTCTACAGTGTCCGCTACCACTGGCGACATCCTGTCACGCGCGTATCGCGGGGCACCAAATAAGCAGAAAGGTAAGAATAATGACAGCAGACCTGGTCTATGAGGACCGGCTCATAACCGGAGAAGAACTTGATCTCAGGGCGCGGAGACTGGCGGGTGGACTGACTGGTCTTGGTGTTGGCGAAGGCGATGTGGTTGCGGTGATGGTGAAAAACCATCCAGCGTTCATTGACCTGATGCTGGCCTGCCGGGTGTTGGGAGCCCATTATTGCCCGATCAACTGGCATTTCCGCTCCACTGAAGCCGAGCATATCCTGCGCGATTCCGGTGCCAGAGCGCTGATTATCGAGGAGGCTTTTCTGCGGGAGATTGCTGAGATCATTCCCGCGGCGCTCTCCGTGATTGCCATCGACGGCGACAACGGCGAACACCCTGACTACGACAGCTGGCTGAGTCGGCAGCCGGAATACTCCGGTGGGATTCGTGCCCCTCGCGGCATGATGCCGTACACCTCCGGCACCACCGGCAAACCCAAAGGGGTATGCCGGCTGCCCTTGGGGCCGGAGCATCCGCCCGCCATGCAAGCGCTTTCGGAACAGGTCTGGGGTGTCAAGGCCGGCGTCCGGACCCTGATGCCCGCGCCGCTGTACCACAGCGCGCCGAATTCCATGACGCTGCAGACGCTGCTGCACGGTGATCTGTTGGTGCTGACGCGGAAGTTCGACGCGGAAGCCATTCTAAGGCTGATTCAGCGGCACGGGATCACCACTGTCTATCTGGTACCGATCATGTACGTCCGGCTTCTGCGGTTGCCGGAGAGCGTCAAAAACCAGTACGACATTTCATCGGTGAGGTTTGTCGCATCCACCGGAGCATCCTGCGCCCCGGAGCTGAAAGCCGCCATGCTGGCCTGGTGGGGGGAAGTTATCTACGAGACCTATGCCTCCAGCGAAACCGGGATGCTGACCGTGCAGACGCCCGAGGGGGCGCGGATCAAACCGGGCAGTGTCGGCAAGCCGGTGTTGAACGCCGAAATAAAAATCGTGGGCGACGACGGTAAGGAATGTCCCATCGGTGAAACCGGTGTCATTTATGGCCGGCAGCCGGCCTATCCTGACTTTACCTATCAAAACAACCCGGCCGCCCGGGCTAAAGCCGGCTTGGGGGCCCTGATCACGGTCGGCGATGTTGGCTATGTGGACGAAGACGGTTACCTGTATGTCTGCGACCGGGTTTCCGACATGGTGATCTCCGGTGGCGTCAATATTTACCCGGCTGAAATTGAACATGCCCTGCTGGAATTGCCGGAAGTACTCGATTGCGCGGTCTTTGGCATTCCCGATCATGAGTATGGGGAATCTCTGGTGGGGCTGGTGAAGTGCACCGGCGGTGCCGATCAGGTGATGGAGAACATTCGCAACTATTTGGTCGGGCGCCTGGCCAATTACAAGATCCCCAGGGACATCCGAATAGTGGACGATCTGCCCCGTGACGATAACGGCAAAGTATCGAAACGAAAACTGAAACAAGAATTTTCTGGATACTAGAATAAAAAGAGGAGGTTTTTAATGCGTTATCTGAAGAACATTGTGGCGGTATTTGCATTCGCGGGCGTTGCCGCCTTGAATCCGGTATCCGCCGATACCGCGAGCCCGCTTCCCTCGACCATGGCCTGGACTTCCTATCCGACCTCCTCGGCGAACTATGCTCAGCTTTTGGCGCTGGGGAATGTGCTCAAGAAAAAGTTCAACGTATCGGTTCGGGTATTGCCCGGTGATAACGATGTCTCCCGGATGACACCGTTAAGAACCGGCCGTGTTGATCTGTGCGGTTGTGGTATCGCCAGCTACTACGCATCGGAAGGAGTGCTCCTGTTTGCCGATGCCGCCTGGGGCCCGCAACCGGTTCGTGTGATCCGAACGTCCATCGCTGATTTTGGCATGGGGTTGGTGGTGGCCGGTGATCTCGATGTCAAAACCCCCGCCGATTTGAAGGGCAAAAAAGTCGCCTGGATCCGAGGCGCGCCGTCGTTGAACCTCGGTACCGAAGCCTATCTGGCGTTTGGCGGGCTCAGTTGGGATGACGTGGAACGGGTGGAGTTCCCCGGCTATAACCGTTCCTTCGACGGCATCATTCAAGGACTGGCGGACGCGGCCTTCACCATGACATCCGCGCCAGCGCCGGAACAGGTTGCCGCCAGCCCGAGAGGCATTACCTGGCCAGAGCTGAGCCCGGATGATCAGGAAGGATGGGCGCGCATGAAGGACGTGGCGCCTTACTTCCAGTCTCATGAAGTGACGTCGGCGGCGGGTGGCGTCGTTAACAAAGACCACCCCCACGCGTTCGCAAGCTATCCGTATCCGGTCATGGTGGCGACCCGCAACTACGATGCGGACATCGTCTATAACCTGATCAAGGTCATACACGAAGACTCCGACGAATATAAGAACGATGCGCCGGGCGCTACCGGGTACGGGATCGACAGCCAGAATATGTTTTGGGTGATTCCGTTCCATGACGCGGTGGTGCGGTACTACAAGGACATCGGTATCTGGACCGATGAGATGCAGGCACACCAGGATCAGTTGGTCCGGCGCCAGGAACTGCTGATCGAGACCTGGAATGCCTTTGTCGATGACAACCCGCCCTCGGATCAGGATCAGTTCCGTGAGGCATGGATGCAGGCACGGGCCGATGCCCTTGAAGCCGAAGACATGAACCCGGTCTTCTATTGAACCCGTCATCCTGTGCTCGCAAGTTCCCGCCCGGAGTTTCATGACCATGAGTTCGACTCAGGCAACGTCCCCCAGGGATACGGTCAGCCAGCCGGAAAATATTTCCGGCATTCGCTCCCTTTCCGGTTTCTGGCTATGGGTGCCGAGACTGGCCACCCTGGCCCTGACTCTGATCACCATTGACTACCTGTTCAACCTGCAGATCATCAACCTCATCACCCGGGTGGAAAGCCAGTTTTTCTACACCGTGGTGGCCCTGATGCTGCCGTTGGTGTTTCTGCTCTGGCCGATCAATCGCCATGGTGCCCGGGACCGGGTGCCCTGGTATGACGTACTGCTGTTCATCGCCGCCGTGGTGGTGTGCGCCTTCTTTGTTTACAACGCGGAACATATCCTCAACCGGGGCTGGGAATACGCCGCGCCGGGCCACGCGGTGACCCTGAGCTTTTTGTTCTGGGCGATTGTAGTGGAAGCGGTACGCCGGGCGGGCGGCTGGCCGATCGCCGTGATCGTTGGCTGTGCCAGCCTCTATCCGATCTTCGCCGATGTGATGCCCGGGCCGATCCAGGGTTTTCCTTCCAGCCCGGACGCTACCGCTATTTATCTGGCCATGAGCCGGGAAGGCATCATGGGGATCCCACTGCAGGCGTTCGCCAATCTGGTGATCGGCTTCCTGCTGTTCGGAGTGGCTCTGCAGCAAACCGGCGGCGGCAAGTTTTTCATTAACCTGGCGTTTTCCCTGCTTGGCCACGTCCGTGGCGGGCCCGCCAAGGTGGCGGTGTTTTCCAGCGGGTTGATGGGCTCGATGAGCGGCAGCGTGATCACCAATGTCATGACCACCGGCGTCATGTCGATCCCCGCCATGCGCCGGATGGGGTTCGGCAAATCCTATGCCGCCGGCGTGGAGGCCTGTGCTTCCACCGGGGGGGTGCTGATGCCGCCGGTGATGGGCGCCACCGCCTTCATCATGGCGTCGTTCCTGAACATTCCCTACGGTACCATCGCCCTGGCCGCGGTGGTGCCTTCGGTGCTCTATTTCCTCGGGCTGTTCATCCAGATCGATGCCTACGCGGCCAGATACGGGATCAAGGGCCTGCCGGAGGACGAGCTGCCATCGTTGCGCCAGACGCTGAAAGAAGGCTGGTATTTCATTTTTGTCTTCGCTTTGCTGATCTGGTTGCTGTTCTTCCTGCGGCGGGAGGCCACCGCGCCGTTCTTCGCCACGGCGCTGCTGCTGATCATCAATCAGCTCCTGCCTTATCAGCGCTGGGGCTGGCGGGAGGTCAAGAATTTCTTCTCGACCTCGGGCAAGCTGTTTGCCGAACTGATCGCCATCCTGGCCGGGGTCGGCCTGCTGGTGGGCGCGCTGTCGGTGACCGGACTTTCCGGCACCATCGCCAACGACCTGATTTTCCTGGCTGGCGGCAACACTCTGGTGCTGTTGCTGATGGGGGCGCTGACCAGCTTTATTCTCGGTATCGGCATGACAGTGACGGCGGCCTACATCTTCCTGGCGGTGGCACTGGCGCCGGCGCTGATCAACGGTGGTGGCATGGACCCGTTGGCGGTCCACCTGTTCATTCTTTACTGGGGCATGCTCAGTTTCATTACGCCGCCGGTGGCCCTCGGTGCCTTCGCCGCCGCCACGGTGGCCGGAGCAAGGGCAATGGAAACCGGAGTCCAGGCGATGCGGCTGGGCAGTGTGATCTATTTCATTCCGTTCCTGTTCGTACTGAATCCGGCGCTGATTTTTCAGGGGGCCTGGCATGAGGTTGTGGTGGTGATCACTCAGGCGTTCTTTGGCGTGCTGCTGATCGCCTGCGCCATGCAGGGCTACCTGCTGGGTGTCGGCGACCTGTCGGTAAACCGGGTTCTGGAGTGGCCGATCCGGCTGGCGCTGATCGGCGGCGGCATGCTGCTGGCTATCCCGGGAGGAGGCCCGGTGCCACTGACCAACCTGACCCTGTCCCTGATCAGCGCCGCGCTGCTGGTGCCCGCCATCGGCGCTGCCTGGCTATCGGTGCGGACCATGCCGGCAGGGCAAACAGCGGGGACCTGAGGTCCCCGCGTGCCAGCGTATCGCGTGTAAGCAATACCTCAATGCCGGAGCTTCAGGGCCGGCAGTCCAGCCCCATATTGGCCTCGATCAGATCGCGGTCGGCGGTGTCGGTCACGCCATCCAGGTTGACGTCGTACCAGCTCGACAGGCCGCCGCCCTGATCGGGGTCGGCCCACCAGGCCCATTGCTCCAGGTCGGTGGCGTCGACCCTGCCATCGTCGTTGCCGTCGCCGGGGCATGCGCTGTCTCTGGCCAGCAAGTCGGTCAAACCGTTGCTCAAGGCCGCGTAATGGGTTTGCTCCGTGGCGGTCAGTTGATCCGGCGTTTTGCCCGCCAGCAGGTCCTGGTCTTCGCGGTCGAGTTTCAAGGTCAGCGGGTCCGGGCTTTCATTGATCTCGTAGAATTCCTCGCTATCGATGAAGGTGTCCGTGGCGCAGTCCAGGCGGCTGATGCGCACCAGCTTATAGTGTTCGTCACGCAGAGTGCTCTGATGGTGAGGAAACAGTTTTACCGGGTCCTCGCCCTGGGATACCCGGTAATCGTTGACCGCGCAGCAGGAATTGAAACCGTCCGCGCCGGCCACGCCGCCGGGACCGTACCAGATGCCGCTCTGGTCTTCGCAGACGCCCTGTTGCGGGAAGATTTCCACGCACACATTGGCGCCGGGAATGACGCAGGGCGGAGCGGGATCAGCGCTGAAATTGGTGCCCAGCTCGCTGAAGTTGGTGTCGCGAATGGCCTGGTGGTCCGGTTCGGTCAGGTAGGGCATCACCGGCCGGGCGTCCAGTTGCACCGAGGCGGGCAGACGCTCCTCGCCGATGCCGGCGATTTCCCGGAACAGGCTGAACAGATCGGTGTTGTTGACCATGTGCGGCACGTCGCGGTCCGGGCTGTTGACGATGGATTCAGGGCCGGCCACCGCCAGCGGCACCCAGACGCCGGATTGATAGAGCGAGCCTTTGGCCCGTACCGGATCGAACGGCAGTTTGACGCTGGGCATGTAAGTGCCGTTGTCGCTGGTGAACACCACTACGGTGTTGCTGTCCGGATTGTAGCGCAGGGTGCCGTCATCGAGCCGCTTGGCGATGCCGGTTTCCACCAGCAGGCGCCCGATCTCATGATCCACCGCCTCCAGCATGTGTTGGGCCACCGCCCGTTGCTGGGCGAAATCCGCCGCTTCGGTGGGATCGACGATGCCCAGTTCCGCCAACTGATTGGCGGCGGGGGTGCCGCAGCCGAGCAGGCTGAGGTCCGCGTCCGGGTGCGGCAGCAGGGCCGCCGGCGGCGGTTGCAGCGGTGCATGCAGGGCGGAATAGCCGAGGCTGAGCATCCAGGGGGTGCCGGGCTGCCGGGCGCGGGTTTGCGTGATCCAGTCGATGGCGCGGTCGGTCTCCCGCACGGTGCGGTAACCGCGGGCGCGGGGATCGGCGGCGAGCAGGGTTTCGTCGCGGCCATCGGCGTGATTGATTTTCCATTCGCCGGTGTAATAGCCGTTCTGGACAGTGAAGTCGAGTTCGGCTCGGCGCACGTCGCTGTACACCGTGGCCTCGGGATCGAACAGGCCGCCGCGTTCCACGCAGGTACGTCCCGGCGTCGGGTAGGCGTCCAGGTCGTTCATGATCAGATGCCCGCCATCGGCCAGATAGCAGACACCGAAGTCCGCGCCGTTCTCGCTGTCGGCCACGGTGTTGGGCACGAAGCCGCACTGGTAGGTGCCCTCCGCCGCCACGCCGCCGCCGGTGGTATCGATCGGGTAGGGCGCGCCATCCAGATAGCCGGCGAAGTAGTCCCAGCCCAGTTCACGCATGGCGCCGTCGCCCAGCGGATGATTCTCGGGGCCCAGGTCGGAACCGGTCAGGTGCATCTTGCCGATCAGGGCGCTGACGTAGCCGGCTTCTTCCCGAAGCAGCCGTGGCACGGTCAGGGTGTAGGGCGACACCTGGGAATTGGCCAGGTCATTGGAAACGATGGCGTTGCGCACGTTGTTGCGGAACGGATAGCGACCCTCGAAAAAGGTGGCGCGGGTCGGCGAGCAGGTGGGCATCGACCAGGTGTTGCGGAATCGTACTCCGGCGTTGGCGATGGCGTCGATGCTACTGGTTTTCGCCGGGATCGCGCCGCCGTAACCGAACGCCCGGAACTGATCGATACCGGCATCGTCGACCACGATAAACAGAATGTTGGGTGGCGTGGGTGCGTCCGCGCTACCATCCCGCGATGATCCGGAGTCCGAATCGAAGCAGCCGCCGAGCGTGAACAAGGCACAACCTGCCAGCGTCAGGCCGCTTAATGATGGTTTCATGCTATCCCCCTTTTCTTGTTGGTAAATGCTTTTCCGCCCCGGTTATCTTTTTCTTGCGCCGGACCGCAAGCCCATACCATAAATGGGGTATCCAACGGCGATGGGCGGGTGGGGCATTCTGTCGCTGGCGATTCTTGCAGCCTGGGGAAAACAACAATGACGGGGACCAGCGGCACGGTGCGTATCGTACTGCTTGAGGACGACGCGCCTTTGCGCGAACGCTTCGTGGCCATTCTCCATGCCTGGGACGGCGGCGAGTTGGTGGCGGTCTGCGCCACGTTGGAACAAGCGCTGACGGCGCTGGATCAGCATCCGGTGGATCTGTTGATGACCGATCTGAATCTTCCGGACGGTCACGGCATAGACGCCATCCGCCGATTGCGTCAACGCCATCCCGACGCCGATACCATGGTCATCTCGGTGCTGGCCGACGACGAAACCGTGCTTGCCGCCATCGAGGCCGGCGCGGTGGGTTATTTGCTCAAGGACGCCGACTCCATCGAACTGGTGGAAGCCATCGAGGAGCTGCGTGCCGGGCGTTCGCCGATTTCCTCTTCCATCGCCAGGATTCTGGTGCGTCGCATGAACAAGCCGGCGGATGACGCCACCGGGCCAGGTCTGACGCCACGGGAAATGGATATCCTGCGGGGGATCGCCAAAGGTTTCACCTACACGGAACTGGCCGAATGGCTGGGCATTTCCCGCCAGACCGTGCCGGTGCACATCAAGAACATCTACCGGAAGCTGGCGGCGAACAATCGGTCCGAGGCCGTTTACGAAGCGTCCAAACGCGGGTTGTTGCGGCTGTGAAGCGCACGGTGGGGTTCGCGGTGTTGTGGGCGGTGATGGCGCTGCTTGCCAGCGCTCCGCTGTGGGGGACCCTGCCGGAGCCGGCCAGCGGCCGCATCGACACCGCTGAGCGCTATCAGGATGGCGTCTGGACGCCGGTATCCCTGCCCCAGGCCGGCCGCCCCGCCGGCGGCTGGGAACACTATCGCATCCAGTTTGACTGGGATGGCCGGGACCCGGTCACTCTTTATTTGCCGACAATCAGCCAGCGGGCGGTGGTCGAAGTGGCCGGCGAACGGATCGCGGACACGGAAAACCGCACCACCCTGGTGTCGTTGGCCTCGGGCGTTCCGGCGCTGGTGGCGTTGCCGGGGAAGCTGCTCGAGCGCGGCGGGAACCAGGTCGATATCCGGGTGCAGACCCTGGGCCTGGTACCCGGTTACCTCTCCACTCTGTACGTGGACAAGGCCGAACGGCTGGCGCCGTATTACCGGACCCGGGTGTTCGTGCTTGAGTACCTGCGCTTGATGGTGCCCGCCGGGCAACTGCTGATCGCTCTGGTGGTTCTGGTGGTGTGGCTTTACCGGCCCCAGGAGTCGTTGTTCGGCTGGCTGTTCCTGTTGTTGACCACCTCCATGTTCGTTTATCTGGGAATGATGCGGGAGTTGCTGCCGACGCCGGTCGAGGCCATGTACTACGCCATCATGGCCGGTTCGGCGGCCTGCGAAATCCTGGTGATCACCGTTTTGCTGATCGCCGGTGTGCCGGTACCGCGCTGGTTGAAGATCACGGTGCCGGGCGTGCCCGCCGCCTGCATTCTGGTCAGCGCCCTGGGGCTGGTGCCGCCGGCGCAGGTGGTGCTGTTCGTCAATGCGCCACTGAACATGCTCGGGCAGTTGGCGGCACTGGCGATTCTGGTGTGGGCGGCGCTGGCACGGCGGGTCGAGGAAGCCTGGCTGCTGGTGCTGCCGCTGTTGCTGTCGACGGTGGCGGCCCTGCACGACTTCGCCATCATCATGACCTGGCTGGACGGGCCGATCTTCCTGTCGGTGTATTACCGCCCGGCGATGATGATCGGCATTGCCATGATCCTGATGCGCCGTCTGGGTCTGAGCCTGGGGCGTCTGGACAACATCAATGGTTATCTGACGCAACGGCTGCGGGAGCAGGAACGGGAGCTTGAGCGGCTGCACCAGGACGAACGCCGCGAAACCGCCGCGCGGGCGCTCAGCGAGGAACGTCGGCGCCTGACCGCTGACCTGCACGATGGCCTGTCCGGTCATCTGGCCTCGATCATCGCGCTTTCGGAGCGGGAGAAATCGGAACGGGTGGAAGGCGCCGCCCGCGAGGCCCTGGATGATCTGCGGCTGGTGATTCATTCGCTGGACATCGACGACCACGAACTGCCGGTGGCTCTGGCGGGATTGCGGGAACGTCTGGAGCGGCAGCTCAAACGGTTGGGCGTGGCGATGGACTGGTCGCTGGCACCGCTGCCGGAGATCGCCGGGGTCACCCCGTCCCACGCGCTCAATGTGTTGCGCATCCTGCAGGAGGCGATCACCAACGCCCTGCGGCACGGCGGCGCCACCCGGATCACGGTACGTGGCGCCCGGTCCGAGTGCGGCCAGGCGTGCATCACGGTGGAAAACGATGGCCGCCCCTTTCCGCGCCGGCCCGAGCGGGGTGGTGAGGGACTGATCAACATGCGTCGCCGGGTCCGGCAACTGAACGGTGTGATCGACATCGAACCCCTGGCCGGCGGCACCCGTCTGACTCTGCTGCTGCCCCTGCGTCTGCCCGGCGCGGAGCCGGACCGGGGCCAGCCGGATCCGGTGGCGTAGCCATGCGTACCGCTGTCGCGGTGGCTTTGTTGGCGGTGCTGGCCGGTGTGCTGGTGGCGGTGTTCCAGGCGCGGGGCGGCGGGGCCGCCGGCCCGATTACCGCGCACTGGGTCGAAGAGACGCAATGCGGGCAGTGCCATCAGGCCCAGGTGCGCGATTGGCGCGGTTCGCATCACCATCGCGCGATGACCGAGCCCACCGATCAAACCGTGCGCGGCGCCTTCGACGGCACCGGTTTCGTTGGCGAGACCCAGAGCAGCGTTTTTTTTCGCAGAGACGGCGAGTTCTGGATTCGCACCCAGGAGCGGGACGGTGAACCGGAACAACACCAGGTGGCCTACACCTTCGGCTGGGAACCGCTGCAGCAATACCTGCTGGAAACGGAAGGCGGGCGGCTGCAGGCCTATGGCGTGGCCTGGGATACGCAAACGCGGTCCTGGTTCCATCTGTACGACCGGCCGGAGGTGGACGAACGGCACCCGTTGCATTGGCGCCAGCCCGCCCAGAACGCCAACTTCATCTGCATCGAGTGCCACACCAGCGGGTTTCAACGGGGCTATGATGCCGCCGGGGACCGCTTCGACAGCCATTGGAGGGCCCTGGGCGTGGGCTGCCAGAGCTGTCACGGCCCGGCCTCACGGCATCTGGCGTGGGCGCGGGCGCCGGCGGAAGCGGTGCCCGGCCACGGTTTCGAGGTGCCCCTCACCGACGCCGCCCGTGCCTCCGAGGTGGACACCTGCGCGCGCTGCCACAGCCGGCGCGCGCCGCTGGGCGACGG